>CAYXKT010000041.1:0-19879 GCA_964465735.1 uncultured bacterium
ACTCCCCGTCCGGTAACGTGATACCAGGCATTCGGGTACTCAATTCTCAGTGGTCACGCCATGACCTCACTATAACAAATCCCTTTCTCCCCGTCGTACTTATTATTTAGGGTGTGACCCTGATCATTTATTCCTGAACTTACGACTGACTATGATTTTTTGTTAATATCGTCTTAATGATGGATTATCCTTATTCATAGTTTATCGTACTTATCATGACGACCTTTTGCCTTCTCGACCGGATATTTAAGAGCGTTCTTATCCAGTTTCTTGTTCATTGCCTGCACTAAATTGATTCCTAAATTATCCGCAAGTTCTATCAGATAAATTCCGATATCAGCAATTTCTTCGCTGATCATGTCTTTATTCTCTTTAACGTGCTGATCAGTTTCTTCTTCTGTCTGCCACTGAAAATGTTCCAGAAGCTCAGCTGCTTCAATCACGATCGAGATGGCCATATCTTTGTGATTATGAAACTGCATCCAATCCCGCTCATCCCGAAATACTTTAATTCTCTTGATGATATTATTTAGACCAAGCTTCATAATATTCCTCTGTAATTCCATAAACCACCATTTTTTTGATCAACTTCCGAACTTTGCCGAATAGATTTCTTTCCCAATAATTTTAACGACTTCATTTTTATCAGCATCCATTGGAATCGCTGTAAGTATTAATTCTATTTGCCTCTTCCCTGACCGAACATATGCTTTATGAGAAATTCTATCTCTGGACTTGAGTGATTCCCAGGTTGACTTTCTACAAGGGTAGATTAAACAGCTTATAACATGAGGTTTATCCGATAAATTGGAGTATGCCAATATTTGCATTAAATCTTCTCGATGTCTTTCTTTAAAATGCTGGCCGAGATGAGACCACCGGGAAATATTTAGTTCTTCCCAATGACTTTTGTATTTTGCATCCAGAATAATTGTGGAATCTTCCTTTTCTATAATAAAATCAGGGATTAAACTTCTCTGGGAACCTAGATAAGGTGGGTCCCAAGTTATCGGATGGATTGTTTCTCGTTTACGCCCTATTTTTAATTGCCCACCGATATTCCTCACTAATGATTCTGCGATTGATTCTACCCAGGCCTCAAAGAATTTTTCCATAGGCATTCGCCATGGAAGACCCTGTAGATCACTTATGCCAGCCAAGCCTCTGTCGTCAATAGTCCATTCTATTGCTTGTAAACCTTCCACGAATACTTCTGTTTTCATTGAACCGCTAAGCCAGGAATCAATTGTTTTTGGCATAGGGAGCCGGGGGGGAATATCATTAACTTTTGCTATTAATTCCTGACAAAACTCTATTAATTGGATGGCGGCTATACCACTATGTCGCTGAGTTTGAAGCTCATTTAATTGTTTATTTAGTGTATAGTGGATAGCTGATTTTAGTTCACGATCATCTCTCAAATCAGGGTAGCGACAAGGAACTTGAAGGAATTTTGCCTGAGGCATTTTCTGTCTTAAATAATTTGGCCAATTAATATTTCCACGTGGAGCATTCAAATCAGATTCGATGAGTTCAAAACGCCTCTCCATCCTTGTAAGCAACTTATTTATGCGGAAAAGAACTATTGAGGAAAGTACCCAGGTGGGGATTTTTCTTTCTGTTCCTGGAATTGGTGGAAGTTTCAGAGGATTGGGCAATATTTTCCAACCCATCATCACCAACATTTGCCCTAAGCCAGACCAATGGAATCGTGGCTTTATAACCAGGCCATAATCCGGGCGGCCAGTAGTGGGAGAGAGCAATGGCAACGCGCCAATATATGTTCCAGATTTTAACCAGATGGATACACTTTGCCCATCATAGGAGGTAGAAGCTTCTACCTCAAAATCATCTAAAATCCCTCTGTTTTGGCGAATGAATTGTTTCCCTAATCGAGCTGCGTGAGGATTAGGGTCCCGTACAGATAATCTGCCACCTCTAATTAACTGACTTGCCAATATTTTGATTCGGCTAGAGTCTTCTATTTCAAAGCATTGCCCCTGCTTTCGAAACTGATATTTTAATTGAGGCGCTGCCATCGCTCTAACCTAATGCATTGACCCACTGAATGTAACCTCGAACCGCATCAGAAAAACTGGCAACATAACCCTGCATTAAATATTCTTCTAAAAGAGGAATTAAGTGGACTTTCAAATATTTAACAGCCTTTTTCTCATCTTTTGCTAAAAAATATGAATGACCAGGTACGAGAGATAACGAATCATCATTAGCGTGTTCAATAAATATAGATACTAATTCCTTAAAAGCCTGCTGCATAATTTCACACCCATATTCTTGAACTACGGTCATTTGAGGCCATAGTTTTTGAAAAGCAAATCTTCTTCTAATGGCTACGTCTAGAATTGCAATGGAACGATCTGCGCTATTCATGGTTCCTAAAACATATAAATTATCGGGCAAGCTTAGCTTAGTACCAAATCCAGCTTTAAAGTCATAGGAAAGATGTATTTGTCTTTTGTCTTCTTCATCAATCTCAAAGAGGAAAATAGCTTCACCCAAAACCTTAGACAAATCCGCTCTATTGATCTCATCAACATGTAACAGAAAATCCTTATCTGGATCTCTGCGGGCATCTTCTACTGCTTCCATTAAAAAACCTTTCTTAGGAGCAAATTTGAAACCCATCTCATCTTCAGTTTCGATAGGAGCCAACCCTCCAACAAAATTTTCGTAAGTAGTATTTGGATGGAACTGAATAGATTTGCCATTTCCTCCATAATCTTCCTCAATAAGTTGCAGAGCCATTCGGGTTTTACCCGTTCCTGGAGGTCCCTCTACAATGACAAAACGGCGATCTTTAATAAGTTGATTCATCCCCTCTTTTGTGATATCAGGCATAAGATATGAGTAATATTCTTTTTGGATTCGATCTGCATCTTCCCGATATGCTGCTAAGGGATATTGGTTTCTTTCCTCAAACATTAAATCTAAAAAGGCTTTCAGAGCATCTTCGGTTCCCTGTTTGTTATCAGTAGGAGCATAGATTGCGTATAGTTCTTTACCATATCTGGAAAATACTGAGCTATATTTAGAGAAATACTGTTCAATATTCTTTGGCACTTTTATTTCCGTTCTGACCGGATCTTGCTTCGACCAAGCAACCATCTTCCCATCGCCGTATTTATGATTCAGCCAATTAGATATTGCAGCGGCTTTGCGGGCATGACCGGGCCTGCCTAATACTTGTTCATCCGGACTTAAACCTTGAGTTCCAATTATCATAGTAATCAGGCAGGGGGCATCTTCTATTGGGAATAAAACGAAACTCATACCTCCATAAGGACCGCTATCAGGATTTGATGGATGGATTAAGGCGGCAAAGGATACACCTTTCTCGCTAGACATAAGTGGAGCTCTTAATTTGTATACGTTTTTCGCCTTTGCAAGATATCGCCCATTTGGGCTCCCAAAAAGACCATCCAATACTTTTTCACAGCTTTCTTTCCAATCAGAAAGATTAGGGTAATGCACTAATTCAATTAATTTATTCATAATTTACCCTCCAGCGAATTATTCACTTTCTCCTAAAATTCATTGAGTTGATTAATCATTTGCAAATATAGATTTCTACGCTGCTGATTCGTATTCACAGCTTCCAGTAGTTATCCATCGGTGAAGAGGACTTCACCGATGATCTACAGTTCTTAAATATTCTCCACCACCCAGCGAATTAATTGAAGACATAATATTACGACTTTCCGTATCGAATCCCCTCTTATCTACCATATTTCATCTTGATTATAGAGCCATACTCAGCCACTCCTCTTAAACCCTCACGGACTATTCCATCCTTATCACTATCAAGTCTGGCGAAATACCCACAATCGGCATAATAACGATCAAACCATCTTTGTGCCTCGGCTTGAGTACTGAAATCACTGCAGTTGACTATATCTCCGGGACACGAGAATGCTGTAGACCTTGGCCGTGCTGTGGGGGTTGGTCGGGGTGTCAGGCGCAACTCTGGGGCAGGTGTTTTGGTTGGATTAGATATTCCAGGGCTATGAATAGGCGTCGGATTAGGTAAATAATAACCTCCACCACTATTGCTATGACTACATGAAAGCAAAAGTATTGAAATGCCTAAAGCTGTACCTATACCCAGCATCAAAACCCTAAATACTTTAATCGCTTTCACTGCTGTCCTGTTCAAAGAATTTGACCAATTTCACTACAAGCGGAATACGCGTTATTGCGTTTTGCTCTATTAGCACTGGAATAACTCCGTCGCCTCCTCCAGGAAGGAGTGATGATAGCGGAGGGTGGACTTATTCTGCCAGATGGCGATACATACGTTGCCTCCGGACTGGCCGAGCTGGAACTTGAGTTTGTTAGCCAGGACAGGATTTTCGAACTCTGGGAAGTTCCCAACTGGGGTGGCGTAACCGGTTTTGATCACCCGGAAGATGAAAAAGAGGTGGGGGTTCCCGGTGGAGAGGTCCTGGCGACGCTTCTCGACGTCGCCCCGGGTCCGGCCGATCTTGCAGAGATTCTCTTGGCCAGTCTGGAAGACATTGACATACACCATCGGGAACCTCTGGGGGGTTTGACCAGTATCAGTTTCGGGTTCAAGCTTTACTATAATTATTACAAAACAGTCAAGTTAATTGTCTTAATATACTGCTTCTCTGGTAGTTATGGATTCAGCGTGAAATATTGGAGTAGCGCAGGCGGGGTTGGGAGTGCCGATAAGCAGACGACAGGCAGGACCCCCTCACCCCTGGCCCCTCTCCCCGAGTGGAGAGGGGGATTCTGGGCGCGGGTCCTCTCCCCTATCTACGCTGTCCTTCCCTTAGCGCCGGCCTCTCTCCCCAGGTCGGGACTGGGAATTCTGGCGGACTCCTCTGCTCGCCACCCAGGCGGAGCGGATTCCGAAGGCGGCGACCTGGTTTAAGACCACCGCCGGGTGGCAGGCGATGGCGGGGATGAAGCTATTGTAGGCCGGGAAGCCGAGTTGGTCGAAGTGCCAGGAGCCGAGGAAGTGGCAACGGTTCCACTCCCGCTGCTCCATCGCGTTGAGCTCCCCTACCAGCTCCCCGCCCTCCGGGCCCGGGAGGTTCATCGGGAGGACCAGGAAGAGCTTGATCCCATCCCCGAGAAGGGGGTGAGTGAGGTCCCCGAACATCCGGAAGAGGACCGAGTGCCCGCCGGAACCGGCGGGGCCGCTCCCCGGGCCGTCAAGGTACTCGGCGGTGAGGCCGTCCCGGCCGGTGGAGGTATGGAGGCTCCGGTTGCCGATGAACTCCTTCACGGCCCCGTAGAAAGTCTCCGTGTTCCAGGGCCTCTCCCCGGAGTTGACGAAGGAGAAGCAGTCTCCCGCCCGCGCCAGCCAGTCCCTCGTCTCCGGCCGGCCGGGGGAAAGGGGGTCTGTCGGGCCGGCGGGGTTCCCGCCGGTGTGATCGGCCAGCACTGCCGACATCGTGCAGCTCTCGATTGCCTGGACGGCGAGGGCCGTGGATAAGAGCAGCCGGACTTCGGGGAGGTTTCCCTCGTGGGCGAAGACGGTCGTCTTGAGGCTGACATCCCCGCCCGGGGAACGAACCGGGCCGCTCAGCCCAGCGTCCTCGGCATAGCGGGCGAGCCGGACCGCGACTTCCGGGGTCTGGGGAACTCCGGAGACAAAGAGGGTCTCGGCGTGAACGCGGGAGACCAGCGCCCCCTCGTCCTCGACCGGCTCCTCCGCCCAGACGGACTGGGGGATGTCCCCGTTCTCTCAGACGAAGCCACGTTCCAGGCGGACGGCGTTCTTCGCGATCCCCTCCATTCGGGTGAACGCGTACTCCGTTACTTCCACTCCGGGATCGAATCGTCGGGTCTTCACTTCTCATCTCCCTGCCCAGTTCCGGGCGTTAAAGTTCGATCTTTCCGAGTTTCCGGTACCTGCTCCGGTTGGACGGCCCGAGTCTCCTCACCCTCGTGACGTCGAGGAATTTGCATTTCTCCGGGACCCTCCTCTCGTGCGTGTAGATGAAACCGGCGCCATCCCGGCCGAGGTAGGCGCGGACCGTCCGGGAGGGACGCCCGAAGCCGAGCGCTATCCGGGCGGCCTTCGGGCCGGAGCAAAGCGGCCACCAGAGGGGGTTGAGGAGGTAGTCCCGGACCTCCGGCGGGGTCCCGGAGGGTAAGAGAACACCCCCGTGATTCACCCCGGACTCGAGGAGCGCGCATTGTTTTTCCCGGGTCCGGGGGAGCACCGTGTCCTGCAGCCAGAGCAGGTCACGCTCCCCCTCGTGATCCGTCTCCAGCCGGCCCAGCCGGCCGGGGGGGGGCACGGCCCTTTCGGGAATGAGCTTCGGTCCCGGTTCCGGCTGGACATAGACCCCTGACGGAACGGCGGGGTCGTCGAGGTAGAGGTAGCCGGTGACTATATCGCTGACGACCAGCTCCCCCTCGACAAAAAAGAATTTCAGTTTCATCGGCTGCTCGCAGAACTGGGGCCACCAGAGATCGAAAGAGAGCAGCCGGGCCAGGCGGGCGTCCTGTCGGGCGGCGGGACCCCACAACAAGGCCGGGAACCGGGTGCCCAGGAAACGGCGGCCGTCGCCCGCCATCGCGGCCCGCACGAACTTCGCCCGGGCAGTATCCTTGATCGCTTTCATTTCACCTCCATAACACCGCCCCAGAGGGGCTTGAATCCGGATGATTCTTCGGTGAGCGCCCAGAGAACCGGGTAATCGGGCTCACGGTCGGGAAAAGTTGAGCAGAAGCCGTCGGTCAAGTAGACCGCGCAGGCGGGGTCGAGGCACTCCGCCTCCGCCCATTCGAAGGCCGGGCGGTAGTCAGTCCCGCCCCCACCCCGGGGCCGGAGGCGGGGAGGATCGTCCCCGGGGAGGATCTCCCGGTGACCGGCCACCCGGCAGTCGGCGTAGACCACGGTGACCGCTATCGAACAGGCGGAGGCGATGCCGTGGACCTCCGCGATGATCCGCGTCATCTCCTCACTGCCAACCGAACCGGAGGTGTCGATGTAGACGGCGACCCGCCCGGTCCGCTCACGTCCGTGGGAGGGGAGGTAGACGCCGGACGGCAGGTACCTCGGGTTGGGCGCCTTCCAGGTATAGTCACCCCCGACCGTCTCGTCGAGGAACTCCGCCAGCACCCTCTTCCAGTCGATGGTCTCCTTCCGGGTCTCCGCCGGGGGGCCTCTCCAGGTGCGCCGGGACATTCCCGGCGGCCCGGGCTTCCGCCGCCGCGACCTCCAGCATCTTCCGGCAGAGCTTCGCGGCCGCCCGGATCTTCTCAGGGGCTCGCGGGTCGCCGGCGGGGACCGGGTAATCCCGGACCCCGCCGCAGCCCCCGGGGTCGTGATCGGCGCCGATCTGGAACGGGAAGATCCCGAGGCCGCCGTATACGTACCGGTAAACCGTCTCGGCGTCCAGCCCCTCGAACTTGCGGTCGCAGTAGGCCCAGCGGGGCAGCTGGAAGCCGTCCTTCTTCAGGATGAGGTTGACGACGTAGTCGGCGGCGACGTTCCACCGGTTGTGCTCCCGGTTCCCCCGCCGGAGGTGGTGCTGGAGGGCGAAGTGCAGCGCCAAGTGGGCGAGGAAGGTAGCGGTTTCGCCGGGACTCAGGGAGTCGATCCATTCGGGGTTGTAGAAGATCGCGGTGCCGTCGGTGTAGCCGGCCTGACAGACAGCGGACGCACGCAGTTCGAACCGGAAGACGATCGAGGCGAAGAACGGGTACTTCAGGACCAGGATGTCCTTCGCCCGGGAGAGCTTCTCCGCCGGGTCCATCACGCCACCTCCATCAGCCGTTCCTGGTTCTCCACCGACCACCGGACGATCGCGTCGGTCTCCCCGAGGGCCCGGTCGCGGCGGAGGCAGTGCTTGACGGTCAGGGTGGCGTACTCGGTCGGGAGCCGCCGGAGGTAGGTCATCAGGGCGCCGATGCTCTTCTCCGTCGCCCGGCGGGCCAGGGCGTCGCACTGGGCGTAGAGCAGGGACGGATTATCGATGACCGTGCAGTTTTCGGGGTCCTTGAATATCTCGGAGACGTCCGGGAGTTCGGCCCTGGCCTTGACAAAGGCGGCGAATTCGACCGCAAACCCCTTCCCGCAGGCACCTTCCATCAGCTCGCGGACCGTATTTTCGGGGTAGCCGCCGGCGAGGATCTTCCCGGCGAAGGCGACCGTGCGGGGGCAGGGGCTGTTCCACAGCTCCCGCGACGGCTTGAAGTCGTGCAGGAGCGCGGGGCGGGCCCGGATGAAGTCGACCAGGTCTCCGGGCAGGCCGCTTCCGGCCGCCCACTTGAGCCAGTCCCGGCTGTCGACCTCGAGGTGGACCAGGCTGACGAACCGCGACTTGACCGGCTCGATGATCCCCTGGACGCCGGCCCGGTCCTCCCGGCGGTTGGTGGCGGCGACGAAGGTGACCAGGTCGCTGACCTTATGCCCGTTGATCTTTCGGGAGAGGAGCAGCTGCATCGCCGCCGCCTGGACGGAGGCCGGGGCCTGGCCGAGGTCGTCGAGGAAGGCCACCGTCGGCTCGGCGGCCGCGGTCAGAATCTTGAGGTCCCCGAAGGGCAGGAAGTCAGCCTCACCGTCTTGGACGAAGGGAAGACCCTTGAAGTCGGTGGGGTCGCTGACCACCGGGTGAAAGACCACCAGCCGCGCCCCGGCCCGCTCGCAGCACTGGGCCACGATGTCGGACTTGCCGATCCCCGGGGGGCCGGCGATCAGCAGGGGGTGGCGGTTCCTGATCGCTACTTCGAGAACTGCGGACAGCTGTGAAGGTTTCATAATTACTTTCCTCCTTTTTCTTCCGGAGGATGCGGACATCCCCCGTTACGGTTCGTTCTACCTGGCCAAGACTCGGCCTAAATTAACTGATTCGGCTACCCCCTTTCCCGCGGAACGGAAGCCCGGCGGCCCGGAAACGGGCAGGGGGTACCCTCCTCTCCCTTCGCGGGGATATGCAGATGCCCGGGGGCCGCCGCCCGGGGGACCGCTTCGCAGAGAATGTAGATCTGCTGGGTGACGTTCATCGGGGGGTTGCTCGGATCCAGCAGCCTCTCGCACTGCTTCCAGAGGCCGCGGAGACAGTCGAGCGCCTCCGTCCCGCTCCAACCCCGGCGGACCAGCCAGGCCCAGACGACCGTACCGGTCCTCCCGGCGCCGCCCCGGCAGTGGAGGTAGACCCGCCCGCCTTCCTTCAGCGAGGAGTCGACGGCGTCCAGGATCCGGGAGAGCTGCAGCCTGGAGGACAGGCCCGAGCCGTCGCGGACCGGGAAGTTGTGGTACCGGACCTCCCCGAAGGGCGGGCGGTCGAGCGACCGCCGGTAGGGATGCGTAATCTCTCCCGGTTCGGTCAGGTCGATGAAGGTGTCGATCCCCGCTTCGGCCAGGGCCGCCAGCTTTTTGCAGGCGTCGGCCGGATTGGGGCTGCCGGGGTACTCCCCAGCCATAAACCGGCCGGGGAGTACCCAGTAACGGACACTCAGGGGATAGAAACAGGAGAAAGACTCCTGTTTGACCACGATCGGTTTCATAACTGTTCCCTCCTTTTTTTGCCAGGCGCGGCGGCCAGCCCGGGGGGAGCGGGGCGGGGAGGCAAGAAAAAAGGCCTTCCCCGCGGAGAGGAAGGCCTTGAGGCCTTTTGCCTTACCCCCTCACCCTGCCCTCTCCCCCAAGAGGGGAGAGGGTTAAAACTGGGTGAATCTGCCCTCTCCCCTAAGGTAGGAGAGGGTTAAAAATGGGTGAATCTGCCCTCTCCCCTAAGGGGGAAGAGGGTGATCGGCGGGTAAGACCGCATCGCTCCCTCGCGGGCCCCGATATTAATCGGGACCCCCGCCCCGACGCTTTCGGCGTCGAGGCGCGGGCTGGCGTTGGCACCTGAGGCTTCAGGTTGCCCCGGCGGTCACAGGGCCAGTTCCCTACCGCCGGTCTTGATACAGAGATCAATTGTCAGAGAACAAAAAAAGCGGCGCCGATTGCTTCAGCGCCGCTCGATCCGGACATAAAAAACCGGCGCTTTAGCGTATTTGTATAGCGGAGCAAGTAGCCTGTTTAAATCACCGCTTTCCTGATTCTTTCCCGATATTACCACATAGCCGTTTGCTGTCAAGAGAAGAATGAGGAAAAAGGGAAAAAAGGGAATGGGGGATGGTAATCGGTGATCAGTAATCGGTGACGGTCTGAGCGGATCGGGCCGGGGGAGGATCCTGAAACGGAGATGAGCTGCTGGGGCCGTATTTCGAGAACGGGGTCATCCGGGTAATCGACCGTCCGGATGAGGACCATATCAGCTTCAAGATCGGGACGCCGAGGAAGGTCAGGGAGTTCGTGCTGGAACGGGTCAGAACCCTTCGGAGAGCCAGGCCGGAGGAGTATGATGAAGCAAAATTCGCCAAGTGAACAGAGCGGGAGGAGATGATACGGGAGGCGGAATGTCGCGTCTCGGCTTAAATGAGGATAGCATCCCACCCCAAATGAGACTCACTCCGCGTTCGCTCAAAACATTTGTCAATCTATTCAACTCAAGGTCAAACTCAATCAAGCATCTGATGTGGCACCCCTTCAGGGTGCGGGTTCAAGGGGCCAGCTGGGTCCCGGCGATTCTCGCTGGGCTATGATGTTTCACCCCGTTGGGGTAACTGAAGGGACGTGAACGGCGTCCGACATCATAGCCCGGGGGGCAACCCCGGGATATCCGCTATCGAGCCCCACCCTCCTCCGACACCCCAACGGGGTGCTACATCACAGATTGGAAAATATCTTTCTGGAAATACCCTGGTTATCTCTTCAGATAATTTTTACACCAAATCGCCAGCCATTCTCATTTACCTGGGACGCCAGTCTCATCTATGATGGGACGCGACAGCGGAAGCAAACGAGACTCGCGCCTGGTATTCGCGGGAGGGATATCTCAGGATGGAGAATGACGCGGAAAGGCGCGCGGTGCGGCTGAACAAAGAACTCCCTGACGGAGAGAAGCGGAAGATCAATACAATACTGCTGGAGATATGGACCGGGGAGGAGATTGATGACGAGCTGGCCGGGGAGTTGGGTTTGATTTTGCCCAGATAATCGCGATAAGGGAGATCCAGGGTCGCGGCGAAACAGCGGGCGAAACCGAAGACCAGCTCGGGCGATACCGGGACGGAAGGGGGGTGATCCACTCCGGGGCCGGCTGGTGGTTTTAGGCCTCGATCATCTCCGCGCAGGCACGGACCATTTCGTCATCGAAACAGCCGTGCCGGTATTTCTTGCCCGATACCATCTCTGCCCAGCCGACATCTCTCCAGAGGCACAAAGCGCGCCCCTCCTCCGCGCGCAGGCCTTCGCCGATCCGCCCGGCAAAACCATAGCCCGGCAGGGCATCTCCGCCGCCAGGTACTTCAGGGTTTTGGCCAACTGGGAATACGTCAGTCAGGTTCCACCGGGTTTCCAGTTGCCGCAGGGACAGACCGTCTTCGAACTTCTCCAGTCCTTGAATGATGGCACTGACGTGCCACTGGGGGGGGAATGCGCTGTGGATAAAGTATCGGCGATCCGGTCGTCATCTTCACCGCGCAACAGGATCCCGAAGACATTATCAAATATCCGGCCGGGACGATGTCATCTACTGCACCTCGATCCCCGGGGTCTCGTTCCCCGCCGTCGACCATCTGTCGGCCATCTGATCAGCCTCCCGGCCGCCTCCATCCTCCGGATCGCCTGGGGGGAATACTTTACCGACGGAGACCGGCTCCGGCCGCCCTACTCGGTTCCGATCCTCCCCGCACTGGCCGACGGCCTCCGCCTCGGCGACCAACGCAGTCTCCTCCAGTCCCTCCTCGACCACTCGGGAAAAGAGTTTTTTGCCGATCAAGAAAGCTTTTCGAACGCAACGAAACTCGTCTTGTAACCGACCGAAAAGACCGGTTTTCCCCGACCGGCGGCATAGATCCCACTGCCGGACCCAACCCCAACTCTTGTCGCCACTTTCTCCAGGGGAGACCAGACTCCCTGACGGACCGATCGAGTGTCAACTTTAATGCCTCTAAATTGCTTGTAAGGCTATTGTTGCCGGCAAAAACTGACCTCCAAGACCTCTCAGGAGGGGTGTTTAAATTCTTATCTGTTGGCCGGCAAAAACTGAGGCAGGCCCGACCCCAATATACCTCGGGGGTTTACTCGACCTCGATCTCGACAGACTTCGGTTTGGCCTTCTCCGACTTGGGAAGTTGGAGCTGGAGCATTCCGTCCCTGAAGGAAGCCTTGATCTTCTCCTCGTCGATATTGTCGGGGAGGATGAAGCTGCGGGAGAAACAGCCGTAGAACCTCTCCACCCGGTGGAGTTTCTTCCCCTTCTCTTCCTTCTCCTGCTTTCTCTCCCCCCGGATACTCAAAACCCCGTCATCCACCGCTACCTTGACGTCTTCTTTCTTGACCTCGGGGATCTCCGCCTTGATCAAGAACTCTTTGTCGGTCTCGGAGATATCCACCCGCGGGGACCAATCGATCCCGGCCAGGGATTCCCGGTCGCCGGTGGTCGGGCGTCCCACCGCCCTCGAGTAACGATCGAACATCCCCTCGATCTCCTGCCAGGGGTCCCATCTCACCAGAGCCATAACGCACCTCTCTTTCGCGGGACGGATTATTTTCCCGGCCGCCCCCGGCCCGCGTTCGGTCTGCCGGCGGACGGGATTCTCCGGCGACTATCCGCCGGAGGAGTTATTTTTCCGGTCTGCCGAACCGGAGGATTCCGCCGAGTTTTTCCCCGCCGGAACCATCGGCTGCCCGCAGCACCAGATCGTGGTCGAAGAGGTCCCGCTTTCTTCAACCGATACCTTCCGGCCACAAGCCGAACAGGACGCGGTCTCTCCTCTCTCCAATTTCACCATCTGCTTCCTCCTCTTACCCGGTTATCGTCCCCGATCCGGGCGGACCGATTGATCCCGCCCAGCTGGCCGGGATAGTGATGATTTACATCTTTTGCTGCAATCATACCCCCCGAGAGAAAGGCTGGGAATAGCCGGATTCGCCTTTTTCCTGACTTATTTCTACCCACGGACCGGCCGGCCGATCCGAGGAGAACAAATCTGGTATAGATGGTGAAAAATCGATCATCAACCGAAAAAAGCCCTTGAGTCCCGGTTCCCATTGCCGCGGTTATCGACCCGCGGCGGGGATGTGAGATTTATCGAGAAATCACGGAGAGGCAAGGAGTACGGGCCATAATCGGCTTTTATCCTGATAGTCGGATCAAGTGAGCGGTTTATGCTCATTTTTCCCAAAGATTCCGCCGACCTGGCCACGATGGACAGCTGAGCCAAAAGCTCGAGGGGGCCGGCAAACAACCTATCCGGGATATTTCGGTCCCTTCCCCCCGCAATTTTGATCGAGGTATCAAAAGCTCCAGTTACTTTTTATTTCTACAACCGCGTCAACCAGCGCAACCCCGAGCAGGGGGTAGTGATACTTATCGATCTCTTTTTTTCTTTTCCGGCCGGAGATCTTTCTTTTCTTGGAGGGCCGGCAGGGTGAGTGCGGCTGCCGTTTGATCTTACATTGCTTTTTCGGTGACGTCCCGGATGACGCTTTGGCGTTATGGCGGCCCTTGAGGATATAGTTTCCTTCTTGTTGCTTTTTCCGGGGCTTCTCTCATCCGGCAGAAAAAGCCCGGCGCTCTCTTGGAAACGACATCCCGAATGTTCTCGATGACGGACCCCTCCCAGCTCATCCCGACAGCAGATCCTCCAGGATCTTCGCATCGGCCCGGTCCTTGGTTCGCCCCGGGGCTGGTCTGTTGAGGGTGAGATCGGCAATCGAGGAAATGCGCACCTTGAGCCCTCGATTTCCACAACGGCTGGGTCCGCGAACGCCTCCTCGAATCGAAGACCATAGGCAGCGGTAATGATGACGACGCGGCGCGGGGCGGGGCGACACTGGCCTGGATGACGGTGCCTTCTTCTTCCAGGTCTTCCCTGATGAGACTGCGCAAGGAGACGGCACAGGGCGCGGATTACGCCATCGGCCTTGTCGGGCGGGGGCCTCACCCAGATATCAAGGTCTATCGGGGTCCAGGGATACCCGCGCGTGGCCAGACCATACCGACACGCTTTGCGGGTGTTTTCGGAACAACATCAGCCAACGTCCGATCCGAGATGCTCCGCAAAACTGTAACCTCCCTGCCCATATATTTAGTGTCGCGTTTCATTTTCAATGAGACGCGACAGTTTAATCTCGAGTCCTACAGGGATTTCCCCTCCGAAAGGATAATTTCGCTCCCATACCCTGCTTCCCCAAACCAAGAGTGTTACTGAAATAGTCAGTTCCAGCTTTTGAAGTAGCCGGCGGCCTCCGCCTCGGCCCCGGTCTTGAAGTAAACCCGGTCCTCGGGGGGGACCCGGGAGCGGTAGGAGCTCTCGGGGGAGAAATAGATCAGGCTGACCCGGTTGGCGATCACCATCCGCGCGGACTCCTCCGGCACCGGGTATTCCGGGTAAACGACCTTGCCGGGGAACTTTACGCGGATCTCCTTACCGTCGCTGCGCATCAGGATCGTCCCCTGGAGATCGGTCCGGTAGATCTCGATCTTTTGCTGCTTCAGGGAACGCATCACCTCCGGTGTCGGATGTCCCCAGCGGTTCGACTCCCCGCAGCTGATCACCGCCGATTGGGGCGAGACCGCGCTCAGAAAGCGGGTGGAGGTCGAAGATTTGCTCCCGTGATGACCGACCTTGAGGACCGAACTCCTGACCGGGAATCCCCGGCTCAACATCTCGGCTTCCGCTTTCTTCTCCGCGTCCCCGGTAAAGAGGAAACTGACGTCCCCGTAGGTGAGCCGGGCCACGATCGAACTGTCGTTGTTGCTGGCGGGGAGATTGGCGCCGGGGTGGATGATCAGCAGATCAACCCCGCCGAAGGCATAGCGGTCCCCCGCCCGGCCGAGCTTGAACTCGGTATCCGGCAGAGCCTTGATCGTCTCCAGATAGCGCTGATAGGTGAGCGTGGTGTGTTCCTTTCCCGGATCGAGGATGGTGGCGACCGGGAAGGTCATCAGAATTTTCAAGAGGCCCCCGATATGGTCGCCGTCCGGGTGGGTGGCGATCACCAGGTCGATCTTCTCCACCCCGGCTTCTTTCAGGTACCCGACCAGATGGGGGTAGGCTCCCATTGGTCCGCCGTCGATCAGGATGGTCGAGCCGTCGGGAGATTGGACCAGAGCGCTGTCTCCCTGACCGACGTCGATGAAGTGAACCCGGAGAGGGTTGGCCCAGGCTTCCCGTTCGGCGAGACGGGCTTGCGCCTCCCGGAGACGTGGATCGGCCTGCCGAAGCCGGAGCTCGACGGCCTCGGGGTTCCAGTCCGGACTGTCGGCCCGCAGGCGCTTCCAGGTCTTTAAAGCGGAGCGAAAACCGACGGCGGCGGTCGCCGGTTCCCCGGCCTGAAGGTCGCGTTCGGCCCGGCGGAGATGGTCGAAAGCCCGCCGGTAGAGTTCGGCCGGAACGGGGGAGTCAGCCGATACTGGGGGGATTACAACTCCCAGGATAAGGAGGATGGAAAGCCAGAACCGGATTTTTCCCCGGAAACGGATCATCTCACCAATTGATTTCCGGCTCATATCCCGCGAAAAGAACCTGCTCCGCTTTCTGCGAGGTGACCCGGCGGCGCTCCCAGTTCTTCTCACCGTTACCTCCGCTCCAGTCAAACCCCTTGAACGCGGATATATTGCCTGTGTACAGCTCAACCATAATGTATATGACAAACGTATACGTGTTAAATATTCTTCTCGCCGGCTATTCTATTTTCCCACCAGATCCGCTGGAGACGGGTGATGGCTTCGCGGGGGTCGGGGGCTGACATTATGGGCCGGACAGCGGCGAAGTTTTCCCCTCCCGCTTCCAGGACCCGGGGGAGGTTCTCCTCGTTGATCCCGCCGATGGCGACGGCGGGCCAGGGGGTGGAGCGGATGATCCGGCCCATCTCCTCCAGGCCGAGGACCGGATCCGGTCTGGCCTTGGTCGGGGTAGCGAAGACCGGACCGACCCCGATGTAGTCGGGGCGAAGAGCGATCGCTCCCAGCGCCTGTTCGACGTTGTGGGTGGAGAGGCCGAAGATCGCCCCCGGCCGCGTTAAGATCTTTCGCGCTTCGGACAGGGGCATATCCTCCTGTCCGAGATGGACCCCGTCGGCCCCGGACGCCGCGGCGATCTCCGGGCTGTCGTTGATGATCAAAAGGGTGGCGGTGGAAGCGGTGATCTTCTTCAGGTTCCGGGCGATCTCGAGGATCTCGGCTTCCGGGCGGTCCTTGACCCGCAGCTGGAGATAGCGGACCCCGGCGGATACCGCGGCGGCGGCGCAGCGTTCATAGCCGGCGACGGGAGCGGTGAGGATGACATAGAGACCAAAGGCTTCTTCCATTGATCGATACCGTAATCTCCGGGACTCTCCGCCTGAGCAATCCAGGAGGAGCAGGTCCAACAACAGGAAAAATTTATTCCGCCGGCTGAGATGGAAGGTCCACTCTCTCGCCGGCCGCACCGCCGGGAAATACCGAATCCCGCTCTTCCCCGGAAAGGATGACCGCGCTGCCCGAGGCCTGTGCCTCTTTCAGCCAGAATATAAGAGTATGAAACTGCCAGCTGCTGTCCCAGTCAGTCTTGAGGTTGAGAACCGCGTCGGCCCCCAGCTGGCGGCTCTCTTCCAGGACCATCTCGGCGGCGGCGTTGGTGGTGGCATAGTCCCGGAAGAGATGGTAGCTCCCCGGCTGACCGGCGCTGCCGGTGACAATCGGACAGGACTCAAGCCCCAGAAAGTAAATACCCCAGATATCGGAGTGGATGTGGGCCACCGGTCGGGCGCCGCAGCTGCTCAGAGCTACACCCGACAGGTCGGAAGTGGAGATGACACTGGAGCAGCCGACACCAAAGACCAGAGTAGCAATAACCGGGATTATTGTCGCGATTCTTAAGAATAGCATAATAGTGCCTCCCTATTGATTCTCTATTAACCCGGAAGCAGACTCTAACCCCAGAACTTATCTCCGGTATTATGGGATAAGGCGAGGCCAGAAGCAAGATCGGATCTCGACTTGACCTCGGTCTGATGACTTGAGCTTTATCTCTCGGTCCGCTATAATTCAAAATCTCAGTGACAAGCAGCCCGGGGATAAAGCAATGGTAAACTCAAAGAGGGAATCTTTCCAGGCGCTCGGTCTCGACCGGGGGCGCTGAGTCGAAAGAAAATTCCCCGTCCGGAGAAGGTAATGCCGAAGAGTCCGCCCACAGACAGAAGGCCGGGATACGCCCGCCTGGAGACGGAGGGGAAACTCGGGCAACGGGTGGAGCAAGCCTACCGGGAACTGGAAAACTGCCGGCTCTGCCCCCGGCTCTGCGGGGTCAACCGCCTGGCCGGAGAGACCGGTTTTTGCCACACATCCGCCCAGGCCAGGGTCAGCTCCTACTCCCCCCACTTCGGCGAGGAACTACCCCTGGTCGGCCGTAACGGCTCGGGGACGATCTTCTTCTCCAACTGCAACCTCCGCTGCGAATTCTGCCAGAACTATCCGATCGCCCACTTCGGACAGGGCCGGGAAGTCTCCGACGAGAAACTGGCCGCGATGATGCTCGACCTCCAGCAGCGGGGTTGCCACAATATCAACCTGGTCACCCCCACCCACCTGCTGCCCAACATCCTGGGGGCGGTCCGGCTCGCCTGTCTTCAGGGACTCCGCCTCCCCCTCTGCTACAACACCGGGGGCTACGAGCGGGTGGAGCTGATCCGGCTTCTCGACGGGATCATCGATATCTATCTCACGGACCTGAAATTTATGGACCCCGAGGAGGCCGCCCGTTACCTGGCGGACAGTCCGCTTGACTACCCTCGCGGAGCCCGGGCGGCGATTGAGGAGATGCACCGGCAGGTGGGGGTACTCAAAACCGACGGGCAAGGGGTTGCCCGGCGGGGACTGATGATCCGCCATCTGGTAATGCCCAACCAAGCAGCGGGGACGGAAGAGTTCGTCCACTGGGTGGCGGATAAACTCTCAAAAGACACCTATGTCAACATTATGGCCCAGTATCGCCCCGAGTGCCGAGCTGGCGACTACCCGAAGATCGCCCGGGCAATCACCCCGGAGGAATTTTTAGAAGCGATCGACCAGGCTCAAGCAGCCGGGCTGACCAACCTGGACCGCCGCTCCCTGGCTCAGGCTGAACTCTACCGGCGGCAATCGCGATAAACTCTTGGGCTACCACCCAGATCCCTCCTCTGTCCCTGGAGAGGTAATCCGGCACTCCTTCAAAGTATCAACTGAGTGGTTCGAGGGGACCGGAACAGTTCGCGACAACGGTTCGTTCCCCGCCACCGGCCCGGATTCGGACGGAATCTGGCCGGCAACTCCCGGCAAGTCAACAGTTGATAAAGAACATCCGCACCCCACGGCCACCCGGAAAACGGGGGAATCGACCGCCGGCCCCTTCAGGTGGCGTCCGGACCACGCGTCAGGCCAGGGGGTTGCTGAAGACAGCGGACTGGCCCAGTTCGGCCTCGATTTCCAACAGGCGGTTGTACTTGACGATCCGTTCGGAGCGACAGGCGGAACCGGTCTTGATCTGTCCGCCCCCCATCGCTACCGCGAAGTCAGCCATAAAGTCGTCCTCGGTCTCGCCGGAACGGTGGGAGATAACATAGTTCCAGCCGGCCTTCCAGCAGAGGGCGATCGCCTCCATCGTCTCGGTCACAGTCCCGATCTGGTTGAGTTTGATCAGGACAGCGTTGGCCGCCTTCTCGGCGATCCCCCGAGCAACAAACCGGGAATTGGTGACGAAGAGATCGTCGCCGACGATCTGGATCTCCCCCCCCAGTTCGGACGTCTGTTCCCGGAAACCTTCCCAGTCGTTCTCGTCGAGGCCATCTTCGATCGAGACCACCGAATAGCGATCGATCCATTCCCGATAGAGGGCGGTCATCTCGGCGCTGGATTTGGTCCCCTGACCGGACTTGGTGAGGTGGTAAGCACCGTCAGCATAAAAAGTACTGGCCGCCGGATCGAGGGCGATTCCAATCTGCTCCCCCGGCCGGTAGCCGGCGGCCTGGATCGCCTCGACAATCAGCCGGCAAGCCTCATCGTTACTCTTTAAGTTGGGGGCGAAACCACCCTCGTCGCCGACACTGGTGGCATAGCCCTCCTTTGAGAGGATCTTCTTCAGAGCGTGAAAAGTCTCCGCCCCGTAGCGTAACGCCTCGGCAAAAGTCGGAGCGCCCACGGGCATCACCATAAACTCCTGAAGGTCAACGGAGTTATCAGCGTGCTGGCCGCCGTTGAGGATATTCATCATCGGAACCGGCAGCCGGCGGGCACCGGGTCCGCCAAGGTAGGCATAGAGGGGGAGGCCAACAGCCAGGGACGCCGCCCGGGCCACCGCCATCGATACTCCAAGGGTGGCATTGGCGCCCAAACGGGCCTTGTTCGGTGTTGCGTCAAGTTCGATCATTAACCGGTCGATCTCGGCCTGGCGGACAGGGTCAAGCCCGATCAGGAGAGGAGCAATCAACCGATTGACATTCTCCACCGCCTTCAGTACCCCCTTGCCGCCATAACGGTTCTGGTCCCCGTCTCGCAGCTCTACCGCTTCATTCTGTCCGGTCGAAGCCCCGGAAGGGACCGAAGCCGAGGCCCGGATACCATTGTCCAAATCCACTCTGACCCGGACGGTGGGGTTGCCCCGCGAGTCCAGAATCTCCATCGCTGTCACTTTGATAATTTTCCCGCTCATCACTGACCTCCCTGCAATTTGTGTTTTGATTACTGCCAGGGCAGTATAACCCATCCCTATCGGATATAGAATAACTTTCTCTCGCGGGGGCCAACTACCCTAAACCTAAATTGAGCGATTCTATGCGGCGAACTGCACCAATCTTTTGAGTCCG
>CAYXKT010000042.1:0-7622 GCA_964465735.1 uncultured bacterium
CCGGTGGGATAAACCCACCGGGGGCGTTTAGCTATTGAACTTTCTCCCCTGCCACGCGAGGTGGCAGGGGCCGTTTGTGTGTTGTGGGCTTGGGGGTAGCCAGTGAACTTGCGCTCCGGTGGGTCAAACCCACCGGGGGCGTTAAGACCCCTGCGGCCTCGCGCCGCAGGTGAATGAGTTCATCAGCTACCACCATCCGGACTCCCCCCCCCAGACCCCCGTCACCTCGCGTGACGGGTGAATGAGTTTGGCTGAAAATTTGATCGCGCTTTTTTGGGTTTTCGGGTAGTGTGTTGAAGAACTGGCGTAATGGAGTTGTGGGGTAATGGGGTAGTGCTCTGATTCTGCTGCCGCGGAACTCTATTATTCCATCACTTTTTGTGATTGTATTGGCATTCTTGGTTGATCTGGTAATATTTTCGCGGATGGGAATGTTTGGATTGCCGTACTGATTTTGGAGTAAACGCTGAACCTTAACTGGGAGAGAAGAAAAATGTTTCGTTTGATTTGTTTGTCTTTACTGGTTCTGTTCTGGTCTGCCGCCAGTCCGGCGGAGGAATGTTTGGAGGAGTCGGCGGAAGCTTCGCCTCCGGCGTCGGAGGCGGCCGCCGAAGATCCGCTGGCAGGGTTGACAATGGATGACCTCAGTCCCCGAGTCAGTCTCACCCGTCAGGAATTTTTGGATATGGGTGAGGAGCTGGTGGCCCGGGTTGGGGGTGAGGAGATCCGGAAGAAGAATGTCTGGGAGGTCTTCAAGGTCTCCCCGCTTACCGAATCGGTGCCCCCGTTCAATGAGAAATTGTTGGATCAGGCGGTGGAGCGGGAATTGATCTATCTGGAGGCCCTCCGCCGGGAATTGGATAAGAGCGAGGAGTTTTCCCGCCGTCTGGCGGAGAAAGAGCAAGCCCGCTGGAAACGAAGAGTGCCCGAGGTGGCCCGGGTCCGGGAGGGGACGGTTCTACTCGAGGCGGCTCAAAAGTTCCCGCCCCAGCTGCCTGACGAGGAGGAAGTCGAGGCGATCTTCCCCCAGGCCCGTTCACTTTACCCGCCGGAGAACGATGACGAAGCGGTCCGTGCGGATATCCGCAAGCTTCTGGTCATCAAGCCGGCGATGTCCGCCTACCAGGATTGGCTGGCCGGATTGCTTGCCCGGGCCGAAGTTACGGTTACCGGAGAACCCCTCGATCTGGAGGGGATCGCTGCCTCGATTCGGGGTTACTCTCTGGAGCAGGGGCTAAAGGGGCAGATCGCCGGGGAGAACGAGGCCCGGATGCTCTGGGAGCAGGTCAGGGCCCTGGCCCCGAGGTGCGGGGAGAAATCGGAGACGGTTATCCTGGTCAATGGCGAGCCGATCTCGGTACCGGCCCGGCCGGTGGAGGCGGTTGAGGAAGACGGAGGAGCCAAAGTGGACGAGAAGGATCCGGCCCGGGAACTCTTTACTGCCGTGAAGCAGTATCTGATCGCTCAGGACGCCCGAGACCGGGGTCTGTTGCCCCCGGAGAAGACGGTCTGGGAGACTCCGTTTAAGAAGAGTATCCTGATCTCCCTGGCCCTGTCCCAAGTGGTGGAAGAGGCACCGGAGGCCGAGGTGAGCAAGGAAGAGGCCGCCGCCTTTTATCGTGATCACCCGATGTACCATAATATGACGATGGAAGGTATCCAGGCCCGGATGATCCCGCGGATAAAATCGGAGAAACGCCGCCGGAACGCCATTGAGCGCCTTAAAGAGCGGTTTCCGGTCGAGATCCTGATCGGACGGGAGTAGCGGAAAAGGGGGAGGTGCCTGGTGTCCTCGGGATCAGGGAGCGGCTGCCCGGTCGGCGGGGCGGGGACGGGGAAATGGTTTTCGATTATCCTGATCGTCCTGCTGGCTGGGTTCGTCTTTTTCCCGGCCCTGAACAACGGTTTTGTCAACTGGGACGATCCGTCCTATGTTCTTGACAACTACAGCATCCGCTCTCTGCACCCCACCGCCCTGGCCGCTCTCTTTACCCGGCCGCAGTCGTCCTACTACTCGCCGCTGGTCTTTCTCTCCTTCGCCCTGGATTTTCAGCTTTGGGAACTGGACCCTTTTGGCTATCACCTGACCAACGTCCTGCTGCATCTGCTCAATTCCCTGCTGGTCCTGATCTTTCTCCGTCGTCTGACCGGTCGGCCGCGGGCCGCGCTTTTAGCCGCCCTGCTCTTTGCCCTTAATCCGCTCCGGGTGGAGTCGGTAGCCTGGGTCACTGAACGCAAGGATGTCCTCTCCGGCTGTTTTTATCTGCTGGCACTGATCTGCTATCTGGGCGGCCGGGAGGCGGACCGTCCGGTTCTGAACCGGGGTTATTGGCTTGCCCTGGCCGCCGCCGCCGCCGCGCTGCTCAGCAAGCCGGTGGCGGTCACCATTGTTCCCGTTCTCTGGCTAATCGATCACTATCTTTACCGGGTCGGCCGGTGCCGTCTTCGGCCCTTTTCCCCATCCCTGCTTGCCAACAAGATCCCCTTTATCATCTTCTCCCTGCTGCTGGGTTGGGCCGCCTACTCTCTTCAGGAGTCTGCCGGGACTGTGCGGGCCGGATTTTATCTCGACCCTCTGCCTCATCTCCTGGTCGCGGTCCGTAACTTCTGGTTCTATATCCTGAAGACGATCTTCCCCTGGAATCTTTCCGCCTATTACGCTTACCCCCATTTCTTTTCCTTTTTTCTTCCGATATTTTTTCTTTCCGTGCTGGCCCTGCTCGGCCTGCTTCTTCTTCTGGTCTCCCGTGCCGGCCGTTCCCCCGATCTGATCCTGGGGATCGGATTTTATACCTTGATTATCCTGCCGGCCCTCCAGCTGATCCCGATCGGGAATGTCATCTTTGCCGATCGGTTCTCCTACCTTCCCTCGGTGGGCTTGTCATACCTGCCGGCTCTCTTCCTGGTCCGGGTGGCTGGTTCCGGCCGCCGCCGTTTGGCCGGTGTCGGATTGATCGGGCTGTTGATCCTGTTTTGGGGGATATTGTCTTTCTTGCGCTGCGGCGTCTGGCGCGACAGCGTCACTCTCTGGAGCGATGTCCTGGAAAAATCCCCCGAGATCGCTACCGCGCACCTCAACCTGGGCGAGGTTTACCTCAAAGAGGGGAGGCTAAATGAGGCGGTGGCGGCTCTGCGACGGGCCCGGGAACTGGACCCGGAATCAGCGAACGTCTATACCAACCTCGGTGATGCCTATCAGAAACTCGACCGGTTCGCGGAAGCCGAAGAGGAACTGCTGACCGCTTTAGAGATCGACCCGGAAAATCCGATCGCCTACAATAACCTGGGAATAAACTATGTCCGGCAGGGACGGAGAGAAAAAGCCCGGGAGGCCTTTATGGCCGCGCTGGCCCGGAAAGATGATTATCCCGAGGCCCTTAACAACCTCGGTCTGATCTACCAGGGGGAGGGCCGGCTGTCTGCGGCGATCGCCTCTTTCCGGAAGGCTGTTACCATCAATACCCTTTATCGGGATGGTCATCATAACCTGGCCTCGGCCTATCTGCAGGCCGGGAAGTTGGTACAGGCGGTTGAGCATTACCGCCGGGCGGTCGAGCTTCAGCCGGATTTTGCTCCCGCGCTGACTGACCTGGGTTTTGCCTGGGCCCGGATGGGGCGTTGGGCGGAGGCCGCCGCTGTCTTGGAGCGGGTCTTGGCTATCAACCCGGAGTCCGGGCTGACTTATTATGGTCTGGCTCTCTGCCATTACTTCCAGGGGGATCTTGCCGCCGCCGTCGGTTACCGGGATCGGGCGCTGGAACTCGGCTACCGGGAGATCCCGGCGGATATTATGGGGTTGAAATGAAACTGTGAAGGTGGAAGACTGAAGGTAGAAGACTGAAGAGGGAAATGCCTGCTTGCTCAGGTAAGAACTATATGGACAAAAAACTTAAATCCCATCTAACCTGTCGTTGCCAGCGGCAGCGAAGCAATCTCAATCCATCAGCCGGGGAGAGATCGCTTCGTCGTCTTGTTCCTCGCGATGACATTGGGCAAACCTTTTAAATCAGGAAACACGACACTACAATGATTGTTTCTAAAACTTGGAAATTTGGGGTGGTGGGAATTGTTTTTTTCTTTCTTCTCGGGACGACCCTGCTCCTTAATCGTCAGTGCGCTTATACCCCGGATAGCGCTGAGTATATCATCCTGGCCGAATCGATCTTTTCCGGTCAGGGCTATCGCGACCTCTCCGAGATCCGACGGCCGGTCCACGTCAAGCATCCCTTTCTCTATCCCCTGTTGCTTGCTCTGCCGGTTGGTCTTTTCCCCGAGGCCCCCATCCTGACAGCCAAGGTGGTGACGATCTTGCTTGCCCTGGGGGGGATGGGGTTGTTTTATCTCCTCCTCCGCCGCTGCTGGAGGCCCTCCGCCGCCCTGGGGTTGGTCGGCGTCCTGGCGGTCCATCCTCTCTATCTCTTGTTTGCCGTTGAGCCGATGGCTGAGACAGCCTATCTTTTTTTCTCTCTGGCGGCGGTCTGGCTTATCCTGGTGGCCGGACGGTCACGCCGACTTCTCCCGGCCCTAACGGCCGGGGCGGCGATCGGGTTGGCCGCCTGGACCCGGACAATCGGGGTGGCCCTGATCCCGGCGGCCCTGATCTTCTTTGCTTTCCGCCGGGAATGGAAGAAGGGTCTGATAGTGGCCGGGGTGGGGCTAATCTGCCTGGCCGCCTGGGCGGGCCGGGATCATCTCCGGGAGCGGGGGGAGGGAGAGATCAGCTATGAAAGCTACGGGCGCCAGTTCTTCACTTCGGAGCTGAACCCCCTGGCCGAGGGGTTTTCCCCGCTTCGCCTCCTTCCCCGGGCCTATCATAACGCTGTTTTTTATTTTCGGGCGGCTCCTTATTTATCTTTCCCCCCGGTCTTTCTTAACGAGACCGGGCTGGCGACCTCGATCCGAGCGCCCTTTCTGCTTCGGCTTCAGGGGGCAGGATGGCCTAAAGTAGTGGTCCGATGGCTTTTTTATCTCCTTATCCTGCCCGGTTTATTCCTGGCCCTGCGCCATCCGAAAGGGAGGATTTCCGCTCTTTACGCCCTGGCTTATATCGCCCTGCTGCTTCTCTTCCCCTTCCGGGAGTACCGCCTGATCTATCCTTTACTCCCGTTTTTTCTGGGATTTCTCTTCCGGGGTCTGATCGCTGCCTATCGCCGTCTGAGATTTATCCGGTTTGGCGGTGTCCAGCTTGTTTTGAGCCTCGCTGTCGTCGGCTATCTAATGGTTGATCTGGCGCTGATCTCCGCCAACCTCGGCCGGCATCGGGTCTATCGGCGGCAGGCCGAGGAGGGGGGCTGGGAGGATTATCCCCAGCAGTTGGCGGACTGGGGAGGGGCGGGAGCGTGGCTGCGGGCAAACACTTCGCCAGATGCCCAGGTAGTCGGAGGCCGGAAGGAACTTTATCTGCTCAGCCGCCGCCAGATGGTCTTCGAGGGGCAGTACGGCGCGGTGCTGGGGGCGTTTGAGCAAGCGCTGGCCGCTCCCGGTGTAAAGTATCTGGTCAGCGAGACCACCAGCGGGCTGCCCGCCGCCCATCGGATGATGGCCCACGCGGGGGAGTACGACTTTGAGCTGGCCCGGCGCCTGGCCGGTATCAATATTTACCGGGTCCGGCGTTTCCCCGGCCGGACCCGGGAAGTTCCGCCCCCGGACTATACGCGGGTGATGGCCGCCGCCCGCCGTCGGGCGGCGAAGTTCCCTTACAGTTTCGAGGCTCATAATGAGCTGGGGTATCTGGCCTTCAAGACGCGAGATTACCCGGCGGCGATTGAATCCTTTGAGTCGGCCCTGAGGCTGAACCCCGATGCCGGGATGACCCGCTTCAACCTGGCCGCCGCCTATCTTGACTCTGGAGAACCCGGGCCGGCGGCCCGGGAGTTGAAGCGTTGCCTGATGATGCCTCACGCCGACCTGCTCTTTGACCTGGTCCGGGTCAATCTGAAGATTGCTGAATTGCAAATCAGCATCGAGGCGGACCCTCTTTACCCGGAGAATTATCTGCGCCTCCTTGAAGTCGCCGGTCTGTATTACTCCCAGAAGGAATATACCCAGGCCTTGCGCTACATCGACCGTTCCCTGGCGCTCAACCCGCGATTCGCCGATGCCTACTTCCTCCAGGGACTCTGTCAGGAAGCCCGGGGGAAGAGAGAAGAGGCCCGGTTCGCCTACTGGACCGCCCTGCGTTGCAACCCCGCCTTTTACCCGGCGCGGACCCAGCTGGAAGCGTTGAAAGCGAGTAACCCGGATCCTGAAAAAAATATAGAAGAATGAAAGACAGCTGGAAGGCCTCGATTCCCCGCGTGGATCGGAAACCCAAATCCCGGTTTTTCTCCGTTGTACTGCTGATGGGATCGGTCCTGTATTTAGCCGTCTGCCTGATCGGTCTCGACGACTATCTCTTCCTGGAATTTGACAGTCCGATCTATATCACCCTCTCCCGGGCCCTGGCCCGGGGCGCTGGTTTTGTCGATATCTCGCGGCCGGACTGGCCGCCGGAATGTTCCCGATACCCGCTCTATCCTCTTTTTCTCCTCCCGGCGGCCGTCTTCTTCCCCCTGGACGTGGTGGCGGCTAAGGCCGTTACCGCCTTGATCGCTTTGGCCGCCCTGGTTTGTTTTTTTCTCCTGCTGAAGAAATTTGTCGGCCGATGGTGGGCTCTGTCCGGGACCGTCTGTCTGGCTTTCAATCCCTTCATCCTTTTCCGTTACGTCCTCCAGCCCCTGGGGGAGTACCTCTATATCCTGATCGGGTTGGCCTTTGCTCTCTGGTATTTTTCTGTCGAGGGGAGGCGGCTGACCCGGTCTAATTACTTGATTGCCGGCCTGTTTTTTCTTGGAGCTGCCTTGTGGAAGGAAAACGGTCTGGCCCTGCCCCTGGCCTACCTCATAACGCGGTTGCGCTTCCGGCAGACCCGGAAGGCGGATTGGTTTTTGGTCCTGCTCCCGGTTCTCGCCTCCGCCGTCTGGAACGTACGCAATACTATGCTCTATCAGTCCTCCCCGATCGGCTGGCCCAGCCATCTCCGGGAGATCGGTGACCGTTATTTTTCCGTCTCGGGCGGGCTGGATGTCAGTTTCCTCCTGAATTCGCTCAGCCATAACGGGGTCTATTACCTGCTGGCCCTCCCCCGGCTGGTCTTCTCGCCGTTTTATCTCTCGCGTTTTATAGCCGGTGATTGTTTCCCCGTTTTACCCCAGGCGAGGGGCGTGGTCCTGGCCGGCTGGGTGCCGGCCCTGCTCTTCTACCTTCCGGTCATCCTGGGTTGGAAGAGGTTCCGCCCTTTTTCGCTCCGTTTCTTTCTCTCCGCCTGGGGGGTAATTTACCTGACCTCGATCCTGATCTTTCCCGCCTCGGAGATCCGGATGGTCTATGCCCTCCTCCCGGTAGCTCTCCTGTTCTTCTTTCGCGGCCTGCAGGCGCTAACCGAATTTAAAGGCTGGTTTCGCCCCATAGTCGCCACCCTCCTGACCGCCTTCTCCCTGCTTCTGGTGGGCAATTCCCTGGTGACCGCGCTTTTGGTTCCGGCCGATTACCAGGAAGTGCCGGTCATTGCCGGATTGGCCCGCTTGCTTCATTTCCGTCCCGGCCAGTGCCGTATCCACTACCCCGAGGCCGGGGAGTGGATC
>CAYXKT010000042.1:7722-19814 GCA_964465735.1 uncultured bacterium
TCATTTCCGTCCCGGCCAGTGCCGTATCCACTACCCCGAGGCCGGGGAGTGGATCCGCCGCCGGACCTCGCCCGCGGAGACAATAGCCTGCGACAGCGCCTCTCTTTTTCTTTTTTCCAGGCGGCAGACAGTTCCGCTGGAAGTTTTGTCCGAGCGGGGAGGGGGGGAGGGGATCGGTTACGCCGTGATGAAGAGTTCCTTCGGCCTTCCCCTGGCGGGATCCCGGATCCGGATGAACCCCTGGTATGATTTTATCCTCCAGGAGGATTTCGGCAATGTGCTGGTCTTCGCGGTGACAGAGAAGGATCCCCCCGGGGTCGATCTCGAACCCGACGAAGACGCTTATCGGTCCGCAGTGGACCGCGCCCGGAGTGAGCTGGAGCGTTATCCCGACGACCCCTATCTCCTCCACGAAATCGGGATGCTCTATGCCTCACTCCGGGAATATCGGGAAGCGCTCGGTTTCCTAAAGGCGGCGGTCCGGTCCCAGCCGCGGATGATTATCCTGACCCTGGATCTGGCCACCATATCTATCCTGGCCGGGCGATACGAGGAGGCGGAGGCGCTGCTGACCCGGGCGGAAACCCAGGAGAGCTTTCAGCGATCTTATGAGCGGATCGGGGGGCTTCGGGAATTAAATTCTCTCTACCGGGAACTGGCCGGGCGGATAGACCTTCTGGGGCGCAAAGACCTTCTGCTTCGGATCGCGGTGATCGAAAACTCGCTGGGACATCGGGTCCGGGCCGCCCGGAATTTGCTGGAGGTCCGGGCGCTCGATCCCGCTGATCGGGAGATAATCAGGGTCCTGGCCGAGGAATTCGGGGTTATCGGTGGAGACCAAAAGCGGTGATGAGCGGCAAGGGTAGCTTCTTAGCTGTCCTGTCTTTGATTGCCGCCGTCTATCTCGGCAGCTTTCTCTGGCTGGGGAATTACGGGGCCTTCTGGTCCGAGGACGGCGGTGTGAAGTACCTCCAGGCCCGGAGCCTGGCCCGGTCGTGCTGGAGCGAAACCGCGCTTGACTATCCCGGGTCGGCGATCGACTCCCGCTTGGAGTTCAACCCCTTGACCGGCAACCATACCTGGTTCCGGGAGGGAAAGATTTACTCCATCTATCCTCTCGCCTTCCCTTTTCTCAGTTCCCTGGTCTGGTCCCTGCTTGGGCACCCGGGCCTTTACTTGCTGCCGGTGCTGGCCGGGTTGGTATCAGCGGGGCTGACCTATGGTCTGGGCCGACTGGCGGCCGGAGAGAAAGCGGCGGCACTCTCGGCGCTGATTTGCGGGTTGGCCACCCCGATCTGGTTTTATTCCCTGACCTTCTGGGAGATCACCCTGGCCTCGGCCTTACTGACTGGCGGAGTGTTTCAAACGCTCCGTCTGGGTCCCGACGCCTCTCCCTCGCGGAGTCTCCGAGTTGGTCTCGGGCTGGGCGCGGCCGTCTTCTTCCGGACGGAACTGATTCTGGTCGCTCTGGCGTACCTGGCGGTCCGCCTGATTCTTCGGCGGGATGCCCGTCAGTGCGGTTGGCTGGCGGCCGGAGTCGGAGCGGACGTGGCCGGATTCTTCCTGCTCCAGCTATTATCCGAGGGGAGTCTGCTGACCCAGCTGCGGCATAACATCGCCCAGCGTCCGGCGGAGTATGCCCCGGGAAATCTCCTGGCCTACAAGTTCGGTCTGATCCGCGAACTCCTTCTTCCCGGCTCCATATCTCCGGGAGTCAACCTGTTGCTCCTCGTTCCGGTGGTGCTCTTTGGGCTCTGGTTGATCTTGAGAGCTCGCCGTGGCTGGACCCGCCTGTCGGGAGATGTTGTCACTACGGTCATCTTCTCCGCCGTACTAATGGTCGCCCTCAGCCGCTTGATAATTTCCCTGACCGATCCCTTCCCCATCCGCTCGACGCCTTTTACTTCCGGACTTCTTCTATTTTCGCCCTGGGTGGTTCTCGCTGTGTACCGCCCTCGGGGTGGCGGGGCGATTGGTCGGGAGCTTTTTTGGACCACATCCCTGGCTCTCGGCCTTTTGAGTATCGCTGTCCCTACCAGCGGCGGACTGCAGTGGGGGCCGCGCTATCTGGTCCCGCTCTACCCGTTATTTGCGGTCCTCTCAGTGGAAGCCTTCCGGCGTCTTCGGGCGGATTCGCGGTGGCCGGGGTGGCTGACCGTGATCTTTCTGGCTCTGCCGGCTCTCAGCGTTGGTCTTCAGGGGCGGGGGTTAATCCTGCTCCGGGCCCGGAAGGCTTTTAACCGGTCGGTAATGGCGAAGCTGACCGCGGAGCCGGCGGCCGCCATCGCCGCCCAGCCCTGGTGGGTTCCCCTGAGCCTGGCCCCGCTTTTTCCCGAGCGGGAGTTTTTCGCCGCCCGTTCGCCGGAGCAGCTTTCCCATCTGGTGGAGCGTTTGCGGGAAGTTAATCGGGAGGAGTTAATTTTGATCGTGGAGAATGATCGGCGCGTCGTGGCGGGGATGGCCAAGATTGACGGTCTCGAACTGTCCGGGATCGATCGAGTGGATTCCGAGGCGGACGACTATTTCTCCCTGATCATTCTCCGTTACCGGTTACAATGATACGAGATAACTCCGTGATGAGGTCAGTGGGAATCAGAAGGATAGAAGGGGAGGGCAAACATTATAGCATCTCGGGGAGACGCCTGGGGTTGCCTGAGGCAATCGGAAGTTTTGGCTCGCTCAAGGGCGGCAACGAGAAATATCAGGCGATTGCTACTTCTCTTGTATTCTGGATGATAATCCGGGGATTCAGGTTGGGCGGAGGGATGGGGAGGCCTCTTTCCCGAAGGAGTTCCAGGTGTTCTTCGATACCCCATCTGGCCTGATAAAGACAGTCTTCCACGGAATGGCCGGTCCCGGTGAATCCTTCCAGATCGGGTGAGTAGAACCCGAAAAATGCCGGATCTTCAGTCGCCTCAATAATAAGAGAGTAAGAAATGTTGATCATCCTCAGACCTCCCGTCGGTTATTTTAGCCCCGCCGCCTTCAATATACTGTGGCCGGTGCCCGTGGGAATTTCCTTGGATCCGTGATAATCGACACGGATCAATCGCGGCCAACCCGGCTTACCGTAATAGCGTATGGACCCCTTTTCTTTGACAATCTTAAATCCGTTCTTTTCAAGGAGACGAACAACTTCACTGAATTTCATATACTGTTTTCCCCGAGTATACAAGTATCCAACGCAATCCCCAAAAACAATATATCATAGTACCAGTTAAATTCTACCTCTGGATTTGGATTCTCGGTACTCTCGGTCTCCGGTCCTGGGAGCATTGTGCTGCGACCAAGCATAGGGGAAACCACGAAAACCAGATCCGCAAAACTCCAATCCCAGACCCCAACGGAGTCGTAAGTCAAAGCCCGGGGAGAGTCCCCGGAGTGGTGCCGACCGAAAATGAAACATTCCCGAAAGATCTGTCTTTTCGCCTTCTGGGCCTTTATCCTCCCGGCTCTGATTATTCCTCTCTATGATTCGGGCCGAAGGGAGCCGAACACCAATGAGCGGGTGCGGATCTATTTGACGATGGCCCTGGTCGAGGAGGGGACTGTCGTTCTTGACAGGCCGGTCCAACGCTTCGGTGTATCCCTTGACCGGGCCGAGAGGGAGGGAAGGATATATTGCGATAAGGCCCCGGGTCTTTCCTTCCTGGCGATCCCTTCCTATCTCATAGTTCGCGGGATCGAGATGGTCCGCGGCAGCCGTATCCCCCTGTACCTGGTGATCTATCTGGCGAGGATCTTTACGGTCGGTCTCCTTTCGGCCCTGGCTCTGGCCGCCCTGTTCCGTTTTCTCCGGGAGCGGGTGGGGGAAGCTCTTGCCGGCTTCTGCGCCTCGGTTTATTTCCTGGGGACCATAGCTTTCCCCTTTTCCGCCGTTTTCTTCGGCCATCAGGCCGCCGCCTCCCTAACTTTTTTCGCCCTATACTTTCTCTGCCGGGGAAGATCTTCCGGCCGACGGGGGCCTGTCCTGACCGCGGGGTTCCTGGCCGGTCTGGCCGCGCTGGTTGAGTATCCGGCGGTTTTAATCGGTATCGGGCTCTTCTTTCTCCTGGCGCTCCGCCGCCGCGACCATTTTCTGGTGCCCAGCTTTGTCGCCGGTCTCCTCCCCGCCGCGGCGGCGCTGCTGATCTATAACCGGGCCGCTTTCGGGGGTTGTCTCGACTTCGGCTATGCTTACACCGGGCATTACTTCCACCTGCGTGGTCTGGCGGATGCCGCCTGGACTTCCGCTCTCTCCCTGCCGGGTCCGCTGAGGATCGTCCAGATGGTGTTTTCTCCCTACCGCGGACTCTTCTTCTTTTCTCCCGTGCTCCTCTTCGGCTTGCTCGGCCTGCCGGAACTTCGGCGGCGGTCGGGCTGGACGGCGGCGTTTCTTCTTGTCGTGTTCTCTCTCGCCTATTTCTTTTTAAACGCTTCACTCCGGGAGTGGGAAGGTGGTTGGTCTCCGGGTCTGCGCCACCTTGCCCCGATCTTGCCCTTCTGGATCATTCCCCTGGCACTGGGGGCCCGCCGACTGGTCTGCCGACGAGCGTGTTCGGGGTTTGCCCGTGGCGGCGCTTTACTCCTGGCGGCGGCGGCGGCGGTCTCCGTCTTGACCTATACCCTGATCACCGCCACCTACCTCTATTTTCCCTGGGGGGCAGCCCATCCCCTGAAGGATATCACCCTGAAATTTCTTCAAAACGGGACCGGAGGGCTGACCCTCTGGCAGTTGGCCGGGGTCCCGAAATCAATCTCCCTGCTCCTTTTTTCGGCCGCGGCGCTGGGCCCGGCCGGGTATTTCTCCGCCGCGTTTTTCCGCCGGCTTCTCCCTTCGGGTCCGGCCGGGGCGGCGGTTGTCCTCTTGATCGGGATCTGGCTGTCGGCTATACTCCTTCTTCCCACCCCTCGCACCGCTGAGGGGGATAAGTTTCTGGCCGGGATATACTGGAAGCACCGCCTGGCCCGGCCCTTTATTGCCGCCGCCCGGCGGGCAGCCGCGGCCTCGTCCGACCCGGAGGAGCGAGACTATTACTCGCGGGCCGCTGACTGGATCGCTTTTAGGGGGCGGATAAATTAGGGTCTGAACGAAAACCTCAAATCTCATAGACTCTGTCATCGCGGGCTACAAAGTGACGAAGCAATCTCAACCTGTGGGGAAGTAAACCATACCGTTCGCAAGATGAGTTCGCGTCGTCGGTCCGAAGGCTTTCCGACCTTTTATCGATGACAGTCTCAAAGTTGTCGGCCGGACCCGTTGGGGTGGGGAAAGGGGGGGCTTGCTTGTGGTTGTCCCGGGCAGCCCGCCTCAAACCGGGTCACCCCGGGCTATGATGTGAGACCCCGGCAGGAAGGGGGTCTCACTGGTCCAAGAATATATTTCCAAGAATAAAACCAAGAGAAATTTCGGCAGAAGGTCGTGAATACTTCAGTGAATCGGCAATGAACGATCAGGTTTCCGGTAAATTTCATCTATCTGTGGAGGCTTCTTCCTCAGAAGACTCGTCTCGGGATTCCCCGAATCTCCGCCGGAGGAAGCGGGTGGTGGCTGCTCTGCTCTTAGCGGCGGCGGTTATTGCTGCTTACTTCAATATCCTGCCCGGGGCCTTTATCCACGACGATATCTCCGAGATTGTTGAGAACCCCTATATCAAGGACCCGGCTTTCATCGGGCGGATCTTCACCAGTCCCGCCTGGTCCTTTGAATTCTCGGAGGAGCGGACCGGGGTGAGTAACTACTATCGCCCGCTGCAGTATCTGACCTATCTGGTCATCTATCGGGTCTGGGGGGCCAATCCGCTTGGCTTCCGGCTCTTCAAACTCCTGCTCCACCTTTTCACTGTCCAGCTGGTCTATCTCTTCTGTCGGCGGCTGATAGCCTCGCCCCGGGCCGCTTTCCTGGCCGCCTTGCTCTTTGCTCTCCACCCGATCAATACCGAGGCCGTGACCTGGATATCGGGGATTACCGATGCCCTCTGCGTCCCTTTCGTCCTCCTGTCCCTGCTGTTTTATCTCGCGGCTTCTCCCGGGCGGGGGGAGGAGCGGGGCCGGCCGCACGCGTTTTTTTACCTGCTTTCACTTCTGTTTTACTTTCTCGGTCTTTACGCCAAGGAGACCGCCGCCATTGTTCTGGTCCTGATCGTCTTGCTCGACCTGCTCCGGCTTCCGGCCGGCCGGGTCCGGCCGTCCTGGTCCCGTTACCTGCCGTATCTCTTCCTCTTCGTCATCTACCTGGTCTGTCGGGTGGCCGCCATCGGCTCCTTCCAGGTCCCCGGCAGCAAGTACGCCGGGCTGAACAGTTTGCAGTGTCTGCTCAACCCGCTTTATCTGGCCGGGGCGTACTTTTCCAAAACAATCCTCCCGATCAACCAGAACGGCTGGTATGTCTTTCATCCGATTCTGAGTCCTTCCGATCCCCGGTTGATCGGCGCGGTGGTGTTGCTGGCCGTCCTGGCTGTCCTGGCCGGGAGACTGGCCCGGATGGGGCGGAAGATTGAGTTATTCTTTCTCCTCTGGTTTTTTCTCACCTTGCTCCCCGTCCTTGTCTTCTTCCGGCAGATCGGGCTCAACGTCTTTACCGAGCGTTACCTCTACCTCCCCGGGGTTGGTTTCTGTGCCCTGGTTTCCCTGACGCTGAGCCGTCTCCCCCGTCGTTGGGTCTGGACCGCGGCCCTGGTCATCGCCGCAGCTTACCTGGCCCTGACCGTCCGACGAAATACCGTCTGGCGGGACCGGTATTCTTTCTGGACCGCCACGGCGGCGGCCTCTCCCGATTCCAGCATTGCTCGTAACAACCTGGGGGTACAGTACTATCTGCGGGGGGAATACGATCGGGCCGAGGATGAGTATCGCGAGGCGGTGAGGTTGATGGCCGACAATCCCACCCCCCGCTTGAACCTGGCCCTGGCCTACAGTCGTCGGGGGCTTTACCCTGAGGCGCTGGCCGAATGTGAGGCCGCCCTGCTTGCCCGACCGGATGCTGCCGACGCTTACGAGACGATGGGGGATATCCTCTTGAAGATGGAGTACCCCGCCGGCGCTTTAGCCGCCTATCAGATCGCTCGGGATATCCACCCCGCGCGGGCGGAGATCCTGGTCCGGATCGGCCGGGCCCGGCTGGCCGGAGAGGATTACCCCGCGGCCGAGGAAGCCTTAAAGGAAGCCCTCCGCCGGGATCCCGGTTCCGCCGCCGCCCGGGTTGCCCTGGGTGTGCTCTGGGAGAAACAGGGGGAGAGCGGCCGGGCTGAGGAGGCCTTTACTGAGGCTCTTCACCGGGAGCCGAACAACGCCCGGGCCCTGATCGGTCTGGCCGCCCTCCGCGACCACGAGGGAAGGTATCCCGATGCCCTGGAACTTCTCCGCCGGGCCCGGGCCGCCGATCCCGCCCTGGCCGAGATTCCCTTCCGGATGGCGGTTATCTTTTCTCACTTAAGGCGTTTCCCCGAGGCGGTTGATGAATACCGTGAGGCTCTCCGCCTCGATCCCGTCCACGCCCCCGCTTATATCGGCCTCGGTGTCCTGCTGGGGATGGCCGGGGAGTACGAGACCTCCGAGAGTCTGTTACTTAAAGCGGTGGAACTTGACTCCGGTTCCGCCGACGGGTACTTTAACCTGGCCGTCCTCTACCGGAAGCTGGGCCGGGAAGAAGAGTTCCGCCGGCAGGCGGATCGGTTGGCCGAAATCTCCCCGGAGTCCGCCCGGGAGTTATTGGGACGAGATCACCACTCAGATAGATAGTGTCTTCAACCTTCAGCCTAACCCCTTAACACCAATGAAGCGGATACTATTAACTCGATTAGTCGCTGCCGCGTTAATTGTCGGCGCGGTATTTCTGACCTACTGGCCTTCGCTCTCCGGCGATTTTATCTGGGATGACGACCAGCACCTGGTCGAGGATCCCTTTCTCGCCGCCAGTGACGGGCTTTACCGGATCTGGTTTGCCCCCGAGCGTTATGTCTGGAACTATTGGCCGGCAACCCGTTCTACCTTCTGGCTGGAACGGAGGGTCTGGGACCTTGATCCCCGGGGTTACCGGGTGGTCAACCTGGTCCTCCATATCCTTAACGCCCTGTTCCTCTGGCGGGTGCTGGTCGCCTTAAAAATCCCCGGGGCCTGGCTGGCCGCCCTTATTTTCGCTCTCCACCCGGTCAATGTCGAGACGGCGGCCTGGATCACCCAGCGGAAGAACACCCTGGCGATGTTCTTCTGCCTCCTCTCCCTGAAGTGGTATCTGGGCTTTGAGGAGGCCGGGGACAAACCCCGTTACATTGCCTCCCTGGCCGCCTTTCTTCTGGCTCTGCTCTCGAAGAGCGCGGTGGTCTTTCTCCCGGCGGTTCTGCTGTCCCTGGCCCTCTGGCGGGGGCGGCCGGCGGGGAAGACTGCCCTCCGCCGCCTCACCCCCTACTTCCTGCTGGCCCTGGCCGCTGGTCTGGTCAGCATCTGGTTTGAAAGAAACTATATCGGCTCCGCGGGGAAGGAGTTTGGGATACCCCTGTTGGAACGGCTGATTCTGGCTGGTCGGACCTATTGGTTTTATCTGGGCAAGGCGCTCTGGCCAGACCCCGTGATCTTTATCTACCCCCGCTGGGTACTCGAACCATCCTTTCTTTTGGCCTGGCTTCCCCTGCTTGGCCTGGCGGTTATCCCTGTTCTCTTCCTTCGCAACCGCCGCCGTCCCTCCGGCGGGATCTTCTTTGCTCTGACCTGCTTTGCCCTCGCCCTCTTCCCCGTCCTCGGCTTCTTTAATATTTACTTTACCCGTTATTCCTTTGTCGCCGATCACTGGCAGTATTTTGCTCTCCCGGCTCCGTTGGCCCTGGTCGTGGCCCTCACTGTACTCGCGGCGCGTAAGATCTCTTCCGTCCTCGCTCCCGACCTGAGGCGGTGGTTCCGGGTGGGGGCGGTTGCCCTAACGGTTATTGTTGTTATCTCTCTGGCCGGCCTGAGTCGGACTTACTCTCGGGCCTTTCTCGGCCTGAAACCGCTCTGGCGCGATACCATCGCCAAGAACCCCGAGGCCTGGATGGCCCGGATCAACCTGGGGATATTGCTGATGGATGAGGAGGATTTCCCGGAGGCGGTGGATCAGTTCGGCGCCGCCATCCGGCTCTATCCCCAGGATCCCCAGACTACCGCACTCCGCTCCCGGGGGATCTGCTATGGGAATCTCGGCGACCTCGACGCGGCGCTCACGGACTTCAACCGGGCCCTGATGGTCAACTCAGTCAACCCGGACGTCTATTATCACCGGGGGAACCTTTACCGCGATCGAGGAGAGATGCTCGCCGCTTTGCGGGACTGGAATCGAGCGCTCACCATCAATCCCGGACTGGTCGATGCCTACCTGAACCGGGGGGTGGCTCGCTATATGCGCGGACAACCCGAAGAGGCCCGGGCCGATTTTGAGCGGGTGATCGAACTCAAACCGGATTATGCCGAGGCCCACTACAATCTGGCCATTGTTCTGGAGAGTCTGGGGAAAGACGAGGCCGCGCTAACCGCCCTGGACCGGGCCATCGAACTCAAGCCCGCCAAGGAGGATTTCCGCGCCCGCCGGGATCAGCTTCGCGATCGGTGACGCTGGCTAGAGTAGGCATTCCTGGGTAACCTGTGGCCAGGCTTCCACAGACAAGAATGTCTGCGCTACTTTAATCGTCCGGTCAACGCCTCGAGGTTTAAGCGGGCGGCCGCGAGTCCGGGTTCCCGGACCAGGGCGGCCTGGAAGGCGGCCCTGGCTTCTTCCGGGCGGTCCAGGTTGGCGTAAATCACCCCGATATCACAGAGCAGGGTGGCGTCTTCGGGGTGGTGCCGCAGAGCTTCGGCGATCAGATCCCGGGAGATTTCCCATTGGCCGGCCTCGCCGGAAAAAACTGCCAGTTTTCTCCTTAAAGCGATGTCGTCGGGTGTCAGGCGCAGGGCTGACCAGTATTCCCGGATCGCCGCCGCCTTTTCTCCCGCGGCTTCGTAAAGTTCGGCCAACCGCAGGCGGATCTCCACGTCCCCGGTATCGAGTTGAGCGGCTTCCCGCCAGTGGAACAGGGCCTCCCGGGGTTGGCCGAGCCGGTCGTGAACCCGGCCCAGGCCCTTGTGCGCCGCCGAGTGGTCGGGCCGGAAGCAGATCGTCCGGCGGAAGAGTTCTCCCGCCTCCTCGATCGCTTCCCGCTGGAAGGCCGCCGACCCGAGAAGGTAGAGGGCTTCGACATTTTCCGGCTCCAGTTCGATTGCCTGCTTCAGGTATTCCTCTGCCTGCTTCAGGCGGCCTTCCTGGAGATGGACCGAGCCGAGGGAGAGATAGAGTTCGGAGCGGAAATTCACCCTGTCCTCCGGGATCGCGATCGGCCGGTTACAGAAGATTAGGAGCATTGTCAAAACCGCCGCCGCGGCGGTGAAGGCCTTCCAGCGTCGGGCCTGGAAGAGTCGTAGTATGTCGCGGAAACCGGCCGCGCAGAAGATGATGAATGCCGGTAGTAGCGGTATCCGGTAGCGGGCGGTGACGAAGAAGAGGACGATTGCCAGGGAATAGGCGGCGACAAAGATGTAGAGCAGGGCCAACCGTTTCCAGCGAGCGAGGGAGAGCGCCATCCCCAGCAGTGTCAGGGGGAGGATAACTCCCATCGGGAAGGCGAAGTTCCCCGACCGCCAGATCAGAACCCTCAGGATCGAGGAGAAGTCTCGGAAGTGGTAGATATCCAGGTTTCGAGGGATCTCCCGTCCGGAGAAGAGGAGGGCGGTCTTCTTTACCAGGCCCCGGAGGAAAGCCGTCGGATGATTTTTGATGTACTCTCGTCCCTGGTCATAGAAGTACTGAGAGCCGTAAGGTTCGTGGAAGATCCCCGCCTGGCGGGAGAGAACGGTCAGCTGTCGCCACCCTTCGCCGGGTCGGGTGGCGATGGTCTCGGAGGCCTGGGGGTTGTTCCCGATGTAAAAGTTCAACCCTCCGCTCAAGGGCATCAGGACCCAGTGTCCGGTCACCCGGTGGTTGCGGATGGCTGTCGGCCCCAGAATCAGCCCGATGCCCAGAAGGACCGCCGCGCCGGTGGCTGCGGCCGCCCTGTAGTTTTTGTGGTGATGGAGGTACTGCCGGATTAGCAGCCAGGCTATCCCCGATAGGTAAAAGAGCAGGATGGTCGGCCGGATCACCACCCCCACCCCGCAGACTATCCCCAGCCCGCAAAACTGCCGGAACGTCGCGTCGGGTAAGGCCCCCGATCTGAGCTCTTCCTGGCCGGCTGCCTCCTTTCTCTCCCCGATCCGCTGGTTCAACCGAACAAATAAGATCAAACTGAAGAGAAACCACGCCGCTTCCCAGGTGGTCCCCAGAAGCTCCCCCTCGTAGAAGATCAGGGGTCCGGAGATTGCCGTCAGTGCTGCCGCCCCCGCTCCCACCGCGAAGGAAAAGAGCATCCTACCGAGCAGGAAGGTGAGATAGATCGTCGCGATCCCCAACAGGACCTGGACCACCCGGACCAAAAAGAGGTCTCGCCCGAAGACCCGGTAAAACCCGGCTAAGAAGTAAGGATAGAAAAGCGGCTGCCAGACCGAATCCGGGCCCATCCCCTCTCCGGCGACCTGGGCTCGAGCCAGATTATCGTAGGTGAAGGAGTCAATAATCGGAGTGGAGAAAGTCGGATTCTGTCGGCAGCTCTCCAGCAGGTATCCCGCCCGCAAGAGTAACCCGACCCCCAGAATTATGATTATGATTGTCCGCTTTTTCCAGGCCACAGGTAAACCCCGCAATCAATTCGGATGTGATCATACCGGTAATTTACAATTCCAATAATATCATTCTACGTGAATAAGTTCATCAGCTAACACCATCTTCCCCAGAGTTAAAAGACCCCCGTCACCTCGCGTGACGGGTGAATAAGTTCGACGGCTAATACCGGTGCCACCAAAATCCCCAGACCCCCGTCACCTCGTGTGACGGGTGAATAAGTTCGACGGCTAATACCGGTGCCACCAAAATCCCCAGACCCCCGTCACCTCGTGTGACGGGTGAATAAGTTCGACGGCTAATACCGGTGCCACCAAAATCCCCAGACCCCCGTCACCTCGTGTGACGGGTGAATAAGTTCGACGGCTAATACCGGTGCCACCAAAATCCCCAGACC
>CAYXKT010000043.1:0-4069 GCA_964465735.1 uncultured bacterium
TCTTAGCACATTTCATCCGCAATAATCGCTCAACTTAGGTTTAATCTTCATTTGCCCAAGGACGGGATTAAACGGATGGTATTGTAAGAGAACATTGAGGGGAAAAAGAGTCCTTTCATTTAATCCCTTCTATTTCAATATTTTCTGTGTTCTCTGTGGTTATTTTTTTGACAGAACGAGCAAAAATAGCAGGAGATTGATATGAGAGAGACCTTTCTTCCCTTTTCCCGGCCGGCAATAAATCAGGACGATATCGACGGAGTGGTCGAGGTTCTGAAGTCGGGCTGGATCACCACCGGGCCCAAGACCGCCGCCTTCGAGGCCGCCCTTCGGGATTATCTGGGGACGAAATTCGCTGTCTCCCTGGCCTCGGCTACCGCCGGGATGCACCTGGTCCTGACCGCCCTGGAACTGAAGCCGGGGGATGAAGTGGTCACCCCCTCGATGACCTGGGGCTCGACCATCAACCTGATCACCCTGCTCGGGCTAAAGCCGGTCTTCGCCGATATTGATCCCGGGACCCTGATGGTGACCCCGGAGACGGTCAAGCAGGCGCTGACCGAGCGGACCCGGGCGGTTATCCCGGTACATTTTGCCGGCGCTCCGGCTGATCTCAATCCCTTGCGGGAGCTGGCCGCTTCCCGGGGGTTCTGTCTGATCGAGGACGCCGCCCACGGGTTGGGGACGCGCTATCGGCAGGAAGCGATCGGCTCCCGGGGGACCGCGATCTTCAGTTTTCATCCGATCAAGAATATCACCACCGGTGAGGGGGGGATGGTGGTCAGCGACGACGAGGATCTGGCCGAGCGGGTTCGGATCCTCAAGTTCCACGGGCTCTCCAAGGATGCCTGGCAGCGCTACAGCCGGGAGGGGAAGAGCCAGGTTGAGATCGTCACCCCCGGCTTTAAGTACAACCTGACCGATATCCAGTCCGCGCTGGGGCTGACCCAGCTGGCCCGGGTGGACGAGCTGAATCAAAAGCGGGGGGAGCTGGCCGCCCTCTACCGGCAACTCCTCGGAAAGGTCGAGGAAATCTCCCCTCTCTCCCCGCCCGGTTACCCCCATCGCCACAGCCATCACCTTTTCATCGTCTTCCTCGATCTCGATCGGGTCCGGGTGACTCGGGACGAGTTTATCGAGGAGCTCAAGGAGCGGAATATCGGGACCGGGATCCACTTCCGCCCGGTCCATACCCAGCAGTATTACCGCCAGAGCGCTGGCTACCGGCCGGGGATGCTCCCGGCTACCGAATGGGCCGGGGACCGGCTTTTCTCCTTGCCCTTATTTCCGGATATGACCGAAGAAGATGTCGCTGACGTGGTTGAGGCGATCCAGGACGCTGTCCGGTCGGTGCGAAAATGAAGGTCGCCGCCGGCTCAGTCTCGGTGGTCGCCCCGGTCTATAACGAAGAGGAGAACCTCTCCGAGTTCATCCGGCGGACCGAGACTGTCCTCGACTCTCTGGGGCGTCCGGCGGAACTGATTCTGGTTGACGACGGCAGCCGCGACAACTCGGCCGAGCTGATCACCGCCGCCGCCCGGCGCCGGGCGGGGCTGATCGTCGGGGTCTTCTTCAACCGTAACTACGGTCAGCATACCGCGGTCATCGCCGGTCTCGAGAAGAGCCGGGGGGAGACCGTGATCACTATTGACTCCGACCTCCAGAACCCGCCGGAAGAGATCCCTCGTCTGCTGGCCGAGGCCGATCGGGGTTTTGACGTGGTCGGGACCCGGCGGGCCGGTCGGCGGGATTCTCTCTTCAGAAAAATCTCCTCCTGGATGATCAACAAGATCACCGCTCGGACGACCGGGGTTTCGATGCACGACTACGGCTGTATGCTCCGTGCCTACAGCCGGTCGGTGGTCAGGGCGGTTCTCCGCTGCTCCGAGCACTCCATCTTTATCCCTGTTCTGGCCAATACCTTTGCCCATCGGGTGACCGAGATCGAGGTCGCCCACGCCGAACGGAAGGCCGGGAAGTCGAAATATGGTTTTTTTCAGCTGATCAGCCTCCAGTTCGACCTTCTGACCAGTATGACCACCTTCCCCCTGCGGCTGCTGAGCGTTGTCGGGGTCTTAGTCTCCATCTTCGGGCTGGCCCTGGCGGCGGTAATTTTGATTCTTCGCTTGATTATGGGGTCACAGTGGGCGGCCGAGGGGGTCTTTACCCTCTTCGCCATTGTCTTCATATTTATGGGCGGGCAGTTTATCGCCCTGGGACTGATCGGGGAATATATCGGCCGGATCTATACCGAGGTCCGGGCCCGGCCCCGTTACTTTGTCCGCGCTCAGGCCGGCTGTTCCGCCCTCCCCGCCCGGGGAGCAGAATCCGGTCCAGCCGGCAGTTCCGCGCGGGCTATTGAAACCACGGAGAACACTTAGGATTGGTTTTCTCTGTCTCCTCTGTGGTTATATCTTTATTTGACATAACGGAAGAACCCTCGGGGAAAGTATAAAATGAGAACCGTTGTCTTCGCCTACCATTCAATCGGCTGCGCCGGGATCGAGACGCTCCTGAAACAGGGCTGGGATATCCTGGCGGTCTTCACCCATTTAGACGCCCCGGGGGAGAATATCTGGTTCCCCTCGGTCGCCGAATTGGCTGCCTCCCGGGGGATCCCGGTTTACGCCCCTGACTCAGTCAATCACCCACTCTGGATCGAGCGGATCCGGGAGCTCAACCCGGAGATCATCTTCTCCTTTTATTATCGCCAGCTCCTTTCCAAGAAGATCCTCGAGATTCCCCCGAAAGGGGCGCTCAATCTTCACGGCTCACTCCTCCCCGCCTACCGGGGCCGCTGCCCGATCAACTGGGTCCTGCTCCGAGGGGAGAAAGAGACCGGGGTCACGCTCCACTATATGACCCCCCATCCGGATGACGGGGAGATCGTTGCTCAACGGGCCTTCCCGATCGGGGAGGAGGAGACCGCCAGAGATCTCTTCATCAAGGCCGAGGCCGGCGCCCGGGAGCTTCTCGACGAGGCCCTTCCCCTCTTAAAAGCGGGGACCGCCCCCCGGATCCCCCAGGACCCTACCCGGGCCAGCTATTTCCGGGGGCGGGCTCCGGTTGACGGCAAGATTGACTGGACCCGTCCGGCCGGGGAGGTCTTTAACCTGGTCCGGGCGGTTGCCCGGCCCTTCCCGGGAGCTTTCACCTTTGCCGGTGACCGCCAGCTGATGATCTGGCGGGGCCGGGTGGTTCCCGCCGAGGCGAGGCAAGCTCCGGGGACCGTCCTCTCCTCCGACCCCCTGACCGTTGCCTGCGGCCGGAAGGCTCTGGAACTGATCGAGGTTCAGCCGGCGGATAGCGTCCCGATCTCCGGTGTCCAGGCGGCCCGGGAATTGGGCCTGGTGGCGGGGTCCGTCCTCGGTGAGGGGTTGATCCGCTCGCTCTGCCGGTCGGAGCCGGTCCGGGTCCTGATCCTGGGGGTGGGCGGATTTATCGGTAACGCCTTAGTTGAGCGGCTCCTGGCCGCGGGGGGTTACGCGGTCTATGGGATGGACCTTCACTCCAGCAATATCCGCCGATTCCTCGGCCAGCCGGGGTTTCATTTTGTCGAGGGTGATATCTCCATCAACCGGGAGTGGATCGAGTACCACGTCCGCAAGTGTGATGTCATCCTCCCCCTGGTGGCGATCGCCACCCCGATCGAGTATGTCCGCGATCCCCTGCGGGTATTCAGTCTTGACTTCGAGGAGAATCTGCGGATTGTCCGCTACTGCGTCCGGTTCGGCAAGCGGCTGGTCTTCCCCTCGACCTCCGAGGTTTACGGGATGTGTTCTGATGAGAAGTTCGACGAGCATCACAGTAACCTGGTTACCGGGCCGATCCGGATGCAGCGCTGGATCTATAGCTGCAGCAAGCAGCTCCTCGACCGGGTGATCTGGGCCTACGGAGTGAAGGAAGATTTACGCTTCACCCTCTTTCGGCCCTTCAACTGGCTGGGGCCGAGACTGGACAGTCTTGACTCGGCCCGGATCGGCAGCTCCCGGGCAATCACTCAACTGATCCTCAACCTGGTCAGCGGGACCCCGATCCAGCTGGTTGACGGAGGCGGGCAGAAACGCTG
>CAYXKT010000043.1:4169-19539 GCA_964465735.1 uncultured bacterium
CGGGCCAGCTTTTTCTTCTCCGTCGGTCCGGATAATATGGGGCGGCACCTGCTGCGCCTCTTCAAACCCCGTTTCCTGCTCAAGATGCTCCGCTCCCGCGCCCCCGGTCTTTATGGCTGGGAGATCATCTTCCGCGGTACTATGGGGACCGGTCCGTCAATTGCCCGTCCTCTTGCTCCCCACCTGAAGTGGGCGGTGGCGGACGGCCACGAGATCGGTCTCCACTGTCTTGATCATTACCGCTGGCAGATTGGGGGGGCGAATTTCACCGCCCGGGAGATCGTCGGACAGCTGCGCCAGGGGAGGAGGATCATCGAGAGCCTCTCCGGAAAGACACCGGAGTGTTTCGCCGCCCCTTCCTGGCGGGGGACCGAAGCACTGCTCAACGCCGAGCGGGAACTTGGCCTGTGCTATGGCAGCGACTGCCGGGGAAAAAGTATCTTCCGGCCCTTAATTGTCGGTCAACCGTCGCCCGTCCCCCAGATCCCGGTCACCCTCCCCACTTACGACGAGGTGATCGGGCACTCCGGTGTGAGCGACAAAAACTATAACCGTATTCTCCTCTCCCGGCTCCGGAAAGACCGCCTCAATGTTCTCACTATCCACGCCGAGGTCGAGGGGATGAAGAAACTGGATATCTTCGCCGAATTCCTGGACGCTCTCCAGGAACAGGGCTGGACGCCGGTTCCCCTGGCCGATCTCCTCCCCTCCGATCCGGCCGCTATCTCCGCCGGTGAGATGAAGCGGGGGACGGTTCCCGGGCGGGAAGGTTGGGTGGCGGTACAGGGAAAAGGAGAAGGTTGTGCGCTGGTTGATTGACGGGTATAATGTCCTGATCAGTAACGATCTGGGTTGGGATGAGTTGACGCGATCCCGATTCGGAGCTCGGGTCGCCGGCCACTTCGCCGGGAAACAGGTTGAAGTGAGCATAGTCTATGACAGCCGGAAGAGTCGGATTATCCAGCGCCGAGCCCTCTCCCCCAACTGTGGCGAGATCTACCTTGACGACGCTGACTCCTACCTGATCGAGTCCATTGAACGAAGCGATCATCCCCGGGGGATCATCCTGGTCACCGACGACCGGGGGATTATTTCCGCCGTCCGCCCCCGCCGTCCGCGGCGGATCTCCACCGTCAAGTTCCTCGCCCTTTTAGAGGCGCCGCCGTCCCGCCGGCGGGAAGAGGAGAAACCGGAGCGGGATGCCCCGGGTGAGATCGCTCGCTATCTGAGAATCTTTGGCGAAGAATGAACCTGGCCGCCCCGCGGGCGATTCGGACGGAGATTTTATCAGGCTCGGCGGTTGACAGGAGCTGAAAGCCGGAGTAAATTTATCCGACATATCAACAGCTTTAGTATATTATCTGAAAATGAGATTAACAGATCAGTCAGCCGAAAGTCCCAGCCGGCCCCTGTTCACAATCGGGGTGGTCGCCGAGATGATTGGGGTTACCCCGGCTACCTTGCGGCTCTGGGAAAAAAAAGGTCTGATCACCCCGGCCCGCCGGGGTAAAAACCGCAGTTACTCTTATCTTGATCTGGAGCGTCTCCAGGAGATCAGATATCTCCGCGGGAAGAGGAAATTGAATATCGCCGGAGTCCGGGCCGCTCTTGATCGGAAACGATGTTGGGATATCAAGAAGTGCGGTCCACGGAAAAAAGACTGTCCGGTCTATATCCGGGAGCAGGCTCAGGGGAAGAAGAATAAAGATGGCAAAAACTATCGACCAGATTAATGCGCGGATCAAATCGGGAAAGGTGGTGGTGGTCACTGTCGAGGAGTTGATTGACCGGGTGGAGGAGACAGGGCTCCGGAAGACCGCCGGGGAAGTGGACGTGGTCACCACCGGGACGATGGGTCCGATGTGCTCTTCCGGCGCCTACTTCAACCTTGGCCAGACCAAGCCGAAAATCAAGCTGGGGGGAGGGAAAGCTACCCTCAACGATGTCCCGGTCTATACCGGTCTGGCCGCCGGCGACTTTATTATCGGGGCCGGGGCTCTTCCGGAGAACGATCCCCGGAATATGATTTACCCCGGCCGGTTTCTCTATGGTGGTGGCCACGTGATTGAGGATTTAGTGGCGGGCAAAGATCTTCCTTTTATTGCCCACGCCTATGGTACCGACTGTTACCCCCGGAAGGAATTGGGTGTCCGGATTAATATCCGCGACTTCAACCAGGCGATCCTCTTCAACCCTCGCAACCTCTATCAGAACTATAGCGTGGCGGTCAACCTTTCCGACCGGGTGATCTATACCTATATGGGGATTCTCAAGCCGAACCTGGGCAATGCCACCTACAGCAGTGCCGGGCAATTGTCGCCGCTGCTCAAGGACCCCGGCTTCCGGACTATCGGAATCGGGACCCGGGTCTTTCTCGGCGGCGGGATCGGTTACGTCGCCTGGTGGGGGACCCAGCACAACACCGGCATCGAGACCGATACTAATGGTGTTCCCACCGGGCCGGCGGGGACCGCCGCCTTGATCGGGGATCTAAAGGGGATGTCCCCCCGGTGGCTTAAGGGAGCCAGTTTCACCGGCTACGGGGCGACCCTGGCAGTGGGGGTCGGGGTGCCGATCCCGATCCTCAACGAGGAGGTCTGCCGCCTGGCCGCCTTGCGGGACCGCGATCTGACCACCCGAGTGGTCGATTACAGCCGGGATTACCCGCAAGGGCGGTCCGATGTTCTGGCCAAAGTCAACTACCAGGATTTAAGAAACGGGACGATCCGGGTAGGGAAGCGGGAAGTGCCGACCGCCTCTTTTTCCAGCTATCCCCGGGCCCGGGAGATCGCCGGGATTTTAAAAGAATGGATCGCCAAAGGAAAGTTCTTCCTCAGTGAACGGGTGGCCGAGTTCCCCGGCCCCGGTTCCGGATACAGCTATCGTCCGCTCAAGGAGCGGCCGATTGCCGGGGAAAAGACATTGGTGCTCGGTAAGCAGTAATCGATGATCGGTGATTTTAAAATGTTAACTGTGACACAGCCTGAATCTGTCTAACGGGTGGATTTAATGATCTCGAAGCGGATAGTCCTCCATTTTCCCAAGGACCTGGTCGGGGAGCCGTTGATGAGCCGGCTGGTTTTAAAGTACAGCCTGGAGTGTAACATCCTTCGGGCTTCGATCACCCCTCGTCAGGTCGGGATTATAGTCCTCGGGCTCAAAGGGCGAAGTCAGGATTATCGGGAAGCCATCAAATACTTGAAGAGCCTCCACGTCACTGTCCGGCCGCTCAGTCAGGAGGTGACCCGCGACAATGATCGTTGTAATCACTGCGGGGCTTGCGTCACGGTCTGTCCCACCGATGCCCTGACCCGGGACCCGGAGAGCCAGGAGATCAAGTTTAATAAAAACGCCTGTATCGGCTGCGAACTCTGTATTGTCGCCTGTCCGATGCAGGCGATGAAGGTGCATTTTTGAGCTTTATTCGTTAAAAAAAGGTCCGGGGCGAGGGATAAATTAGTGATAATTCACCTGATTCGTGGATAATAACGGGGGGTAGGCGGGAGATTTAAATTATTGGTAACAGAATAGTCTCTACTGCTTTATAAGCCCGCAATAATGTTTTTAAAAGGCTCAAGTGTGACAAATTATTCAACAACGGTCTAAAAATGAAAACTATCTATCTTGATCATAACGCGACCACGCCGTTGCGGGAGGAAGTCCTGGCGGCGATGACCGAGATTTACCGGGGCGTGATCGGTAACCCCTCCAGTGTCCACTTTCTCGGCCGCCAGGCCCGTCGCCTGCTGGAAACCGCTCGGGAGCGGGTGGCGGAAACGATCGGGGCTCGGCCGGAAGAGATTGTCTTCACCGGGGGGGGGACGGAGGCCGACAACCTGGCCATCCAGGGGATCGCTTACGCTTATCGCTCACGGGGGGAACATATTATCACTTCGGCGATCGAGCACGCCGCTGTCCTCTCCACCTGCCGATATTTGGAGAAAGAGGGCTTCTCCGTCACCTATCTCCCGGTCAACGGGGAAGGGTTGGTCGAACCGGCCGAACTGGAAGAGGCGATCCGGCCGGAGACGATCCTGATCTCGGTGATGACCGCCAACAACGAGACCGGTGTGATCCAGCCGGTGAGCGAGATCAAAAAGATCTCCCGTTCTCGGAAGATCCCCTTTCATACCGACGCTATCCAGGGGTTGGGAAAGATTCCCCTCTCGGTGGAGGAGATGGGGGTTGATCTGATGTCGCTCTCCGGGCATAAGGTTTACGGCCCCCAGGGGGTGGGGGCGCTCTACATCCGCAAGGGGACTCGGGTTCGGCCCCTGACCTACGGCGGCCATCACGAGCGCGCCAAGCGTCCGGGGACCGAGAACCTGGCCGGGATTGTCGGTTTTGGCGAGGCCTGCCGACTGGCCGTGGAGGAGCTGGGGAGCGAAGCCGACCGGCTGCGGTTGCTCCGGGACCGGCTCTGCAGCGAGGTTAGAGGAAAGATTCCCCGGGTGAAGTTAAACGGCGCTCCGGATCGGCGTCTTCCCAATACCGTGAACTTGAGCTTTGAATATGTCGAGGGAGAGGGTATTCTCCTCGGTTTAGAAGCTCGAGGAATCGCCGCCGCTACCGGTTCCGCCTGTAGTTCGGGCGAACTCGCCCCCTCCCACGTCCTGAACGCGATGGGGGTGGAAGCGGCCCTGGCCCAGGGTTCGGTCCGGTTTTCCCTTGGCCGGGAGAATACCCTGGAAGATATCCTTTTTACCGTCGAGGCCCTGGTCCCGGTGGTCCGGCGGTTGCGGGAGATGTCCCCCTTCTACCAGCCGGATAACGAAAGTTAAGGAGATTATTGATGAGTGGTCAGACAGACTATAGTGAGAAGGTGATGGATCACTTCTACAACCCTCGTAACGTGGGCAAGATTGAAAACCCGGATGGGGTGGGCACGGTCGGTAACCCGGTCTGCGGGGATGTGATGAAGCTCTACATCAAGGTGGCCGATGGCCGGATATCTGATGCCCGCTTCCAGACCTTTGGCTGCGGGGCGGCGATCGCCACCAGCTCGATGGTCACCGAACTGGCCAAGGGCAAGACTCTCGACGAGGCCATCGCCATCTCCAATAAGGAAGTGGCCGCCGCCCTCGACGGTCTTCCTTCGGCCAAGATGCACTGCTCGATGCTCGGCGAGGAAGCCCTGAAGGCGGCGGTCGCTGATTACCGGAAGAAGCAGGGGGAAGAGAGTAACCAAGCAGGGGAGAAGTCAGGATGAGCGATCGGATGATAATCGAGAAGATCGAGCGTTTGAAGCGAGAGCGAAACGCCGTTATCCTGGTCCATAATTACCAGGTTGAAGAGGTCCAGCAGGTGGCCGATTATCTTGGCGACTCGCTTGAACTCAGCCGGCAGGCGGCCGCCGACAGTGCCGAGCTGATCATCTTCTGCGGGGTTTATTTTATGGCGGAGACCGCGGCCATTCTTTCGCCGGCGAAGACGGTCCTGATCCCCGACCTGGATGCCGGTTGTCCGATGGCCAATATGATCTCCGCCGACGGGTTGCGGAACTTCAAAAGCAAGCACCCCGGGGCGGTAGTGGTGGCCTATGTCAATTCCTCGGCCGCGGTCAAGGCCGAGTCCGATCTCTGCTGTACCTCGGCTAATGCGCCGGCGGTGGTCAGTTCTATCCCGCCGGATCAGGAGATCATCTTTGTCCCCGACCGGTTCCTCGGCGACTGGGTGATGAAACAGACTGGACGGCAGCTGATCCTCTACCCGGGTTACTGCCCGGTTCACCGGATCCTCGACCTGGCCGATATCCGCCGGGCGCGCAAATGCTATCCTCACGCCCTGGTGATGGTCCATCCCGAGTCTCCCCCGGAAGTGATCGCCGCGGCTGACCAGGTTCTCTCCACCTCGGGGATGGTCAGGGTGGTGGGGGAGAGTGAACGGGACGAGTTTATCGTCGGAACCGAGGTTGATATGACCACCCGGCTCCGCCGGGAATACCCGGAGAAGAAGTTTTATCCCGCCTCGGACCGTCTGATCTGTCCGAATATGAAGAAGATCAGCCTGGAGAAGGTTCTCTGGTCTCTGGAGGAGGACCGTTATCCGGTTACCGTGCCGGAGGAGATCCGCCGTCGTGCTTTGAAAGCTGTCGAGGCGATGGTAAGTATCTCCTGAGTCAAGACGTTATCAGGATCGCGGCTGTTTTCGATCAGTTGGAAATCGCGATCCCGATAGCGATTATTTTTTTTAATTTGTATTTATGGGAGAAGTGATAATGGAAGAGAAGATATCTTTGGCGATAATTGAACGTTATTTTGAAAAGCTTCGCGGGCATCTTGCGGTTGACGCGGCGGTGGTGGGGGGAGGCCCCTCCGGGCTGGTTGCCGCCCGAGATCTGGCCGCGGCCGGAAAGAAGGTGGCGGTCTTTGACCGCAAGCTCGCCCCCGGAGGCGGAATCTGGGGTGGGGGGATGCTTTTCAATGAAGTTGTGGTGCAGGAAGATGCCCTCCCGATCATCGAAGACTTCGGGATCAGTTCCCGCCCTTGCGGGGACGGCAGATATACGGTGGACGCGGTCGAGATGGCCGGAGGCTTGATCTTTGGTGCCTGTCGGGCCGGGGCGGTCTTCTTCAACGCGGTTGGGGTTGAGGATATCGTCTTTAAGGAAGGCCGGGTCGCCGGAGTGGTCATCAACTGGTCTCCGATTACCCAGCTGGAGATGCACGTGGATCCCCTGGTGGTAACCGCCCGGGCGGTCCTTGATGGGACCGGCCACCCCAGCGAGATTTCTGCTTTCGCCTGCCGGAAGGCCGGGATCAGGCTTGACACTGAGTCGGGGGATATTATGGGCGAGCGCCCGATGTGGGTGGAACGGGGGGAGGAAGCCACGGTTCGGGATACCAAGCAGCTCTGCCCCGGACTCTATGTCTCCGGGATGGCGGCCAACAATGTCAGCGGTGGTTTTCGGATGGGCCCGATCTTTGGCGGGATGCTGAAGAGCGGCCGGAAGGCGGCCGCCCTGATTCTAAAAGAGCTCTCCGAGTTGGCCGGGAATCCCGGCTGAGGCAAGCGGCCGGCGGGGGAAGTGACAGGAAGGTTCGGGCAGCCGATTAGATCAGCCGGCAGGAATCGGGGTGGCGCCGGAAGCAAAGGTCGGAGACCGCCACCGAGGCCCCCTGGGAACTGATATCCTCGACCACGACCCCCCGATCCCGGACTTCATCGATCCGTTGAAGGAGTTCGGTGGCCGCCGGGAGATCGAGGACATAGGTGATGTCGCGTCCCTCCCGAGCCGGAATCCAGGAATAAGAGATCGGGATCGCGGGGTTGGGGTCAGTCAGGAGTGACCGGGCTACCGCCTGTGACTTCCGGGGGCCATTGGCCACCAGTAAAATCTTCCGGGCCTGGTAAACCAGCGGGGCCGACATCGAGATCGCGAACCGGGGACAGGACTCGCGGTCGATGAAGTGGATGTCGGCAATTGAGTTATCTGTGGTATTCTGGTCCAGCCGGACCAGGAGCATCTCTTCCTCGTTGAAGGGGATTCCGACCTCGTGAAAGCCGACGTGCCCCCGTTCCCCGACCCCGATAATCTGGAGGTCGATCCCTCCGGCCGCCCGGATCGCGGCGGCATAGCTGTCGAGGATCTCCCAGCGGATCCAGGATAAAACGGGTGAGGTGGCGTCCGGTCGGATTACGATCGCCCGGCCCTGGTCCTCCCCCTGTTCCTCCCAGTCGTCCGGGTAACTGGCCAGGGCGGAGTCAAGTCCCTGCTGATCAATTAATGTCCCGGCCGGGAGGTAGGTTTTCTGGAAGTGCGGTGACAGGAGACCGAACAGCTCCCGGATCATATAGTAGGTGTAGCTTTCGGGGTTGAGAGCACGTTGCTGGGCGTTTTCGCCCTGCAGTCCGATGTACTCGTCAAGATTGAAGGAGATGATCCGGGAGGCGTCGAAATCGCCCCGGTTGGCCGCCTTGGCCAGGTGTTTGTAGAGTCCGCTCGGGGTATTCCCGGTGGCCAATCCCAGGTTGTATCCCGAACCGCCGGCAGTCGATTGAGTGATCTCCGCGATGGCGATCTCCGCCGCGATCTCACTCATCTGGTCGAAGTCTCTGGTGATGATAACCTTAAAGCTCATCGTCCCTCTCATCTCTTTCAGTCGGTCTCTTCCAACCCGGGGTCAAAGTCTTCGATCTCGTCCTCGGGGAGCATCAGGTTACAGAGAACCTCGATCTTGGTCAAGGCCTCGCCCTGTTCCGGGGTGACGAAAGTGAAAGCTTTCCCCTTGCGTTCCATCCGGGCCGCCCGGCCGACACGGTGAAGGTAGTCCTCGGGATATTCCGGGATATCATAGTTGATGATATGGGAGATCCCGGGGACATCGATACCTCGGCCCATCAGATCGGTGGCGATTAAAATCTTTACTCGCCCCTCCCGGAATTTACTGACCGCCCGGTCCCGCTCCTTCTGGCTCAGATCACCGTGGACAAAGGTCGAGGGGTATTCTTTGGTCAGGGCCTTCCCCAACCGTTCCACCCCGCGCTTGGTCCTCACGAAGACCAGGGCCAGTTCCGGTTTCTCCCGCTCAAGGAGTCGTTTCAACAGCGAACGTTTACGTCGGGGAGAGACGATGAAGTACGCTTGCTCCAGACTATCCACCGAGGGGCTATCCTCTTCCACTGCCGAAATCTGGATCGGGTTCTTTAAAAACCGCATCGCCAGCCGCATAATATCCGGCGGGAGGGTGGCCGAGAGAAAGAGGGTCTGCTCGCGCTTTCGGCACTGCCCGAGGATTCTGGCGATATCCCGGCGGAATCCCATATCGAACATCCGGTCAACCTCGTCGAGGACCACTATCTGGAAATCACTGAAGTTGAGGGCTTTCCTTTGGCCGAGGTCCATCAGTCTGCCCGGTGTGCCGACCACGATCTCCGGTTTCTCCTTCAGTTCGGAGATCTGGGGGAAGAGCCGGGTTCCTCCATAAGCCGCCAGAACCCGGGGTGGTTTCTTTCCGGAAAGCTTTTGGCTCTCCTGTTTGATCTGCTCCGCCAGTTCGCGGGTCGGTGCCAGGATCAGCATCCGGACCGGGTCCCCGGCGAAGAAGCGGTGAAAGAGGGGGAGGAGGAAAGCGGCGGTCTTCCCGGTCCCGGTTCGAGCCCGGCCGACAGAGTCGCGACCGGTCAGGGCCGCCGGGATGAACTTTGCCTGGATCTCGGTCGGTCCGTAGAAGCCGGCCCGCTCGACCGCCGCCAGCGTCTCCGGGCCCAGGCCCAACCCGGCAAAGGTCGGCGGGCTGTCCTCTTTTCGGTTCGAGGGTTCATCGCGACCTTCCGAGGATACGGAATCGTTATTAATTACTGCGGAAGAAGACATCAAGATTAGGGGGAGAGTAAGTTAGGGGTATAATTCTGTTTTTAAGTTGATTAAAACCACTTTATCCTGGCCGCCCCTTTGCCGTCAAGCGTATAATTCCGGCGCGAGATTGCTGGGGCCTCCCGGTGAGCAGGACATTATCGGAATATCGCACAATCCTGTAAAGAGGGGGGTTCTTGCCCATTGTCAAGTAATCGGTCTTAATCCCCCGGATATTCGCTCAAAATTAAGGTTGTAAGCGAATAATCAAGGGGGTGTAAAAAGATACCATCCTCATTGCTATAGAGTTGGGCGGGTTTAAACCCAGTCCATCCAATATCCGAAGATCGTCTCTGTCGAGCAGCCTCGGAAGGGGTGAGAGAATTATCGGATTGAAAAACCCGCTGAGGTCTGCGATATTGTTTAACCGCTAAGATTAAAGCACCTGACCCGGGAGAGTTTATGAATTATTTCTTTGAAATCATTACTATAATCGTCGGCATCGCGCTCTTTCCCTTTCGTCACCTGCCGGCGATTGCCGGGATTGCGTTGCTCGCCCTGCTCACCTCGGTCTTTGCCCTCCTGGTTTACAAGAAATTCTCCAACCAGGAGGGGATCACCCGAGCCAAGAAACGGATCTTCGGACACTTCTTCGGGATCTACCTCTTTCGGGACAACCTCGGACGGATCGTCGCCCAGTTCGGTCAGGTGATGGCCGGAGTGGGCAGATATATGACTTACGCCCTGCCCCCCCTAATTGTAATCATCATCCCGATCGGCCTGCTCTGTATCCAGATGCAGCTCTACTACGGATATCGGTCCCCGGAGCCGGGGGAGGCGATTAACGCGGCCGCTGTCTTTGAGCCCGGTTCCGATCTTCTGGCCTTGAACCCCGCGCTTCTGGCCCCCCCGGGGGTGGATGTCGAGACCCCCGCGGTCCGGATGGAGGCTATCGGGGAAGCGGCCTGGCGGCTGCGGGTGATGGAGGTGGGGGATTACCCCCTTGATTACCGGGCCGGCGGTACGGATTTCCAGTTCCCCTTGCGGGCCACCTCCGTACTTACCCCGATCTATCCCCGGGCCGGCCGAGCCGCCTTTGGCCAATATCTGTTTTATCCCGGCGGCCCCTCTGTTCCCGCCGAGAGTCCGTTCCGTTCGATCCGGATCGACTATCCCGCCCGGGAAGTCCCCTTTCTCTGGTTCCGGACCCATTGGTCAATCGTCTATCTGGTCCTTGCCCTGGTCTTCGGACTGCTTTTAAAAAAGCCTCTGAAAGTAGATTTCTAATTGGCTCGACCCCTCCCCTTGCCTCCAACAAGGATTACCTCCAGAGTAATATGAGGTCGGACCGGGCCGGACTGATCGGTCTATCTGATAGTTGCGGCGAGGAGCCGGGAAATCCTTTCGGTGACCAGGTCGGCGGCCTCTTCCGGGTTATTCTCCCCGTCCAGAATCAGATCGGCGTTCTCTTGCCCGGGTTGGGCAAATTTTTCGTGGCCGGGCCGGATCTGCGAGAAATAGCGCTTGATGGTCTCCTCCGGTGCCCTCCCCCGTTCGGTTTGGTCCCGGAGGATTCTCCGGGCGAGCCGGATGTCGGAAGGTGTTTGGATAAAGACGGCCAGATCGAGGAGCGGTCGTATTCCGGCTACGGTAAGAATGAAGAGCCCTTCGACCAGGATCACCGGAGGGGGTTCGAGGAGTTCGGTTTCCGGCGATCGAGTGTGAAGGCGAAAGTCATAGACCGGAAGGCCGGCCGGCTTTCCGGATTTCAGCAGGGTCAGATGTGACCTCAACAGTTCCCCATCCAGTATCTTTGGGGAGTCAAAGTTTTCCAGTGTCCGTCTCTCGACCGGGAGATGATCAAGGGGGCGGTAGTAGTGGTCGGTATTGATGATCGCCGTCGGGATCGGGGCCAGACGATCTTTGGTCAGCCCGGCCAGGGTGGTCTTGCCGGCGCAGCTCCCGCCGGCCAGTCCGATTAAGAGGGGAGTCATCAGTCCGCTCCCGTTTTGGCCGGGAAGGGAACCCGGGAGATGAAGATGTATTCCTCGGGGAGCGAGGTCTGATACTTCAGACCCCAGCCCCCCGGGACCCGGCCGGTTTCATAGACTCTCAGCCACTCGGGGCTGACCTCCCCCGGCTCGAAGAAATCGCCGCCGTAGAAAGGGGTGAGCAGGAGCCCGGCCACCTCCGGTTCCCGGTAGATCCGGATCTCCTCATAATCCTCCAGGCGGAAGGGGAGCCAGAGAGCGTTTACTCCCCCGTACCAGGAGACGGCCCAGGGGACATCGGAGATCAGGATCTCGCCTTCCGGGATGGCCGCGGCCACTTCCCGGATATTTTTTACACTGTAAAGCCGCAGGCGGGAGAAAGCGCGAGGCCCGAGTTTGTCGGAGATCGGGATCAGGTTTAAGAGGAGGAAGAAGAGCAGCAGCGTGGTCCGGGTCAGGGCGGCTCGCCGGTTATCGAACCGGGCGAGCAGATCAAGAAAAAAGGCGGAGGCCAAAAGGACTGCCAGGGGTATGAAGACCGCGGTCCCCTGCCCGGCCGGGTTGAAGAGACTCAGGTAGCCGCATTCCAGGATCAGGAGCATAAAGAAGGTGTATTTCAGCCGGTCGAACTTTCGGTTGGGGAACCGGTGGAGGGCGGAGAGGAGGGCAAAGGCCCCGCTGAAGCTGCCGGTCAGCAGCATTACCCGCAGGTAGCTCTCCCGGAACCCCAGGAGAAACTTCTTGAACAGGAAGTAAGCTCGCTGAGGGACGATCAGGGAGCGAGTGGAGAAACCCCGCCAGAGGATGTAGCCGGGGCGAGGGTCGGAGAACATTGAGGGTTTGAAACCGTCGAGGGTGAAGAACGGTCCGCCCGCCACCACCCAGTTTCGGATCAGCCAGGGGAGGGCGACCAGGAAGGCCCCGCCGGCCAGAAAGATCAGCCGCCGGAAACGGTAGCGGCGATCTTCTCCGACCAGGAAGAAAGCGGCCGGGAGTAGCCAGAGGCCGGAACTGTAACGGGTCAGATAGGCCAGCCCGATGACCGCCCCGGCCGCCGCCGGGAAGAAACGGGAATCGGCCCGGGAATGGTAAAGAAAATAGCCGAGCACAAAGAGCAGAAAGGCGAGAAAGGGAACCGGACTGCCGTTGATCGAGACCCGCAGGAGGATCGGGTTAAGGCCGTAGAGGAGGAGGGCCAGGGCGGCGGTCCGATGATCGAAGATCTTCCTCCCCCAGTACCAGACCCAGGCGGCCCCGGCCCAGAAGAAGATAATTGAGACCGCGACCACGGTCCCGTCTCGGGCGGAGGCGATCAGGAAGGAGACTGCCAGGATCAGGATATAAAGAGGGGGGTGAGTCAGTTCGGGGTGGTGGAGGTAGTCGGGGTGAAAACGGAGGCTGACCGGGCGGATGAAGCCGGTGGTCAGCCCTTCTCCCCCGGCGACCCGTTTAGCCACCTGAGCCAGGTCGATAGTGGTGATGGCGTCGCTGACATTGAGTCCCTGCTCCGGATCGTACTGGTAGGTGAAATACAGTCCCCAGACCGCCGCCCCCGCCAGCAGAGCGGCCAGCGGTAAGAGGAAGTTGAATTGTTTCAAGTGGATGGGCATAATTTGTCCGCAGTCAGGAGTTAAGATCCAGGATTCAGAATTTACCTTGCCTCCTGACTCTTGCCTTCTTTAGTCCAACTTTCAAATTTTACGCTTAGCCGGGAGGGAAGCAGCGGAGGATGGCGATTACCGCTGCTACCCAGAACAGGACGGCGATCAGAAGCGACCGGTCGGTCATCAGGGTCCGGCCCGGTTCCCCTCCGCCATCTTTCCGATGGACCAGGTAGAGGTAACGGAAGATCCCGTAGAGGACGAAGGGGATGGTGTAATAGAGGCGAGGGCTGACCTTTTCCACGGTCCGGGCCCAGAGGGTGTAGAGCCCGTAGGCCATCACCGTCGAGGAAGTGACGACCGCGATCATCTGGTCAAGCAGGACCGGGGAATACTCGGAGAGGATCTTCCGGTGCCCGGCGGCCTCTTCTCCCATCAGGATCAGTTCGTGGCGACGCTTGCAGAGGGCGAGGAAGAGGGCGAGGAAGAAGGTGCAGATCAAAAGCCACTCCGAGACCGGGACCGAGATCGCCACTCCCCCGGCGGTGACCCGGAAGATGAAGCCGAAGGCGATCACCAGGGTGTCAACGATCACCACCCGTTTCAACCGCCAGGAATACAGAATCATCAGCAGCAGATAGCCGCCGGCCAGCAGAGCGAGGTTGAAGTTGATAATAAAGGCCCCGGTCAGAGCGATTAATCCGGCCGCCGCCGCCGCCGACAGAGCCCATTGGGCAGAGAGGGAACCACGGGCGATCGGGCGGTGGCGTTTGACTCCGTGGAGCCGATCCTCATTGACGTCGGCTAAGTCGTTGAGGAGATAGGTTGCCCCGGAGAGGAGGGAAAAGATCCCAAAAGCGGCCAGAGCTTGGAGCACAGCCTCGAGGTCGGTGTATCTTTGGGCGAAGATCAGCGCGGCGAAGACAAAACCGTTCTTCAGCCATTGCCGCGGCCGCATCGAGATGATGATGTCTCTGATCACTGAGCTCCGGGTGGTCTTGAAGGGGTGGGGAGATGGTGCGAGACGGCGGCCCTTCCGCCGAGATTTCGAATGATTATGGAGCAGAGCGGGCTCGAACCGCCGACCCCCACGTTGCGAACGTGGTGCTCTCCCAGCTGAGCTACTGCCCCCCGACCTCTCCCGTTTGGGCGGGAGAGACCTTGAATTTAATCTTCTTTCATCCGTCGGGCAGCTTCGAGCAGGGCCTGGACGAACTCGTCGATATGGTCATCAAAGATCATCAGGCGGACCCGCTGATGGCTGTCATCCTGGCGTTCGTATCTTGACTCCACGATGTCGATGAACCGGTTTCCGTTGTCCTGTTGTTTCAAGTTGAAGAAGTATGTTCTCTTTCCGCAGATTATTCTCTGGCTGTATATTTCTTCCGTAGCGATGGTACCCACCTCCTTTCACAGTTGGCCCGGTTCATTCGCCCTGGAATTACCGGGAAATAATATCCTGGCTATTAAGACACAAATCTCAAATAAGATCAACAACGGAACCGCCATCAAAACCTGGGTTACCACGTCGGGTGGAGTGAGCAGCGCCGCCAGGATCAGGATTCCCGACACCACGAAGGGTCTTTTGCGCCGCATTGAGCGATAGTCGATGATCCGTAACGCCGCCAGGATCAGGATCACTACCGGTAATTCGAAGACCAGCCCGAAACCCAACGTCAGCTTGCCCGCCATCGAGATATAATTTTCCAGGGTCCATTCCGGCCGGATCCCCAGGCGGAGTGTATACGACCAGAAGAATCTCAGTCCCAGCGGGAGGACCACGGCATAGGCAAAGGCGACCCCGGCAAAGAAGAGCCCTCCACCGAAGAGAAATCCCGGGACCAGGTATTTTTTCTCCTCCGGTCTCAGGGCCGGCAGAAGGAAGCGGGAGAGCAAGTAGAGGATCAAAGGGAGGGCGGCAATCAGCCCGACCAGCAGCGCCAGGCGGACTGAGGTCAGGAAAACCTCGGAAGGGCTCAGGCTCCGGAGGATAAATTCTGTCTCTCCCCGCCCCAACTCCCCGGCCATCCGGTCCAGAGGCCACCGGACCGCTTTCATAACCGGTCCGGCCAGGATGAAAGCCAGGATGGAGGCGATGCCCCAGGAGGCCAGAATTTTCCAGACCAGGAAGCGGAGATCTTCCAGGTGGTCGAGGAAGGGTTTCTCCTCGGGTTGGTGACGGGTTTTAGGCTTCCCCGCCATCGCCGGGCTTCTCCCCGGGTCGGGTTTCCCCTTCCGGCTTTTCCCGGCGAGCGGGCTCTTCCTTCTCCTGCTTCTCGCCGTCGTCAAGCTCCCCGTTGACCTTGTTGATCTCTTTTTTGAACTTCCTGACCCCCTTGCCGAAGGAACCCATTATCTCCGGCAACTTCCGGGATCCGAAGAGCAACAGGATCACCGCCAGGATCAGAACGATCTCCATCCAGCCCGGCGAGCCGATAAACATTAACGGTGAAGGGCTCATTTTCCCTCCTTAATCAAGGTCT
>CAYXKT010000044.1:0-19374 GCA_964465735.1 uncultured bacterium
GTTCGGACGCAAAAGATTGGTGCAGTTCGCCGCATAGAATCGCTCAACTTAGGTTTAAAATAGACAGAATGGAAAAGGCAGTTACTCAGACACTGATTGCCCCAGCAGTTAAGAGTAATCCGCTCAATCCGCGGCTAATCACATCTCTATAATCCGTGGCCGAACTAATGCTCTTCGAGGTCTTCAAGTCCGCTTTGACCATCACCGGATTTGTCTTCGCGATGATGGTGGCCGTTGATTATCTCAATGTCTTTTCCCGGGGACGTTTGGAAGGTCTGATCCAAGGTGGGCGATTCCGCCAGTACCTGGGCTCTTCCCTGCTTGGCGCCACCCCGGGTTGCCTGGGAGCTTTCGCCTCCTCCTCGTTGTATATCCACGGATTTATCTCCTTCGGGGCGATCGTAGCCGCGATGATCGCTACCTCGGGCGACGCCTCTTTCGTGATGTTCGCCCTCTTCCCCGGGCAGGCACTGTTGCTTTTCGCTCTGCTCTTTCTGCTCGGGATTGTTGGTGGGGCACTGGCCGATCGGTTAGTCGGGAAGCTGAAACTCGCGCCGGTTCAGATCGGCGACCGTCTCGAGGTCCATCCCGGCTACGACCGGGCGATTTTTTCCCGGCATACTTTTCGGGACAACTTTCGCCGCTTAACCCTCCAGAGGGCCGCTTTGATCGTGCTCTGTCTGGTCTTCATTTACGGACTGATCTTCGCCAACGGTGCCTCCGGCCACTGGGACTGGATCCGGATCACGATGGCCGGGGTCCTCGCCTTTCTCTTTTTCGTCGTTCTTACCGTGCCCGAGCATTTCCTCGAGACCCATATCTGGGAACATACTGTCCGCGAGCACCTGCCTCAGATTTTTCTCTGGACACTGGGGGCCTTGCTGGTTGTCCATTTCGGGGATACCCTCTGGTCGCTCTCCCGGATCGTGGAGAAAAATCCGGCCACAGTATTGCTGTTGGCGGGACTGATCGGTCTTATCCCCGATTCCGGACCCCATATGATCTTCGCCATCCTTTTTGCTAAGGGGTCGATCCCTTTCTCCGTTCTTTTGACCAACTCGATTGTTCAAGACGGCCACGGGATTCTCCCCATCCTCTCGGTATCGGTAAAAAGTTTCTTTCTGGTCAAGATCTTCAATTTGGCTTTTGGTCTGGTCGTCGGCTATCTTGTTTTTTTGGCGGGATTTTGATCTTCCCAGCGAGGTATTTAACAGTTAACAACTATGTCCAATGTCATTGCGGTGAAGCAATCTCTTCTTTGGCGATGAGTTGAGAGTGCTTCGCTAACGCTCGCAATGACAGATTACTGCCCATTATTTCTGCTGCACGTTACCAATTTATTTGGATGAAATTATGCTGGAGAGGGTGACAACGATTTTTAAACCGACCGGGGGAGATGGATGAAAAAGTCCGTCGCCGGTTTCGGGCTGATCATTACCGGTAGCGAGATTCTTGATGGCCGGGTCCGCGATCGGCACTTTGACAGTACTCTCCGGGCTTTAACCCAGCGTAATCTCTTGTTGCGTTACGCCCTGGTCATCCCTGATGATCCTGATCTGCTTCGGGAAGAACTGGGATGGGCAATGAAACGGGGGGAGCCGTTCTTCTGCTGCGGGGGGATCGGCGCTACCCCGGATGACTATACCCGCCGCTGCGCTGCCGAGGCGGCCGGGGTGGAGCTGGAGATTCACCGGGAAGCGGAGGTTATTCTCACCGACCGCTTCGGCCCTCTGACCGGACCCCACCGGCTGCGGATGGTAGAGTTCCCGGCCGGCTCGCGGATCATCCCCAACCCCTATAACCAGGTCCCCGGGTTCTCGATTGCCGGGGGATACTTCCTTCCCGGCTTCCCCGAGATGGCCGCTCCGATGATGGATTGGGTCCTGGATACCGGGTACAACTCCGGCCCCGGGCGGATCGCCCGCTCGTTGACCATCCCCGGTGGCCGGGAGTCGGACCTGACCGGACTGATGGAAGAGTTCATCGCCGGCCATCCCGGCCTCGCTTTCTCCAGTCTCCCCCGGATCGTCGGGGAAGGCTGGGAGGTGGTCCTCGGAGTCTTTGGCGCGGCGGAGTCGGTGGAGGAGGGGATGGCGTGGTGGCGGGAGAAGCTGCGTCAGGCCGGTCAGAAGTTTGTGGAAGGGGAGGGGGGACGGTAAACAGTGAACAGTGAGCGGTAAACATTTCCGCTTACCGCTTACTGTTTACCGCCTAATACCCCTCCGGGTTTCCGGACTGCCAGCGCCAGGCGTCTGCGCACATCTCTTCGATCCCCCGTTGGGCGGACCAGCCCAGCGTGGCCTTGGCCCGAGAGGGGTCGGCGTAGCACTCGGCGATATCCCCCGGCCTGCGTTCGACGATCTCGTAGGGGATCTTCCGGCCCGCAGCCTGTTCAAAGGCGGTTATCATCTCCAGTACGCTGTACCCCAGCCCGGTCCCCAGGTTGTAGATCTCCGTCCCGGGTCGGGAATTTTCCAGAGCCTTCAAATGGCCGATAGCCAGATCGACCACGTGGATGTAGTCTCTGACCCCGGTGCCATCGCGAGTCGGATAATCGTCGCCAAAGACCCGGAGATGGTCGCGTTTCCCCACCGCTACCTGGCTGATGAAGGGGAGGAGGTTGTTGGGGATTCCGTTGGGGTCCTCCCCGATTTGGCCTGAGGGGTGGGCGCCGATCGGGTTGAAGTAGCGTAGCAACGTGATCTCCCAGTCCGGTTGAGCGTCCCCCAGGTCCCGGAGGATTTCCTCGATCATCAGCTTGGTTCGGCCATAAGGATTGGTCGGCCCGAGAGGGAAGTCTTCCCGGATCGGGACCGTGGCCGGATCGCCGTAAACCGTAGCTGAGGAACTGAAGACAATTTTCTTCACCCCGGCCGCCGCCATCTCCTCCAGGAGGATCAGGGTTCCGGTAACGTTGTTCCGGTAGTAGTCAAGGGGTCGGGAAACCGACTCTCCGACCGCTTTCAGGCCGGCGAAATGGATTACCGCCTCGATCTTCTCTGAGGAGAAAAGATCTTTCAGGCTGACCCGATCGGATAGGTCGAGCCGCTGGAAAAAGAGATCTTTTGCGGTCAGTTTCTTCACCCGGCGCAGTGACTCTTCCTTACTGTTGGAGAGGTTATCGATTACCGTAACCTCGTGGCCGTCCTGAAGCAACTCCAGGACAGTATGGCTTCCAATGTATCCCGCTCCTCCGGTAACCAGTATCTTCATCTGTTGGCTGACTCCTGTATATTTAATTTATTGATAATGTTTCCCTTCTTTCCGTCCAAACGGAAGAGGGCTCTTAACGGCCGGTATAGTGGGTGATCGCGGCCAGTCTTTTCGCCAGTTTGGCGGTCAGTTTTCCCGGCGGGCAGCGCCATTGCCATTGGTCTCCAGCCTGGCCGGGGGCGTTCATCCGCGACCGTTTGCCCAGGCCGAGGATGTCCTGGAGGGGGATAATGGTGAGGTCGGAGGCCGAGGCGAGCACCCGCCGGATGAACTTCCAGTTGATCTTTTCCCCATCATCGGGGAAATAATCCAGGATCCGTTGCTGTTCTTCCGGGTTCAGGGAGGCAAACCAACCGGCAGTGGTGTTTGTGTCGTGGGTTCCGGTGTAGGCCACCGAGTTGTAGGGATAAAATTCCGGTTGGTGGGGGTTTTTCTCTTTTCCTCGGAAGGCGAACTGAAGGACCCGGGTGGAGGAGAATTCGAAGAGTTCGAGGATGGCTTTTGTCTCCTCAAAATGCGTCGGTTCCAGACTTTCGGCGATGATCGGCAGCGTCCCCAGTTTCTTCTCCAGCAGGCCGAAAAGCGAACCCCCGGGTCCGTAGAACCACTGCCCCTCGGCCGAACTTTTAGCTCCCGGCGGGATATGCCAGGCGATAATGAATCCGGAGAAATGATCAACCCGGATCACGTCCATCAGCTCGAGCGCGGTCTTAAATCTCCGGGTCCACCAATCGAAGCCGTCTTCCGACATCGCTACCCAGTCATAGAGTGGGTTGCCCCAGATCTGGCTGACCCCGGAATACCCGGTTATCGGGACTCCGCCCAGGGCCCGCCGCCGGCCCTGTTCATCGAGCAGAAAGAGTTGGCGGTTAGCCCAGACGTCGGCGCTGTCGTAGCTGACCAGGAAGGGAATATCCCCGATGATCTTGATTCCCTGTCCGTTGCAGTAGCCCCGGAGTTTTTTCCACTGCCGGAAAAAGAGGAACTCAGCGAACTTTGTCTCCTCGATCTTCCCCGCCAGTTTCTTTCCCCACAACGACAGGGAGTTCGGCTGTCGGAAGGCGATCTCTTCCGGCCAATCGTACCAGGGGGCTCCCTGAAAATGATCTTTAATTGCCTTGTAAAGAGAGTAGTTCTCCAGCCAGGGGCTCTGCTCAATCTGGAAATCAGAGAATTCCTTTCGGCGGCGAGCGGAGGCCTCAGCCTGGAAGCGGAGCCAGGCTGTCCGGGTCGCCTCTTGCTTAATCCGGATCGCCGTCGAGTAGTCGGCTTGGGAGGCAGAGAACACTTCTTCCGGGGGAACTTCCTTCGGGGAGAGAAATCCCTCTTCAACCAGGCGTTCCAGGCTGATCAGGCTGGGGGCGCCGGCGAAGGCCGAGGGGCTGGAGTAGGGGGAGTTTCCATAGCCGATCGGGTTGATCGGGAGGACCTCCCAGAACCGCTGTCCGGCGTCAACCAACCAGTCAACAAAATCGAACGCCTCCTGGCCCAGCGACCCGATTCCGTGAGGTCCGGGCAGAGAAGTAATGTGGAGCAAGATCCCCGACCCGCGTCGGAACTTCACCCTCTGGTCCCCCGGCTCTTGATCCGGTTCCCCTCGGGTCCGGAGGGATAAATGAAGTTGTCCTGAGCCGGAATTGCAGTCAGCGGAATCCGAAAAGGGGTGAGGGCCATCGTCAGGATCTCAAATGGTTAAAATGGTGAGAGCAGAACCAAAATCTACGGTTGACGTTACTATACAAATTTTTATATCCAGAGCAAGCTTTTCTTCCACTATCTACCAATGCGGCTGATTGCCCACTTCAACGCCGGTAACATCGTCAGCCGGCATAATCGTGATAAACGCGTTGTCATCTGTTTCCTTAACCACGCGCTTAAGCAAGGGGACCGATCGAGATGTCAGCACCGAGTAAAGAAGTGTGTGCTCCCCCCCCTGAAAACCGCCTCGTCCCCTGATCGAGGTGACACCAACCCGATGGCGGAGCAGGGTTTTAGCGATTGCTTCCCACCGGTCGGATAAGATAATCGCTGTCCGCCGTTTGGTCATAGCCCGGAAGACCCGGTCGGTAAATTGCGCGCTGACAAATATAAATACGAGGGTGTAGAGTGCTTTATCGATCGGGAACATCACTGCGGAAAAACCGATAATAATCGCATTGAACAACATCGCGCCGGTACCCAATGTCAGGGAAAACCATTTGTTCAGGATCACACACAAGATATCCAATCCGCCGCTGGAACCATAAGACCGCAAGATAAGAGCTGTCCCGGTGCCGGCCAGGGCACCGGCGATAAATGTAGCCAACATCGGGTCAGCGATCTTAAGCTCCAGATCGATCAGCTGCAGGGCCAGAGTGTATATGAGCATCCCCCATAAGGAATATAAGACAAAGCGCCGGCCGACGAATTTCCAGCCTAAGATAAAGATTGGAATATTAATCAGCAAGTAGATGACGCTGATCGGCAGCACCGGCCAGCGATAAAAAATGATCAGGGCAAAGCCGGTCATTCCCCGGGAAAGCAAGTCGTGATGCATCAGGAGAGATGTAACCGCGAACGCGCTCAAGATGCTGCCGGCGGTCAGCAGCAAAGTCTGATATAAGAAATCCACGGTTTTTTTGCCCATCATCTTTCCCTCTACATTCCCTCCGTGATGCCTCTTTCAACAGGGCGGGATAATTACTGGGTAGCTTTCGGGAAGAGAGTGAACCCTGAAGCGGTAGAGGTATCGGAGTGATCGGTTCAGCAGGTTAACTGGGCCATCTGACCGGTAACTACGGCAAATCGGTAATTCAGAGAACCGGAACCTGGGATTATCCGGAGATGAAAACTAATGGCGAGGGTCAGAATCGAACTGACGACACGCGGATTTTCAGTCCGCTGCTCTACCAACTGAGCTACCTCGCCGGATACTAACTCCAGCCCGTTGACTTCCAATGAATTCCGTTTTAGTGACGAGACTAAAAAGTGATGCCACTTCGACCGGAAGAAAAATATACGGTAAATAGCACTATACTTATTTCTCCATTCAAGGCAAGAGAATTGTGTGTTATCGATGGCGGGTGGCCGGGGTCAGAAGGGCAGGGGTGAGACTGCCGACCATACAGGGGAAGAAATCGTTGGAACTGTCTGGTCGCTCTGGAGACGGCAAGATAATTGATTTTTACCAAATTATGGGCGCTGCTGGATTTGAACCAGCGGCATCTACCTTGTAAGGGTAGCGCTCTCCCACTGAGCTAAGCGCCCTGATCTTCCCGGAGAAATAACGATGGGATTAAACTACCCTGATCCGCCCGGACCGTCAAGTCTGGAGGTGGAAATATCCTTGTGATCGAGCATCGGTTCAGTTATCTTGATATAGGGAATCAAACCGCCGGGAAAGGCGAACTGTAAAAAACAGAAGCAGCTTAATCGTGAAAGATGACGGAAAAAAAATATCCGGTCCCAACGAGCAGTCAAGGCCGGCGACGACCGGGGCCAGCGAGAAGGCTCTTTCCTTCTTTCAAAAACGGGCCGCCCGGCGCAAGAAACTTCTGGATACCCTCCGGGAGAGATATCTTCACTGTGTGGCCATCGTTGATAACATCAAGGATGGAATCTTCATCGAAACCGTCCGGGGCGAGATCCTTGAAGTCAATGCCGCTGCCTGCCGGATGCTCGGCTATAGTCGCGAGGAGCTTTTCAAGATGACGGTCGGCGACCTGGTCCCCCCCGAGGTGACAGCTAACCTCTCGGAGCAGATCCAGGAACGCACGGTTCGGGAAGGGGTTTACATCGAAACAATAAATGTTCGGAAGGATGGTTCGCGGATCCCGGTTGAGGTCTCCAATACCCTGATTAAGATTGGCGGTAAGAAGAGAGTGATCGCTATAGTTCACGATATCACCGAGCGGATCGAGAACCGGAAGAAACTCCTCGCCTCTCATCAGGAACTGGAGAGAAAGGTCCGCTTGCGGACCGAGGAATTGGACCGGGCCAACCGGGAATTGATCGCCGAACAACGACTCTTTATCGGCGGCCCGACCGTGGTCATAAAATGGCAGGCTGCCCCCGGTTGGCCGGTCGAATACGTTTCTCCTAACGTGGTCAGCCAGTTCGGGTATATGCCTGAAGAGTTCACCGAGCCGGGGTTTCTCTACGAGTCAATCATCCATCCCGGAGACCGGGAACTGGTTGCCGGGGATATCGCGAAATATGTGGCTGCCGGCCAGGACTCTTATGAGCAGATCTACCGGATCGCTGATCACTCCGGCCGTTGGCGTTGGGTGAGCGACTTCACCGTGGTCGAACGTGACGGTGCGGGCCGGGTTTCCAATTACCACGGATATGTCGTCGATATTACCGAACGGAAGAATGCTGAAGAAGAACTCCACCGTCACCGGGAACATCTGGAAGAACTGGTCGGGAAACGGACGGCGGAACTGACCGGGATGATCGACGCGATGGCCCGCCGGGTAGTGAAAACCGCTGACCTGGAGATCGCCGTGGAACAGCTGAAGGGGAGGCTCCGGGCAGCCGGTCTTGACCCCGAGACCGGAGAAACCCCTCTCTCCCCACCATATTCCAGATGAAAGGCCTGGCCCGCTTCGGAATCGGTGTCTCTTCTCTGTTCCTTCTTTCCTTGTCCACCTGGCTCCGCCCGGCCTTCGCCTTTGAACTCAGCCCGCCCGAGCGGAAGTATCTCCGGGAGAAAGGCGAGATTGTCTTTGTCAGCCAGACCCGGTACCCGCCCTTTGAGTTCAAGACCGACGAGGGGGAGCCGACCGGGATGGCGATTGAGCTGGCCCGCTGGATGGCTGAGCGGGTCGGGGTTCCGGTCCGCTTCATCGATACCACCTTCGAGCAGGCCCAGCAGGCGGTCTTAAGCGGTGAAGCTGATGTCCTGACCAGTCTCTTTTTCAGTGAGCAGCGGACCGGGAGTTTCAATTTCACCCGTCCCAACTTCCAGGTTCCCGCCTCGATCTTCACCCATTTTGAGAACAATGAGATCCGGGGTCTGGCCGACCTGAACGGGAAGCGGGTGGCGATGCAGAAGGGAGATTACGCCCGTGAGTTCCTGGCCTGGCGGGGGATCACGGCCCGGATCATTGATGCTGAAGACTTTGGTGAGGCCGTCGAACTGGTGGTCAGACGCAAGGCCGACGTGGTGATCGGAGACGAACAGATTGTCCTCTACCATCTTTTAATCCAGGGGCTGATCGATCGGGCGAAGATTGTCGGTCCCCGTCTCTACACCGGCCTCAACTGTATGGCGACCGCCAAAGAGAACCAGATCCTGGTCGGGATCCTCGACCGGCTGGCGGCGGAAGCCGAAAGAGAGGGGGTGATCGACGAGATCAACGCGAAATGGCTGGAATCTTGGACCAGCCGGCAACCTCCGATCTGGATCAAGTACCTGTTCCTGGCCGCCGGGGCGGTTCTGGTTATTGCTTTCCTGGTCTGGTTCTGGAATCTGCGGTTAAGGCAGCTGGTCGGCCAGCGGACGGCGGAACTGGCCTTGAAGGAGGAAAGGTTAGCCTCTCTGTTGCTGGCCGTGGAATCTCTGGGGGAGATGGTGGTCGTCACCGACCTCGATCAGCGGATCACCTATGCCAACAGGGCGGTTGACCGCGCTCTGGGTCATCGACCGGAGGAGTTGATCGGTCGTCCGGTCTCGGTGTTATTTGCGGGGATCGCGGACAACCCCCCTGATCTCACGGAATGGATCCGCTCCGCTCACTGCCCGACTATCTGGCGGGGAGAACTCAACAAACGTCGGCGGGACGGTTCTCTGATCCGGGTTTATCTTACCCTCACCCCGCTCTGCGATCAGCGCGGACAGGTCATCGGAACGGTTGGGGTCTCGATGGATATTACCGAGCAAAAGGAGCTGGAGGAACAGCTCCGCCAATCCCAGAAACTGGAGGCGATCGGCCATCTGGCCGGGGGGGTGGCCCACGACTTCAACAATATCCTGGCTGGAGCGTTGGGTTATCTGGAACTGATCAAGGGAGACATCTCACCGGAGAGTGAGCTCTCTTCTCCGCTCGCCGCCGTGGAGAGGCTCCTCTGGCGTGGTGCTGAGCTGACCAAGGCACTGCTGGCCTTCTCCCGGAAAGGCGCCTGGCAGCGAGAGGCGATCGACCTCAACCGGATGATCCAAGAAGTGGCGGAGGTCGTCGAGCGGACCGTCGGGCGGAGACACGAACTGCGGTTACGCCTCGATCCCAATCTGCGTTCGGTCTTTGGCGATCGTTCCCAGATCCATCAGGTGATAATGAACCTCAGCATCAATGCCTGTGAGGCGATGGAGCGGGAAGGGACGTTGACCATCACGACCCGCAATGTCGAAGCCGGCGACCGGATCTACCGGGTGCAGAACGACCTGAAGCAGTCCCCGGCGGTCGCCATCTCCTTTGCCGATACCGGAAGAGGGGTGGCCGAGGAGATCCGGGCGCGGATCTTCGAGCCCTTTTTCAGCACCAAGGAAGATAAGAGCGGGGTCGGACTGGGGTTGGCAGTGGTCAAGGGAATTGTCGATCGGCACGGCGGCGGCCTTGTGGTTTCCGGTCAGCCCGGCCGGTCCGCTGTCTTTACTGTCTACCTTCCGGCCACCGCTGAGGATGAGGCTCTTGGAGAGGAACCTTCCCGTGCGCTACCCACCGGTCGGGAGACCATTCTTTTGGTGGATGATAACCCTGATTTCCTCCAGGTAACGAAGGACTTGTTGGTCCAGCTCGGGTATTTCGTGCTCCCGGCCGCCAGCGGTCGGGAAGCCCTGGAGATTCTGGAGCGGGACCCGGCCGGGGTTGATCTGGTGATACTGGATATGGTAATGAAAGGTTTATCCGGACCGGAGACCTTTCGGGCTATTCGCAACCTGGTTCCATTGTTGCCAATTTTGATCTGTACCGGTTATACGGTCGAAGAGATTGCCGACCGACTGTTGGACGAACCTTATTGTCTGCTGCTGAAGAAACCTTTTCTCCGCCGGGAACTGGCGGAAACGGTCCGGAAGATCCTCGATCAATCAGGTCTTCCCCCTCCCGCGAAATGAAAAATAATAAAACCTCGACCGGCCATCGCCGGCCGGCAGAAATCAACTTCCCCGGGACTGTCTCTTCTCCCTTCAGCCTGATCCGGAGGACCCGGAACCGTTTCGGGACCGGTCCTGCTCCGTCCCAGCCGGGGGCAGTTTTTGATTTTGCCCAGGCGATGGCCGGTTCGATCAACCGCTACCGGAACGCCGTCACCCACCCGGAACGAGCCGTCCGGGCGGGCGAGGTGGGGGCAATCTGTCTGATTGACTCGATCACCCGTTACCTGTCCAAGGTCTATCACCTCCAGGAGAACCCCGGCGTTCTTGCCCGAGCGGTGACCGCGGCCCGACGGCGGTTTGGTTCCGCTCCCCTCGAGCAGGCCCTGATCCAGATGATCGAGCGATTGCCCGGACTCGGTCATCCCCCTCCGGAAGTCGCCCCCGCCGACTGGCTGGAACTGGGCGAAGGAGAGCCTCCGCCCCGGGAGGAGGCCTTTAACGAACTGCTCCTGCTTGATCTGGCCGCCGACAACCCGGCCTTCAAGATCCTCCGCGATTTCTTCCCCGCTCGGGAACTGGAGGAAGAGACTGTCTATTCCCGGGCTGTTGCCCAGCAGGTGAAGTTCTACCAAAAGGCCCCGGTCTTCGGTCCGGAGAAACTCCCTCTGGACGAGTTTCTCCGCTCCCCTCGCCAGGCCGCCCCGGAATCGCTCTTCGGCCAGCTGGACTATATCAAGAAACACTGGGCGGCGCTCCTCCCTGCCGAACTGCTGAAATTCCTCGATCTGACCCGGGATATTATCCGGGAGGAAGAAAAACTCCGGGCCGCCGGGTCCGGGCCGGTCTCTCCCCCGGGCTGGTCTCCCGGGGCCGGAGGTGGGGTTAAAGGTGAGGGTGAAGGTGACGAGGGGGGTGTGATGCCGGAGACGGCCGGCTCCGGCCCAGAGCTCTACGAGCGGTTCAGCCCTGATCTTGACTGGATGCCTCGGGTGGTATTGATGGTCAAAAACGCTTCAGTCTGGCTGAGCCAACTCTCCCGCCGTTATCAAAGAGAGATCACCCGTCTCGACCGGATCCCGGATCAGGAACTCGACCGGCTGGCCGACTGGGGGTTTACCAGTCTCTGGCTGATCGGGATCTGGGAGCGGTCTTCGGCCTCGAAGAAAATCAAGCGGCTCTGCGGCAACCCGGAGGCCGATGCTTCGGCCTACTCGCTCAACGATTACGCCATTGCCGGCGGATTAGGCGGCTGGCCGGCTCTCAACGATCTGAAACGACGGGCCTGGAAGAGGGGGATCCGGGTCGCCTGCGATATGGTCCCCAATCATATGGGAATTGATTCCCGCTGGGTGAGCGAACATCCCGATTGGTTTATCCAATCCGATCGGCCGCCGTTCCCGAATTACCGTTTTACCGGCCCCGATATCTCCTCCGATCCCCGGATGACACTCCGTCTCGAAGACGGTTATTGGAAGCAGAGTGATGCCGCCGTTGTCTTTCAGCGGACCGACCGGGCCGGCGGCGAGGTCCGCTATATTTACCACGGCAACGACGGTACCTCTATGCCCTGGAACGATACCGCCCAACTCGACTTCCTCCTCCCCGAGGTCCGGGAGGCGGTGATCCGGACCATCCTCCACGTCGCCCGGGCCTTTCCGGTCATCCGGTTTGACGCCGCTATGGTCCTGGCCAAGCGGCATTTTCAGCGACTCTGGTATCCGCCGCCGGGCCAGGGGGGGGCGATCCCCTCCCGCTCGGGGAGGGGGGTTTCGGGTGGGGATTTCGAGCGGGTCTTCCCGGTCGAGTTCTGGCGGGAGGTGGTGGATCGGGTGGCCGAAGAAGTTCCGGAGACGCTGCTTCTGGCTGAAGCTTTCTGGATGCTGGAGGGGTATTTTGTCCGGTCCCTGGGTATGCATCGGGTCTATAACAGCGCCTTTATGAATATGCTGAAGATGGAATTGAATGACCAGTATCGCCAGGTAATCAAGGAGATCTTGGAGTTCGACCCCCAGATCCTGAAAAGGTTCGCTAACTTTATGTCCAACCCTGACGAGGAGACCGCGATCGCCCAATTCGGCAAGGGTGATCAGTACTTTGGGGTCTGCACGATGATGGCGACAATGCCGGGTCTCCCCCTCTTCGGACACGGTCAGGTTGAGGGGTTGACCGAGAAATACGGGATGGAATACAGCCGGGCCTACTGGGACGAGCCGATTGATGACTACTTGGTCGAGCGGCACGAGAAGGAGATTTTTCCTTTGCTGAAGAAACGTCATCTCTTCAGTGACGTGGCCAACTTCTATCTCTATGACTTCTACCTCGACAACGGTAAGGTCAACGAAGATATCTTCGCCTACTCCAATCGCTATGAGAACGAGCGTTCCCTGATCGTTTATAACAACCGCTTTACTGAGACTTCCGGTTGGATCCGGATTTCCACCTCCCGGCTGGAAAAAGGACACGGAGAGAAGAATAAACTGGTCCGGGCTGACCTGGCTCGAGGTCTTGGTCTGCGAGCGGAGGAGGGCGACTATACCATTTTCCAGGATATGCGCACCGGTCTGGAATACATCCGCTCCAGTCGAGAGATGCGGGAAAAGGGGATGTCGCTGCAGTTGCGGGCTTATCAGACTCACGTCTTTGTCGATATCCGCGAGGTCCGGGATGACAAGAAGGGTTTTCTGGCTCGCCTGGCCGCCGCGTTGAAGGGGAGGGGGGTGGAAAACATCAATGACGCCTTAAAGAGGATCCACTTCGCTCGACTCTACCAGGTCTTCCAGGAAGTCTGCGGCCTGCAAATATACCGGGATCTCTTTGCCCTGGCGGCCGGCAGCAACTCCCTGGAGCAATTCCTCCAGAAGGCGGCCGAGAGGGCGGCCGGACCCCTGGAGGAATTCTTTCGGGAGGTTCTTTCCCGTCGGCGGCGGAAGGGAGACCCCGCCGTCCCGGCGGCGGAAGAACTTAAGTTCATCGAGGCCATACTCCTGCTGCCTCCGTCGGAAATACTCCCCGGTTGGAAGAGCACCCGATACAGCCGTCCCGCCCTGAAACAACTGCTTTCCGCCGTCCCTCCCGCCCCGGGACCTGCCGGTAAGTTTTTCCGGATCACCCTGACCTGGCATCTGTTGTCGGCGGTGGGAAAAGCCCTCGCCGAGAAAAAGAAGGCCTCTTTGAACTATCGCTGGATTAACGATTGGTTCCTCGACGAACAGTTGGTGCGGACCTTCCAGGAGATGGGATGCGACTGGGACACGGCCCGGCGGGAACTGGCCTTGATCGTCATCCTTTTAAGGCATCTTCCCCGGATGCTGAAGGTCCGGACCAAGAACCATCTCTATCTGCTTGAACCTCTATTTCAGGATAGCGAAGTCCGCCGTTTCCTTCTCTATCACTGGGATCGCGACATCCTCTGGTTCAACCGGGAACGGCTCAACGAGATGCTCTTCTGGCTGACCGCTACCGCCACGATTGTTCGGACGGTTGCCAACTGGGACGGGGTCGGCCCCCTCCGGGTTCGGGGGTTGGTCCAGTTGAGGGCGGCCCGGACGCTGCGGGAGTTGGCCGGTGAGGCCGGTTACCAGGTCGGGAATTTTCAGCAGCTGTTAGCTGCCCGTCCCCGGAAGCGCCGGAGTCCGACGAGGAAGAAAAAATCCGCCAGCAGGGAGCGTCCGCGGTTGCGTTCGTCAAAGCGCCAAAGAAAAAATCAAGATGAAAAACCCGCTGGATCAACAGCTGGAAAAGCGACTGGCCGCTCGGGCAGTGGCGATCGGTCGTCAGGGTGACGTCTCCGGATTCCGCGAGCTTCTGGATCTGCTCCGGTCCCCCGCGGCCAACGTCCGGAGACTGGCCGCCTCGGCCCTGGGCAAGATCTCCGGGCTGGGGGTCAACGCTTCCCAGGCGGTGGCTGCCCTGGCGCCGGTCGCCCGTCAGGATCCGCACGGGCAGACCCGGCAATACGCGATCCGGGATCTTAAGGCTTACGGGGCCGCCGCCCGGGATTGCTTGTCGGATCTTTGCGATCAGGCCGACAACCCGGCCGAGAAAGATTATGTCCGGAGCAAGGCTTACTCGGCGGCAGAGTTCATCGAGGAAGCTGTCCGGATTGCCGAGGGACGGGCTCAGCGTCAGCGCTGCTCGATCCGGGTCACCGCCGAGGAATATGCCCGCTCCGAGCAGGTCTTCCAGCGTGTTTTCTGCGACCGCTGCTTCGACGAGGTTTTTCTCCGGCGGCGGAATTTCGAGACCGGGGTCGAGTTAAACCTAAGTTGAGCGATTATTGCGGATGAAATGTGCTAAGATTTTGCTGGCCGACGGGTTGCGAAAACCGCAGCCATATCCAGGAGATATGGCGAGGATTTTCAATATCCGTTCGGACGCAAAAGATTGGTGCAGTTCGCCGCATAGAATCGCTCAATTTAGGTTAAAGAAGATCATCTCCGCCTCTGCCGGTACAGTGGTCCAATCCGAAGGCGAGAGGAAGGTAGCCGATTGGCTGACCACCCGCGGTCTGGTCTACCGTTACGCTGCCAAGTTTCGGATCATTGGCGAATTCCAGATCCGACCCGACTTCCACATCGAGTACTGGGGACTTGACAATCCTCAGTATAAGATGAATATATATAAGAAGCAGACCCCTCTACCTGCAGGAGGGTAAACGGCTGATCTTGATCTATCCCCACGATCTCCCATCTCTGGACGCCCTGCTCTCAGGAAAGCTTGCCCTCTTCGGTTGTCAGGTTCTCCGGTCGGCAAAAGCTTCGTGTCGCCCGGATTTGCGGCAAGCGACGTCGGCGATCACAGTGGAATTAGTCGCGGGGGATGGTCCGGCAGGCAAATTAGAAAAAAAGGAGAAACAATTATGAGTATGGAAGATTATGACCGAGAACTGGCTTCAATCATTGACCACACCTTACTAAAACCCGAGGCGACCAAGGAGGACTTTGACCGGCTGGTAAAAGAGGCGAAAGATTATCACTTCCGTTCGGTCTGTGTCCACTCCAGCAATGTCGAGTACGTGGCCGGACTGCTTCAGGGGTCGGACGTGATCCCGATCGCGGTCGTCGGCTTTCCCCACGGGCAGATGACCCCCGTGGCCAAAGCCTTTGAGGCCCACGATGCCATCACTAACCGGGGTGCGAAGGAGATCGATATGGTCATCAATATCAGCGCCCTGAAGAGCAAGCACTATCCGATGGTCTTCGACGATATCCAGCAGGTGGTTCGGGCCTGCCAGGGGAATGCGGTCAAGGTAATTCTGGAGACCGCTTCCTTGACCAGGACCGAGAAGATCTGCGGCTGTTGTCTGGCCAAGGCAGCCGGGGCAAGGTTTATCAAGACCTCGACCGGGACAGTGGATGGGGGAGCGACGGTGGAGGATATCTGTCTGATTCGGGAGGTGGTCGGCGACGAAGTCCTGATCAAGGCCAGCGGGGGAATCAAGACCAGCGAGTTCGCCCACCAACTGATGGAGGCGGGAGCGAACCGGATCGGGACCAGTCACTCGGTGGAACTGGTTCAGGGCTGAGTGGGGGGACTGTTAAAAGTCATTGCAAGAATGACGTTGGAGGAGCTGAATATCTGATCTCCACCAAGGGATATCCAGTGAAGAAGGAAAAGGCGCTCAGGCTTGTCCGGGTGCCGATGCCGTCTGGATCGTCATACCTGCCCAATTCTTACCGGAAACAAAGACTGGCAAACATATTTCATCCCGATATTGAGGAGATGAATTGGCTGTCGGCCTTTTGAGGAATGTCCGAACTGCGGGCAAAACCAGGAGCGATAGCAACTGTCGCCGTCAAATAAATTTGGGACGGCTCGAAATCATCGGGATACAGTTGTCGGCATCAGCCCAGGCCCGGGCACCTGGATATTGAAAAAGCGGGGAGAAGTAAGCAAATTGAAGAGGACGACCGTCTATCTGCTTTTAATTCTCATCCTGGCCGGAGCGCTCCGGTTGATCGGGCTCCGTTTTGGCTTCCCCTATTTTCTCCACCCCGACGAACCGACGGCGGTGAGGCGGGCGCTGCTCTTTTTCCGCGACGGCCTCAACCCCCGCTGGTTCGCGATGCCCTCCTTCTACCTCTACCTGCTCCACTTTTCCTTCCGGGCTCACTGGGCGGTCTCGACCCTTTTTCAGTCACCGGCCCTCCTTCCCCACCTGAGTCCCGACCCACTGCCGTATTACCTGATCGGCCGGGTCTGGTCGGCCCTGGCCGGCACGGCCACGGTGCTGGTTCTTTACCGGATCGGAAAGAAACTCTACTCCGCCCGGACCGGCCTGGCCGCCGCCTTTCTCCTGACAATCCTCCCCCTCCATCTTCTTCACTCCCATTATGCCACCGTCGATATCCCGGTCACCTTCCTGATTACACTCTCCTTTTGTTTCTCCGCCTCGATCCTCTCCCGGCGCCGACTCGGCGATTACCTGGCGGCCGGCGCGGTCGCCGGCCTGGCTGCCGCCGTCAAATATAATGGGCTCTTCGCTCTCTTCCCTTTACTGGCTGCCCATCTTCTCCGCCGGCGGGGGAGCGAAGAGAGATTTCTTCGGCGATTTGCCGACCTCTTTCCCCTGGTGGGTCTGGCTGCCGCCTTGCTGGTCTTCTTTTTCGCCTCGCCCTACGCCCTGATTGAGATCCGCCGGCTCTACGGCGATCTCCTGTCACAGTCACACTATCTGATACACAGCGGCCACGGCCCGATCTTCATCGCGACCAAGCCCGGTGCCCTCTACAATATCTTTTATCTTCTCTATTATGCCGGAGGGCCCGTCTTCTGGCTGCTGGCGGTGGCTGGAGTCCTCGCCGCGTTCTGGAAACGCCAGCGAGCCGACTGGCTGGTCCTCGCTTACATAATCCCCTATTTCATCCTGATCTCGATCCCGGTGGTTAAATTCTCCCGCTTCTTCATCCCCCTACTTCCCTTCCTGGCGCTTTTCGCCGGACGGCTCTTCGAGATCCGTCTGCTCCGGAGGCTGCCGGCCGTTGCCGTCGGGACGGCCGCCTCTCTGATCTTGGTCTGGCTGAGTTTGCAGGCGATCGCCTATACCGGTGTCCTGGCCGAGGAGGATATCCGCCTCCAGGCCAAGGCCTGGCTGGAGAACAACCTCGTCCGGCCTGCCCGGGTCGGCCTGATCAAGACCGAGACCGGGCTGATCTTTCTTGACGACCCCCCGATTGACCGGATGCTCCCCGATCTGGTGGTGGAACAGTACGACCGACTCCTCCCCGCCCTGGCCCGGCAACCTCACTACCTGATCACCACTGACTTCGATTACCGGCAGATTCTTCGTCTGAAGGAACGCTACGATATTATCCGCCGCGATCTCTGGGTTGAGTTTCTCTCCGGGAAGCGAGGCTATCGGGAGTTGAAGGTCTTCGAAAACCGCCCCCGTCTGCTGGGGATCGACTTTGAGGGAGCATTTCCCCCCCACGATATGCTCTACAACCGTCCGAGAATCATTGTCTGGGAACGGGAAGGAGACCGGGGGAAGATTTAGCTGGCTCGAAAAGACTGAAAAAGTTGTCAACCGAACCAAATCGTGTTATTAATGGTATTCTTCCCTCACTAAAAAATATATCCAATGCCATTGCGAATAAGCGCGGCGACGAAGCAATCCGCTCTCTGTCAATGGATTGAGCTTCCCTTGCTGATGATTACAATGACAGATTATCGCCTATTATTTCTTAAAACCTAAGTTGAGCGATTATTGCGGATGAAACGTGCTAAGATTTTGCCGGCCGACGGGTTGCGAAAACCGCAGCCATATCCAGGAGATATGGCGAGGATTTTCAATATCCGTTCGGACGCAAAAGATTGGTGCAGTTCGCCGCATAGAATCGCTCAATTTAGGTAAAAATCATATCAGTATTCCCAGACGTCTCCCATCGCTGGGATGATCCGCAAAGGGAGAAAACAAAATCGCTATCGGGGCCAACCCTACCGGAGAGAGAGCAGCATAAAATGAACGATAAAACCAATCTGATATTTGATGTCACCGGGGCGGATTTTGCTGAGACTGTAATCGCCCGTTCGCAGCAGATTCCGGTGCTTGTTGATTTCTGGGCGCAATGGTGCGCACCCTGCCGGACCCTGGGGCCGGTTCTGGAGGCAGCGGTTATCCGGGAAAAAGGCCGGATTGTCCTGGCCCGGGTTGACGTCGACGCCGAAAACGGACTGGCCGCCGAGTACGGAATCCAGTCGATCCCGACGGTGAAGATCTTCTCCGGCGGCAAGGTAGTTGAGGAGTTTTCCGGAGCTCTCCCTGCCGAGGAGATCGACCGACTGCTTTTTGAGTTCCTCCCCGATCCGGCAGAGGGGCGGATCGGGGAGGCTAACCGGAGCCTTGACGCCGGCCGCTGGGAGGAAGCGGAGAGGATCTATCAATCCATCCGGGATGGCGAGCCCTCTCATCCAGGCGCCGCCCTTGGCCTGGGGTTGATCGCTTATCACCAGGGCCGCTACCGGGAAGCGGACGAACTGCTCTCCGAGGTCACTCCCCAGACGCCGGGGTACGATCAGGTCGCACCTCTCCGGGGACGGATCTATTTTCAGACCGAAGCGCCCCCGGATATGGCGGCGATCACTGCCGCCCTGGAGGCCGACCCCGCCGACCCCGGTGCACTTTATGACCTTGCCTTAGCCTACGGTCGGGGAGGAGAGTACCTCCGAGCCCTTGATACCCTGATCGAGGTGCTCAGTGTCAAGAAGGACTACGGAGATGGCAAGGCCCGGGAGGCTTACCTGCGGCTATTGGCGATACTCGGCCGCAAGTCCGCCGACGGAAAACTCTACGAGCGGAAGCTTTCGATGTTGCTCTTCAGCTGATCCGCCCCTGCTTCGGTCGTTCTCCTCACGAGCAGTTCTCCCGACCCTTCTCTCCTCACTTATCGGATAACCGGGGTCTCTGCCGCGCTTGTAAAATACGCTCGACTGACGTCGTGAACCAGGGTCCCGAGGAATTTCGGAAGGCCCCCATTTTGTTGGCAGAGTATCCGGTAACATTCCCTGAATATCATCTCTCAAATCCAGATAGGCCTTGCGGTTTGAGTTGCTTCCGGATAAGTTTAATATCTAAGTTGAGCGATTATTTCGGATGAAACGTGCTAAGATTTTGCTGGCCGACGGGTTGCGAAAACCGCAGCCAT
>CAYXKT010000045.1:0-18499 GCA_964465735.1 uncultured bacterium
AAAACCGCAGCCATATCCAGGAGATATGGCGAGGATTTTCAATATCCGTTTGGACTCAAAAGATTGGTGCAGTTCGCCGCATAGAATCGCTCAATTTAGGCTAAAGTTAATGCGGAATTCGGAAAAGGGCGAGGGCACCGGCTTACTGCTTAGAGCTTACTGCTCGCTGTTTTCTTCTTTCCCCTCTTGAGCAGTTTGTAATCTACGCTATCGACCAGGGCTTGCCAGGAAGCTTCGATGATGTTCTGGGAGACACCGACTGTGCCCCAGATATCTTTCTGATCCCGGCTCTGAATCAGGACTCGAACCTTGGCCGCCGTTCCCGCCGTGGCGTCAAGAGCTCGAACCTTGAAATCGGCCAGGTTGACTTCTCCGATCTCCGGGTAAAAGCGGTGCAGGACCTTCCGCAGGGCATTGTCCAGGGCGTTGACCGGTCCGTCGCCTTCCCCGGCGGAAAGTTCGCTCTTATCCCCGACCCGGATCTTGATCGTGGCTTCAGAGATCGGATCCTGATCCTGACGTTTCTCCACGATCACCCGGAAACCTTCCAGTTTAAAGAATTCCTGATGCTTGCCCAGCGCTTTCTGGAGCAGGATCTGAAAGGAGGCGTCGGCTCCCTCGAAATCGTAACCCTCTTCTCCCAGCCGTTTCAGTTCGGCCAGGACCCGGGCGGTCTCCGGAGTTGTCTTGTCGAGGTTGACCCCAAACTCAATCGCCTTTAAGATGACGTTACTCTTCCCGGAAAGCTCGGAGATCAGGATCCGCCGGTGGTTGCCAACCAGGGCGGGGTCGATATGCTCGAAAGTCCGGGGGTTCTTCCGGACCGCGTCCACGTGCATTCCGCCTTTATGGGCGAAAGCGCTCTGACCAACAAAGGGGGCCCGGAGGTCAGAGGGGATATTGGCCAGCTCGTCGACGAATCGGGAAAGCTCCCCGAGTTTGCGTAACTGGGATTTGGGTAAAGCGGGAAGATTCATCTTCAGAACCAGATTGGGGATAATCGAGCAGAGGTTGGCGTTTCCGGTTCTCTCTCCATAACCGTTGATCGTCCCGTGAACCATCACCGCTCCGGCCCGGACCGCGGCCAGGGAATTGGCGGTGGCCAGACCGCCATCATTGTGGGCGTGGATCCCCAGGGGAATGGCGAATCGATTCTGCACCTCTTGAGTGATCCGGCTGATCTCCTCGGGCAGACAACCCCCGTTGGTATCACAGAGAACCAGAAATTCCGCCCCGGCCTCGGCGGCCGCCCCCAGAGTGGCCAGAGCATATTCCGGATCATCCTTGTAGCCATCATAGAAGTGCTCGGCATCGTAGATCAGCTCTCTCCCTTTCGACTTCAGGTAGGCCACTGTATCCGAGATCATCGCCAGGTTGGATTTGGGAGAGATCCGGAGGACATCGGTAACGTGGAGCAGCCAGCTCTTGCCGAAGATGGCAATGGTCGGGGTCTCGGCCTGGAGCAGAGAAATGACATTGGCGTCTTCTTCCGCCTTCACCCCCGCGCGGCGAGTGCTGCCGAAGGCCACCACCCGGGCCTGCTTCAGCTGATGGTTCCGGATCTCCTGGAAGAAGGCCATATCCTTGGGGTTGGATCCCGGCCATCCGGCCTCAATATACCGGATCCCGATCCGGTCGAGGCGGCCGGTGATCCTCAGCTTGTCCGCCAGGGAGAAGGTGATCCCTTCCGCCTGACCGCCGTCGCGCAGCGTGGTATCATAAAGTAGAATTTTCTTTGCCATTAGTACTATCCGAGTAATTCATTTAGTGTCTGAACAGAGATCTCAAATCATATAGAATTTATCAACTAAAAAGATTACTTCGTCGCCCCTCCTCGCAATGAACTGGTTTCCGGAGTGTTCGTTCTGACACTATTTAGACTGTTTCTCTTCCCCACCAAGCTCAAAAGCCTTATGCAGAGCTCGAGTTGCCCGTTCTCCGTCTTCCGAGCGGACCACGCAGGAGATTTTTATCTCGGAAGTGGAGATCATCATAATATTGATTTCTTCTTGAGCCAGGACTTCGAACATCGTTGCCGCCACCCCGGGATGACTTTTCATCCCGACCCCGACGACCGATACCTTGGCGATCTTCTCCTCCACTTTAATTGTTCCGGCATCGATTTCCCGGGCGATTTTTTCCAGCAGAGCGCTGGCCTTCGCCAGGTCGGGACGGGGAACGGTGAAGGAGACATCGGTGAAACCCTGAGCGCTGATATTCTGGATAATCATATCGACGTTGATATGATCATTGGCGACGCTCTTGAATATCCGGGCGGCGATCCCCGGCTTGTCGGGGACCAGGGTGATGGTCAATTTCGCCTCCTCCTGGTTGAGCGAAACCCCCCGGATAACGACTTTTTCCATAGACATTGCATCTACCTCCTCGGTAACCAGTGTTCCCGCCTCCTCGTTGAAACTCGAACGGATGTGGAGAACAACATCGAACTTTTTCGCGAATTCAACCGCGCGATTCTGGATCACCCTGGTTCCCAGGCTGGCCAGTTCCAGCATCTCATCATAGCAGATATTATCAATCTTGACCGCGTCGGGAACCACCCGGGGATCGGCGGTATAGACCCCATCGACATCGGTATAGATCTCGCAACTCTCGGCGTTGAGGACCGCCGCCAGAGCGACCGCGGTGGTATCCGATCCTCCCCGGCCCAGGGTGGTAACGTCTTTTTTGATGTTGATGCCCTGAAACCCGGCCACAACTACGATCCGATCACGATCCAGTTCCTCGATCATCTTCCGGGGGTCGATCTTGAATATTCGGGCCTTGGTATGACTGGCATCGGTCTGGATTCCGACCTGGTTACCGGTCAGGGAGACCGCTTTCACCCCGCCATAATCGATTGCCATCGCCAGCAGAGCCGCGGAGGTCTGTTCCCCGGTGGAGATCAACTGATCCATCTCCCTCTCCGATGGATCCGGATTAATCTGCCGGGAGAGGGCGATCAGCTCGTCAGTAGTATCGCCCATCGCCGAGACCACCACGACCAGGCCTTCTCCGGGTTTCTTCGACTTGATGACCCGGCGGGCAACGTTCTTGATCGGCTCAATATCGGCCACCGAACTCCCGCCATATTTCTGGACTGTAATTTTCATAGTTTAACTCTCTTCCGTAGGCGGCACCGGGGGGACTAATCGCGGGGGCTTAGGGGTATAACGAGGTTTTTATCCGAGTATCGGCCCAGCAATAATCAAGTCTCTTTCCCGGGAGGTGCCGGTTCGTTTTTCTCCCGGGAGAGGAGCAGTTTCATAAACTTGTGACCGGTTCTCTGGCGGAAACGACCACGCAACCCTTCCTTCTCGCTGAAAGATTCCATCCGATCGGCCTCGATCCCTTCCCCCCAGATCACAAAGGGCACCGGATCTGAGACGTGAGTTCTGATAGCGGTCGGGGTGGCGTGGTCGGGGAGGACCGCGATGCGCAGTCCGCCCCGCTTTTCTCCGGCTTCAAGGAGCGGGCCGATAATATGTTCGTCGATCATTTCCAGAGCTTTGATCTTTTCCGTGATATTCCCGACGTGTCCAGCTTCGTCGGGCGCTTCGACGTGGAGGTAAACCAGGTCGTGAGTCTCCAGAGCTTCCAGGGCCGCCCTGCCCTTCCCGGCGTAGTCGGTATCGAAGTAACCGGTGGCCCCGGGGACCTTGATTACCTCCATCCCGCTAATTCGGGCGATCCCCTGGAGCAGATCAACCGCGGAGATCAGGGCCCCGCTGATGCCGAATTTATCTCGGAAAGACTCCAGTTTCGGAGGTTTTCCCTCCCCCCAGAACCAGACCATATTCGCCGGGTTTTCCCCGAGATCGATCCGGATTTCGTTCAATTCCTGGTCCGAGAGAATAATCCGGGACTGGGTTATCAGGTCTTTCAGGAGTCGGGACCCGCGGCCCCGAGGGAGATGTGGGGAGATTGCCTGCCCGGTGATATCGTGGGGCGGGGTGGTCCGCAGGTCGCCGGTCCCTTCCTCCAGAAGTTGTTCCTTGACCACCAGCAGATGTCGATAGCTTTTCCCGGGGTAGAACCGCAACCCCTGGCCTCCTAAACGCTCCTCGAGCAGCTCGATCAGGACTCGTCCCTCCCGGGAAGAGATATGACCGGCGCTATAATCGGAGAGGATGTTATCGGAGACGGTGACCAGGTTGCAGCGGAAGGCGATCTCGTCATCTTCCAGAAAGATCCCCATACTGGCGGCCTCCAGAGGTCCCCGGCCGGTATAGATCCGCCCCGGATGATAGCCGAGGATGGAGAGATTGGCCACGTCACTGCCGGGGGTGAGACCGGAGGGGACAGTTTTCAGTCTCCCTCCCGCCCCCTGCCGGGTCAGTCGGTCAAGGTGGGGGGTAGCCGCGGCCTCCAGGGGAGTCCGGCCCTCCAGTTCCTCCAGCGGGTAGTCGGCCGCGCCATCAGTTAGGACAATGACATATTTCATCTGCGAACCCGATTAATCTTCCACCCGGATCCTCATCGGCCGGCCGCGGACAACATCCAGTTGACTGATCTGATCCAGTGCCAACTGGATGGCCTTCTCCGGAGCCCGGTGGGTCATCAAAATAACTGGGACCGTCCCCTTATGCAATTTTTGGCGCTGGATGACCGAGTCAATACTGATCCCGCCGGCGCCGAGGATGTTGGCGATCTGGGCCAGGACACCCGGACGATCAACGGCCGGAATCCTCAGATAATGGCGGCAGATAACCTCGCCGATCGGGGCTAACTTAAGGTTCTGATCGGTGACGAGGTAAGGGAGGGATGATTCATTCCCGGAGAGGATCTCTCTCCCCGCGTCAATCAAGTCAGCCACCACCGCGGAAGCTGTGGGCCCCTGCCCCGCCCCTTCGCCTTCAAAGATCTGGCTATTGCTGAAATCTCCCTCGACATAAACAGCGTTGAAGATCCCGTTGACCGCGGCGAGGAGATGGCGTTGGGGAATCAGGGTGGGATGAACACGGATATCGGCCCCTCCCGGGGTCTGCTTGGCGACGGCCAGCAACTTGATCGTATAGCCTAACCCGGTGGTATAGGCGATATCCTCGTCGGTGATCTGGTTAATCCCTTCCCGGTAAATTTGAGGAAAATCGGCCCAACCGCCGAAAGCCAGCGAAGAGAGCAGGGCCAGCTTATGGGTGGAGTCGATGCCCTCAAGGTCGAAAGAGGGGTCTTTCTCAGCGTAGCCGAACTTCTGGGCTTCGTTGACCGCGGTCGTCAGCGTAATCCCCGCCTCCGACATCCGGGAGAGAATATAATTGGTGGTGCCGTTGATAATCCCGAGGATGGAACTGATCCGGTTGGCCGCCAACCCCTCTCGGATTATCTTGATGATCGGGATTCCGCCGCCGACGCTGGCTTCAAAGAATATCTGTCGTTTAACCGCCGCCGCCTCGCGGAAAAGAGTTTTTCCCCGTTCGGCCAGCAGAGCCTTGTTGGCGGTGACCACCCGTTTCCGGTTCCGCAATGCCGAGAGGACCAGGTCGGTGGCCGGATCCAACCCGCCGATCAATTCAACCACGATATCGATTTCCGGATCTTCAATGATCCGGGAGGCATCTCGGGTGAGAGTTCCAGCGGGAAGCTTAACACCGCGATCCTTTTTTATATTAAGATCAGCTACTCGGACCAGCCGGAGCCGGGCCCCCAGGCGGCGGGAGATCAGGGCCGAATTCTTCTGCAAGATCTTGGTTACACCCGCACCCACGGTCCCCCAACCGATCAAGCCTATTTTAATCTCTCTCATTTAAATTAGTCGGGGCGCTAAATCGATCGGCGCACCTCCCTGTTGATTAAATACTCTATGTACTTCCTGTTCTTCTTCCTCTTGAGATGGTATTCGCGTTTCTACGCTTCGCTCTTTGCCGGGTATTCTTCCTTATACATCAACTTCCCAGGTCCTTTTGCTTTCGTGGAATGGGGATGTCCGAGATTGTGCCTGGCGATCCGTTCGTCTAAGTCTTATGTATGCCCGATATAATAACTTTCATCTCGGCTGCTCTGTAAAATATACAGCCAGAACATTTCCCGGGACCTTCCCGAAGGCTTTCGGGACGCGCTAACTCGCTCCGTTGGTTTCTCTTTCTCCAAATATTTTATCGGGGCGCCCGGATTCGAACCGGGGACCCCCTGAACCCCATTCAGGTGCGCTAGCCGGACTGCGCCACGCCCCGCGATAAACTATTTGATCAACAAATCAGGAACTATAGCAACCTGACAGCTGATCCGGCAAGGAAAAATCATCACGGATCGCCAGGTAACCGCCAAAGCGGTGTCGGGAAGAACTTGATTTTCAATTTGACTTTACACGGCGGCCGATAAACCTATACTGGAACTGAACCAATATCCCTAAAGCAGCGTATATCTTATATTACTCCCCGCCCTCGCTCCGAGGCGGACACTGGCAACCCGGACAACTTAAGGCGTTTGAATATGAAAATAGTCAAGTCAGCAACAGTAATTGCAGCGATCATCCTCTGTTCGGCTCTTCGGCCGACAACAAGTTTGGGGGCTCTGAAGTACGGCGAGTTACGAGTGGGGGCTCACGGCAGCTATATTAACCCCAAGGATTCACACTTTGACGCGGAATTCGGCTATGGGGCGATCATCAAATACAAGTTCACCGATATGCTGGGGATCGAGGCCGGGGTCGATTACTTCCGATGGTCAGTGGAAGAAGACATCGTGATGCCGTATCAGTCCACAGAAGAGGCTCCCTCTGCACCCGGGCCGGTATATTACAAGGAAGTGGACCGGGTCTATCCGATCTACTTTACGGCTTTGATATTTTCCCCGGTGGTGGAAGAGATGGGCCGCGGCTACCTGGGGTTGGGTGCGGGTTATTATGAGATCGATGCCAACATCGACGGTCACTACAATGTCGAGCTTGAAGACGGGACAACCTATCCCTTCACCATCACCGGAAATATAACCGGCCAATGGTCGGTTCACGTGGTAGCCGGGGCCGATTTCCAGCTCAGCGATCACATCTTCCTCAACGTCGAGGCCAGGTATGTCTTCACCGACATTGACCGGGAGCAGACCCATTTCAACCCGGAGAAAGGAGCGGTGACGTTAGAGGAAGAGGCGGATTTTAAGAACTGGCAGATCCGGGCCGGGCTGGAGTACTCCTTTTAACCCGACTTTCGTTCTTCGGGCCCAGGCCAACACAACCCCTGTCATCTGGTGCGGCCGGGGAGAAAGTTTAAAAACCAGCCGCCACGGTCCCTCCTTGCGCGGATGGCGGGCACCCCCCCCCTATCGTTGATGAACTTTGCCTCCCGGCATCTTAAATGACAGGTGTCTTTGCCTGTGGTCTGTCGAAACTTTATCCCAACTTTGCCCTTTTTCGGAGATCTGTCATTTCTCACTAAAAATCCAATAGAGAAATGAACGATTAAAATCACACCTCGCCGCGCTGGTGATATGCTTAAACGATAGATCCAGTGCTGCGGAGTGAGCGATGCCGCATTGGATCTTGGCCCACTCACTTCCCCGTAACTGCAATTGCTCCTTGGTGGATTTGGTTTCCCGCACCAAATATAGTTTATCCGCTTCGCCTCCCTCCTGTTTTACCATCGCCCAGTCCGGCAATTTCCTAAAAAAACATACTACATATTACCAGTGATGAGCAAAGATCAATCCAGTCTCCTCTAATTTGGACAGAAGATCTCTTCTTTCCCTGGCCAGAACTTTAAGTCGTCTTTTCTTGTAGGGCTTGACTTTCGCCACTTCAAGAACGATACCGGCTAATTCTGAAATTCTCGGATCGGAGGATTTACAGAGTTTTTCCAGTCGGGTAATATTCTTATCCGAGATATGGGATTGCTCCAGGAATCCGAATATCTCGTCTTCCTGCTCGATGACTGCCCGCTCCTCTTTCGGCCTCCGGGCACAGTCCTTACAGAGATGAATCCGGCTCCCTTTCCCTGAAAATTTCTCATTTGGGCGATAGCGGTGGCAGACTTTACAAAGATATCCTCTGCTTTTTTCATTTTCTCTTCTTGACATTGCCATAGCTCATTTCAACCTTCATTTATTACTATTTCCGGGACTACTAAGTTCCACCTTTCGACCGGCTTCCCCGGTTTCTGCCGAAAAGAAAAATACACGGGGTGAGAAGGTTTTTGTTTCTCCAGTGCCGATAAGAACTGGTCATCCACATAGAACTTCTCTTTATACTGCTCCAAAAAAACCGACTTTGGCCAAAAGAACCTTTTCCCCGAGTATCGTCAGATATGCAAGTAAAACTACAAATGATAGGTAGGGAAAATTCTGATGGGTATTTACCCTCCCGCTCCCCCCTCCCCCTCTCGTTCCATAAAGTAGAGCACTTTGTCTTTCTGCGCTTGCTGCAAAAACTTTTCCTGGTAAGAGAGATTTTCCTCCCGGCTTTTTCCCGCAAGTTTCCCCGCCCAGAGCAAAACCCCTGCCGTCAGAATGGCGGCGATGATCAGCAGTGCCTGTCGGCCGATACCGCGGCCGGCGAAACGGGCGGTATCCTTTAAAAAAAGCGCGGTCAGAACTCCGGCCGGGATGGCTGTCGGCCAGATTCGGGCCCAGCCCCGGAGGCCGAAGAGTTCTCCGACAGTCGGGGCCAGACGGCCCTGGGCCAGGAGTTTCCCGGCGAACTCGTAGAGCGGGTTGGAGAACTCCTTGGGGAAGTAGGGGAAGGTAACGGTCCCGACCCAGGTCAAGAAGAGCGAGATCAGCCCCAGAACTGCCAGCACCACCCCCCAGAGCAGGCGCCGCTCCGGCCGGGTATTCGCCAGGAAGTAGACCGCTCCGGTAGCGAAAAAGGGCAACAGCGGGACCAGGTGCCGAGGCCCCATCGACCAGCCGCCTTCCCAGTCGGAGAATCCGGCCAGGAAGAGAAAGTAAACCCCGCACAGAAAGAGGAAAAGTACGCCTTCTCTCCGCCACCGCTCGCTTCGGACCATCCCGATCATCCCGCTAACCCCGAAGACGAGAAAGGGCGAGTAGAAGAACAGGCCCCGGTAGGGACTGATCAGCAGCCGCCACAACCGGTCCAGGTAACGGATCAATTCTTCGGGGTTGGTGGGGATAGCGACCCCGGCTATCCCCCGCTGGTGGGCTATATTGAAGAGAGGATAACTCTCATAATAGTAGGGGAACTGGAACAATCCGCCAAAGCAACTGTGGTGATAATACAGGGTCAGTCCAACCGGGAGAGCCGCTCCGAGAAAAAACAAGAGCAGTTTCGGCGCTCGGGAGGCCGCCCCGAGACCAATGACCGCGGTGAGTACCAGAGCGGAGACGAGAACCGCTCCGCCCGGATCAACCAGAAATTCGATATGGGGGCCGACGGCCGTCTCGATCCGGCTCCGGTAGAACCAGAGAAAAAAGAGCGCGGCCAGGGCGGACAACTGATAAAGGCCGGCCCGAAGCTTTTTGAAGACTGCCGCCGCGTAGATAAAGAGGGCGACCGAGATCAGAGCGGTGGGATACTCAATCGCGAACGCCAGGCCGCAGAAAAATCCGACCTCGAGCAAAGGCCGAGGTCCGGTAATAGCTTCCCGGGAACTGAAACTGATCAGAAAAGCCAGGGTGAGGCAGAGAGCGGCCGGGATATGCCCATAGTACATTGTGGAATAGGGCCAGACCATAGTCCCCAGGCCATAGAGAATCAGGATTGAGCGTCTCAGTGGTCCCTGGAGGGTAATTGCCGTCCAGAATTTAAAGAGCAGCAGGAGGAAGAGGGCCGAGGGAAGGCTGACCGTCAGAGCGGTCACCAGGTACAGCCTGACCGCGTCCGAGTTCTGATATCGGAGGCCGATCTCGGACAGCCGGACAGCCAGATAGGCGGGGGCGGCCAGGAAGGAGGAAGCCGGGGCCTTGTTGGAATAGAACTTTCCCTGGAAAGACGATTTGTCCTGAGTGTCGTGAATCTTCAGCAGCGGATCGATGGATAATGTCTGGTGCTCAACCAGGGCCCGGGTGAGAAAGATCCGGCTGTATTCGTTGGTATTGCGAAAATTATTCCAGGTGTAGCTCAGGGAGATATAGCAGAGCAGGATCAGTCCGACAGTCAATACCGGTGAGCGGGGACTGATTTCGCGTTCGGCAGACATAGTAATCGGGGAGACTGGTAAAATGTTTTTCGTCAGCGGTAACCGTCACTCGAGAACCACGGACAGCGTCATCGCGAATTCTGGCTTCTGGCTTTTGTTAGCCCCCCAGTAACTCTTTCGGAACCCGGATCGGGCGGCCGTCTTTATTCAGACAGGCGTGAATGGTATGTCCCTCGGTCAGCAGCTCACTGTCGCGGCAGACCCGGTACTCAATCCGGATCCGAGTGGCTGTGATCCGGGAGGCCACTCCGCTTATGGTCAGGATATCGTCGTAACGAGCCGATCCCCGATAACGGCAGCAGGCTTCCACCACCGGGAGTATCACCCCCCGTTCTTCCCATTCTCGATACGGGATTCCGGTTTGACGGAGCAGTTCGTTCCGGAGCCGTTCGAAGTAAACCAGATAATTGGCGTAATAAACAACACCCATCTGATCGGTATCGGCGTAGGGTACTCGATAGGTAATGGTGATTGGTCTGTCCTTCATCCATCTCGCCTCTATTCCATCAAGCCATACTCTTTCAGCTTCCGGTAAAGTGTCCTCCGGGAGATTCCGAGCAGTTCAGCCGCCTGGAGCTTGTTGTCCGCGGTTTGCTTTAAAGCGGACTCAATCGCCTCTTTCTCCCTTTTCTTCAAGTTAAGTTCGATCGGGGATGGGGCTTGGTCGGAACTTTTGATGACGATCTGGGAAGGAAGATCTTCCAGATCGAGGACCGTGTTCTTGGTCAACACGACCATCGACTCCAGGCTGTTTTTCAGCTCTCGGACATTTCCCGGCCACCGGTATTCCTGAAGCGCCCGGAGAGCGGCCGGGGTAATCGCGGAGATCTCTTTGCGGTTCTCCCGGCTGAACTCGCGCATAAATTCGTGGACCAGGATCGTAATATCTTCTCTCCGCTTCCGGAGCGGGGGAAGATCCAGGCGGAGCACATTGAGGCGGAAGTAAAGATCCTCCCGCATCCGGCCTTCCCGGACCAGTTTTTCCAGATCGGCGTTGGAAGCGGCCAGGAGGCGGACATCGATCGGGATCGACTCTGTCCCCCCGACCCGTTCCAGTTCCTTCATCTCGAGAAAACGGAGCAGTTTGACCTGCATCTCCAGGGGGATCTCGTTGATTTCGTCGAGGAAGACCGTCCCTCCGTCGGCCGCCTCGAATTTCCCTTTCTTCAGGGCTACCGCCCCGGTAAAAGAGCCCTTTTCGTGGCCGAAGAGTTCGCTCTCCAAAAGCGAGGGTGAGAGGGCGGCGCAGTGGATGGGGATAAACGGCTGGTTTTTCCGGAAGCTGTGCTGGTGAATAGCTCGAGCCACCACTTCCTTGCCGGTGCCCGATTCGCCGGTGATCAGGACAGTGGAGTTGGTATTGCTGATCTGCCGGATCATCTCAAAGATTTTCTCCATTGCCCGGCTGCGGCCGACCATATGTTCCAGGCCGTATTTTTTCTCCAGCTGCTGCTTTAAGTAAATATTCTCTCTCTGCAGGTCCCGCTCGTTCAGGGCCCGGGCGATCAGCAATTCCAGCTGGTCGAGGTTGATTGGCTTGGTCAGGTAATCATTGGCCCCCTCTTTCATCGCCTCAACAGCGGTATCCACCGTCCCGTAAGCGGTCATTACTATAAAGATGGTGGTGGGGGAAAAAGAGCGGACCTTGCGCAGCAGTTCCAGCCCGCTCATCCCCGGCATCTTCAGATCCGAGATGATCAGGTCGATGGTCTGGTTCCGGATGATTTCTTCCGCCTGGAAGGCGTTCTCGGCCGTGATCACCTGAAAATTCGGCGACTGGAGGGCCTCCCGGAGACCTTCCCGGAGGTTCCTCTCGTCCTCTACTATCAAAATGCTCGCGATCATAATAGGATTGGTGGTTATGTTTATTCCTGGCGGAGTAAACCGATTATTATTCCCTCAAATGGGTTAAAGAGATAGTGAGATGGAGTGATATATCTCTATTTCCCTTCCCCCGCCGGCAGGAGTTTAATCTTTTGCGGCCGTCGGGGCAGCCAGATGGAGAAGACCGTCCCCTCCCCCGGCAGACTGGAGACCTCAACATAACCGCCGTGCTGGCGGATCGTCTTATAGACAACTAAAAGCCCCATCCCCGAACCGGTTTCCCGGCTGGTGAAGAAGGGCTCGAACAGCCGGGGGATTTTTTCCCCCGGGATGCCGGACCCCTGATCGGATACCGAGAACTTGAGATAGGCGTCGTCCCTCTCCAGCCGGATCGTGATCTCTCCTCCCCTGGGCATCGCCTGGGCAGCATTTTTGATCAGGTTCAATACCGCCTGTTTGATCAGGTCCTTGTCCATCCGTCCCCGGATCGACCCCCGGGGATATTCCCGGACCAGGGAGATGTTCTTCTGCCCGAGTTCTTCCTCGACCAGAGCGGCGACTTCCTCCACCACCTCGGCCAGATCATTTTCGTGGAGATGGAGAGTCTCGGGCCGGAGTGTATTTAGGAATTGCCGGATGATTCCGTCGAGTCTCCGCAGTTCCTCCTGGATAACTGAGAGCGTCCGGCTGATCTTTTCCCGTTGCGGCAAAACGAGTTGTCGGACCTGGCGTTCGATCAGCTGGGTCTGGATAAAGAGCGAGCTGATCGGGTTGCCGATCTCGTGGGCCACCCCGGCGGTCAGGTGCCCGAGAAAATTCAGTCTCTCGACCAGGCTGGTCTCCTCTTCCGATTTCCGTTGCCGGGTGATATCGGCCAGGATCAGCAACACCCCCCGGAATTTTCCCTCTCCGTCATTGAGTCCGGTCCGGCTGAGCCGGACCCAGCGCGGCTGAGGGTGGACCATAATGAATTCCCGGACCAGGGCCTGTCCGGGGACTTCCAGTCCCTGTTCGATGATATCCTGCAAGCCCGGATCCTCGATTGTCGCCGGAAAGGATCGGCCGCTCGAGTCAGCGGGGATATCGAGCAAACGGGCGGCGGAGTGATTGAGGAGGGAGATTGTCCTATCCGGCTGGATAACCAGCAACCCCTCCTGCATACTGTTGAAGATATTCTCCAGCAGGCCTTTTTCCCGGGCCAGCCCGATCAAAAACCCCCCCAATTCCCGATGATCGAGCTGTTCAATCCTCTCAACCAGACGTTCTGTGAACCGGCTACTCATTTTTCTCCGCTGATGATATCCCGAACGGCCTGAGTGCTCAAACCCTGGATGGCGATCAGTTTCTCTCGGGAAGTCGAACCCCGGATAATGGCGACATCTTTCTGGGTAACCTTGAATACTTTCCGAAATAACTTGACCAGGGATCGATTGGCCTGGTTCTTGACCGGGGCGGCGGCAATGTCCACCTTCAGTTTCCCCCCGGATATTCCGATAATCCGATCCCGACCCGCCCGGGGATTGATCCGAACCGGGAAGGTTGCCCCGCCGTCGCCATCGGTGATTTTGATTTCCGCTTCCTTCATTTACAGTATCCGGTAAATTTCGAAGAGAATAGTTTCAGTGACCTTTCGGATAATTAGGAGCGCAACGATCGCGACCATCGGGGTGAGATCAACCTGGCCCAGGATTAGATTGAAACGGCGAAACGGCCGAAGAAACGGTTCGACAAAGAGTTCCATCCAGATGAAAGGTCCGCTGGACCGTCGGGCGGCGGAAAACCAGGAGAGGATGGCCTGAAAGAATATCAGACAGATAATAACTGTCGCCAACTGGAGAGGAATAAGCAGGCTGTTGACCAGACTCTTGGCGATAATCATCTCCTCTCCCCTCACCCAGCCGATCCCCCCGTACAGCCTCCAGAGCAGGGCCATTGCCGCCGTGAAGGCCAGAGGAAGGACAGCCACTGCCGCCCAGCGGCCTCGTACGGCGCGGATAAAGGGGTGGATCAGGGTTCTGATCAGCCGGAAGACCTGGTCGAAGGAGGCGGATTCGGGAGTGATGAGAACCATCAGGAGTAAGAGGGCGAAGAGGCGGTAAACCAGGACCAGGTAACCTGCCAGAGCCGATCCCACCCCCCAGAACGGTCGAGTGGTAACAAATCCCCAGGAAGTAAAACCCCAGACAACGATACCGGATCGGGGACCGGTGTCACTCATCAGGATAACCCCCTGGAGGAGGACCACCACCGCCAGCGGAGGCAGGGCGGCGAGGCGGCGGAAACGGAGAGGGATGCTCCGGGCCGAGAAGACGATCACCGGTTCAGTCAGCTTAACCACCAATCGGTAGGGCTGGTTAAAGGTGATCTGCCCGGTATCAGGGATCAGTGCCCGAACCAGGAGAAGGACAAAATAGACCGAGAGCAAAAATCCGAGAATTCCCATCGCCTTATCCTCCCAGCTCTTTCGAACGGTGACAGGCCGCGGTCATCGCTTCCTTGACGATCTCCTCCAGGCCGCGTTGCCGGAAGACCGCGATGGCCGCCTCAGTTGTCCCCCCCGGCGAGGTGACCTGCCGGCGCAGTTCTTCCGCGCTCCGCCCGGAATCCTTCAAAAGTTTCCCCGCACCGGCCAGAGTGGCTGTGGCCAATCGCTCCGCTTCCCGCCGGGGCAGACCCAGTTCTTCCCCCCCCCGGATCAGTGCTTCGGCGAAAAGAAAGAAATAAGCCGGCCCGCTCCCGGAAAAGGCGGTCACGGTGTCGATCATCTTCTCCTCCATCACCCAGACTTCTCCCACTGCCTCCAGGATAGCCCGGGCGGTGGCTATGGCGTCTTCCCCGGCCTGGCGGCCGGGAGAGATCACTGAGACCCCGGCCCCGACCAGGGCGGGGGTGTTCGGCATTACCCGGATCACCGGAACACCGGCCTTCAGGTTCTCCTCCAGTCGATGGGTGGATATCCCGGCCAGGATCGAGATCAGAAGTTGGTCGGGGGTAATCTCTTCAGCAATCTCCGCTAAGACCTGATCGAGCGCCTGAGGTTTGACCGCCAAAATGATAATCCCGGCCCGGCTGATCGCTTCCCGATTATCTCCAGTCACAGAAATCCCCAGTCCCTCTCCGATCTGCTGCCGGCGTCCAGGGTCGGCTTCCCCGGCAATGATATTTTCCGAAACTACCAGTTGCCGGCGGATTATCCCTCGGATCAGCGCCTCGGCCATATTCCCCGCTCCGATAAAAGCAATCTTCTCCATTACTTCCTCCACTAATCAGAATCCCATAAGATGGTACGGATGCCAGCCAGAGTGGCACACATTCTTGTCTGTGACCACGCTTCCACAGACAAGAATGTGCTACCTTTTATAAAAACCATCCGGTCAATCCGGTTATCCTGTCCGCCGGGTTTAGGCTTCGACGATGAAGCGGAAGATCAGCTGGTTATCCTCGATCTCTAAAGCCAATTGGGAGGTCATCCGAGTTAAAAGCAGGTAATAGGGAACCACCACCTGGTGGCCTCCGACCTCGATCCCCACCCCGGCCTCGCCGAGGATCGGGCGAGCTTTTCTCAAAGTGACGATCAACTCCCGCAGCAGTTCCAGTTTCTCCACCGCCTCCGGCGAGAGGCAAAGGGTCTTGCCGCAGGCCGGGCAGAGCACCTCGGGGTTGGGTTGGCCAAGCAAGCCGAGAGTGAAACGGACCGGCTCCCCGCAATTTTCTTCCGGACAGTTGAATTCTATCTTCTGACCATCGGTCATATTGATCTTTTCCTTCTGAATAATTTGTTCTCCGGAAATATCAGCTTTCGGGTCACAGAGAGAACTAATCTTCCGGCTCCAGAACCACCTCTCCTTGCCAGTCGTATCCATCACTTAAGTCCAGTTCCATCTCGACCAGGTAGGGCCGGTAGCCGGGTTTCTTAATTGTCAGCGGGGGGAGACGGAGGTAGCCCCGCTCGTCATCCTCGGAGGTGGCGGTATAATGTAAGACGTGAGGCGTTCGGCCCAGGTAGTACCCGCCCTTCCAGACCTCAGCTTCCGGAGGATCTGAATACAGCCGGACCCGACAGGGTTGGTTATAGGTGGCGGCGCAACCGGTCAGGGCCAACAGTCCCGCGGCGAGGGCGATTCTCCAGATCGGTTGATATTTCATTTCTTTTTCCCGGCGATTCTTTTCAGTTCCGGATAGGCTTTCAGTAACGGCGGCGGGACGGCGACCCGACGACCGCGTGCTGCCGACTTCAGCTGGAGGGCGTTACAGGCGGCCTGACCCTGGAAATGGTTATTGGTAATAACATATAATTCCCTGGCTCGGGGGGCCAGCGTCTGGATCCGGTCCCGCCATTCGATGATCTCGGCCGGGGTGTAGCAGTAGTTATAGCGTTCATCCCGGCCGGCCGACTTCCGGAACCAATCCCGGACATTTCGCCCGTGCAGACGGATATATCCTACCGGAGAGGTAACCAAATTCAAAGGAAGAATTGAATAGGAAACCTGGGGTTGGTCGATCACACAGTAGCCGAGATTACAATCTCGCAGAAACTGGAAGGCCTCCGGGGAGTCCCAGGAACGATGCCGGACCTCCACCACCAGGGGATATCCCGGGAAACAATCGGCCAGCCGAGCGAGGCTGCGCTGATTCTTTGCGGTGCAGTGAAAGGAATAGGGAAACTGGAGGAGGACAGCTCCAAGTTTATCCGCTTCGACCAGCGGAGCGACCCCCTCCTTCCACTTCTTCAGATCCTCGTTGGTGGCTTGATCGGGGTGATGGGTGAAGTTCTGATGGAGCTTGAGCGTAAAACGGAATTCCGGGTTTCGTTTGGTCCGGGAGACCCAATCCCGACAGATCCGGGCCTCGGGGAGGCGATAGAAGGTCATATTGACCTCGATGACATCGAAATACCCGGCCAGATAGATCAGGGGATCAAACGACCGGCTCGGTCTTTCTGGATATACCACCCCTTCCCAATCCTTGTAAGACCAGCCGGCCGTTCCGATCCGAAGCGCGGTCATAATTCAGGCCACCGCTGTTTTTCGCTGGAACCGGATGTCGACGGCGGATCGCTTTCAGCCGAGAACCGGACCGTGATCTTATCTCCGATCTTCAGGTTCAGGGCCCGGGCGGCGGAGCCGCCGTTTACTGACAGTTCCAAAAACCCGCAACTCCCCCAGACCGCTAAAGGCCGGCCGTTGGGAACCGAACCATAACAATCCTCCAGCGGGAGACGGATCTCGGCATCTCGGATTTCCAGAAAGAGCGCGGCGGCTTTTCCCGTTCTCGCCGCCGGCCGAGTCAGAGAGGTCAGGCAATTTCCGAAGCGATCCTGGCCGATAACTTCAGTCTCCCAGCTCAGTTCCCCCAGAGATCGGAGTAATGGCGGGGGCAGGATTACCGGGTCGGTACTGATCGGACCGGTCTCCTCCGGGAGCAGACCGGTCGCCAGCCGGGCGGCCAGCGGGGCGAAGATATCCCGGCCGTGGAAGGTGGTGGAGGGTTCGGGCAGGCGAAGGTCCTCCCGGTTCACCTGATAGGCCGCCGCCTTACCTTCCTCCCAAAGTACCCAGCTGAGAAGGCCGTTGTCCGGGGCGACGAAAAGGTGCCCGCCGGCTCGAGCCGCCAGCACCCCACGCTTGGTTCCCACCCCGGGATCAACCACACCAAGATGGACAGTCCCCGGGGGGAAGAAGCGGTAAACGCATCTCCAGACCAATGCCCCCCGGCGGAGATCTCCCGGGGGTACCTGGTGGGAGATATCGATTATCCTGACCTTGGGGGCGAGGGTGACGATCACTCCCTTCATCGCGGCGACAAACCAGTCCTCCTCACCGAAGTCAGTGAGAAGAGTGATGATCCGAGAGCGGGCGCCGTCTTTCATACTGGCATACTGGGATGAAACAAAATTATCCGTTACCGCCGCGGATTATTGGTAATCGAAAGCGGCAATCCCGCTGGTAGCGGCCACGGCCAGAATTTCTACCCGGGCCCCTTTGGGGATGGCCGAGACCTCGACACAGGCCCGCGCGGGGGGGTCCTCGGTAAAGTAACGTCCGTAAACCTCGTTGAACTTTTGAAAATCCTTTAAGTCCTGGAGGTAGATGGTCGCCATCAGCACCTGCTTCAAACCCAGCCCGGCGGCCTGCAGGACAGCCTTCAGGTTTTCCATAGACTGCACGGTCTGTTCTTCAATTCCTCCCTCGACGATCTCCCCCTCGAGGTTGAGCGGGAGCTGGCCGGAGACAAAGAAGAGCCCTCCCGCCCCCACCGCTTGGGAATAAGGACCGATCGCTGCCGGGGCCTGCTCAGTTTTGATGATTTTTTTCATTTAAATATCCTCCTGATGATTGAAGTTCTGTCAAAAATAAATAACCACAGAGAACACAGCGAGTATTGAAATAGAAGGGATTAAATAAAACAATTCTTTCTCCCCTTCAATGTTCTCTTAAAATACCATTCTTTTAGCCCTGTCCTTAAGCAAATGAAGATTAATTCCGACCTTCTTGCCGGCAGCATTTAAATCCGTGTAACACTTTAGCCTTTTCAAATACAGACTTGATGTAGCACTCCTTTGGAGTGCGGGATTAATTTTTGATCCC
>CAYXKT010000046.1:0-18426 GCA_964465735.1 uncultured bacterium
GGACGCAAAAGATTGGTGCAGTTCGCCGCATAGAATCGCTCAATTTAGGTTTAAAGTGCCTAAAGTTTGGAGTGCCTAAAGTTGACAATCGCGTCGGCCTCATCAGGGGATCAAACGGAGGACTGCAAACTTCAGCAGTCCCGACAATATAATCTTAAAGGAGGCAAGTTATGCGGACAACCGTGAATATCTTGAGCGCGCTCGGGCTGGGGGCGGTGCTGGCGATCGCTGCCGGCTGCTCCACCACCTACCAATACGGAGATGCCGGTGATACCCCGGTTTACTCCACCGGGTTCGGTCCCGGAGAGCTCCAGCAGATCGCCGATGCGATGACTCAGTCCCTGCTCACCTTCCCCCCGGTCGTTGATGTGACCAGCCAGCGGCGGCCGGTGCTGGTGGTGGAGAAGGTGAAGAACAAGACCACCCAGCATATCGATACCGAGTCGGTCACCGACTCGATCCGGACCAAGCTGATCCGTTCCGGGAAGTTCCGCTTCCTGGACAAGTCCACCGATGGGCAGACAATTGATGAGATCCGACGGCAGCAGGAACAGGGGTTGACCCGGCAGGACCAGGCGGCCCAGTTCGGCACCCAGGAAGCGGCGGAGTATGTCCTGACCGCCAACCTCTCCGAGATCGAGCAGCGCAAGGAGGAGTTCTGGAACAAGCGGAAGATGGTTTACTACAAGTTCACGATGAACCTGAAGAACCTCCGGTCAGGGATTCTGGAGTGGGCGGACGAGAAAGAGATCTCCAAGCTGAAGACCGATCCGCGGTTCGGATATTAAGACCGGAAGACAGGGAGGTAATTCAAGATGAAGATCAAATCGATCGCTGTCGCGGTTCTCCTCGCCGGAGCGGCCGGGTTACTGGCCGGACCCGGATTGGCTCAGGATATCCCCGGGTTTTCCCTGGGGGGGTTTTTCGAATACCGGCTTGAGAATGAGATCAGGGATGACAATCTTTCCTTCACCTACTACGGGGCCCGACTGGCCTTTCGGGATGAGCGTTGGGTTGAGTTTTTTATCGATGGGGGAGGGGAACGGATCACTTTTGATCCGGTGAAAGATGAGACCGCGGCCTGCTTCGGGCTTGGTGGGACTTTCTGGCTGATGCGAGGCGAACCCGGCTGGGGTCCGCTCGATATCGGCATCTTCGGAGCCGGCTATTTCGCCGACTATTCCGGAGTCCGGTTCGAAGTTCCCAGAGTCAAGACCGACCTCAAGCACTTCCGGGGGCTGGGTCAGCTGGTCGTTGGCTGGTATGTCAACCAGGATTTCCAGGCCTTTGTCAAAGGTGGTGTCCAGTACAGCAAACTCGATCCCTCCAGTAGCGAAATTGATGATAATGATTACAGCGCCACCAAACCGGCGGTCAACATCGGGGTCGATCTCCAGCTGGTGGAGAACCTGATCGCTACGGCGGAGTTGAACTACTCCGAGAGCGTCGGCGGGGCGATCCGCCTGAATTACTGGTTCTGATTTAAGGTTTATCCCCCGTCTTTCGTTGGGGAAGAGATATTAGTCAATGTCTGAACGAGAACCTCCCGTTACCTGGAAACCGTCAACTATACAGATTGTTTTGTCGTCTCTTTTCGCGATGACTGAGTTTTGGGCTTTTCCGTTCAGGTATTAGTTACCAGGAAATCGGGGTGCTCTGTGCCCCGGTTTCTTCATTTCCGGATCAACGGAAAATATTCCAGACGGTAAAAAGTGATCCTCTCCGCAGCCGGTTCCGACCACTTAGTGGTAATCAGGCACCGATCACCGATTACCGATCACCGGGAGTAGGTTTTGGGCGGGATCATCCGGATAATTAAGCTATCGATCAGCTCGTTGCTTCTCCTCGGTTTTCTGGCCGGGTGCGCCAGTTACCCGGAGCGGATGGCCCGGGTGAAGGTGGACTTCGTCCACGGCCAGTTCGAGTCAGCCCTCTCCGCTATCCCCGACAAGGACTGCGGGTGTGGAAAGAATCAGGTCCTGACTCTCCTGGAGCGGGCGATCCTCAAGCAGTCCCTGGGTGACTTCGAAGGGTCAAACCGGGACTTTGAGATCGCCTACGCAGTGATGGAAGACTACGAGAATCGGCCCGCGGTCAGTCTCCGGGATCTTGGCTCGGAGACCGGGGCGGCCCTGGTCAACGAGACTACCCTGCCTTACAAGGGGACGGGTTATGAGAAGTTTTTAGTCCATATATATAAGACGCTGAATTACCTGATGTTAGGCGATGGCGAGGGGGCGGGGGTGGAAATTCGCCGGCTTGACCGGCGCCGGGAGATCGAGCTGGAGACCAACCGGAAGGCCCGGGCGGCAGCCGAGGAGGCATCCCGGGAAAAAGACATCCCGGCGGAAAATCTCTCCACGATTGAAAACCAGCTTCTGTCAGCCTATGGGGCTGCCCGAGACCGGGCCGCTACTGTCAGTAACCTCTACCTCTCCGCCTTTGGTTCTTACCTCTCCGCTCTTCATTATGACCTGGCAGGAAGTTGGTCCGAGGCTCTGATTGATTACCGGCGAGTCCTGAATCAGGTTCCTGCCTTCCGCTTTGCCCGGATCGATGCCATTCTTTCCGGCGCTGCCGCCATCCCCGCCCCCAAGGAAAAAGTTGACCTGAAGACCAGTGGGGATCTCTTCTTGATCTTCCAGTGCGGTCTCTCTCCGGTCAAGCACGAGATCTCTATCCCGATTCCGGTCAGCGACGGATTGATCTCAATCGCCTTTCCCTACTATATTCCGGTCCCGACTCAAATGGCCCGGGCGGCGGTATCGATTGACGGGACGGGGTTTGGAGTGACCGAGATCTTAAGCGATATCGAGGCCAAGCAGATCCGGGAGTTGATCGATCAGATCCCGGTCCTGATTGTCCGCCAGGCTATCCGGGCTGCTATCAAGGCGACGATGCTCCACGTCGCCCAGGAAGAAGGAGGGGCCTGGGGCGGTTTGGCCGCCAGCCTCTACAATGTATTTTCCGAGCAGGCCGACCTGCGGAGTTGGCTTTTGCTCCCCCAGAATATCCAGGTTCTTCGGGCCTACCCCCCCGAGGGAACCCGGGCGGTGCGGATTGATATCCTCGGCCAAAACGGGTCTGTTCTTGAAAGTGTTAACCTGGAGTTAGAGTTTAGCAACGATCAGACCGTACTGCTCAATCTTCGGGCGATCGGCTACACGCCGCTTCTTCCGGATGGGATGACCATAACCCAGCAATGGCGGACACTGGATCGCGTTCCTCTCTCCAATCGTCCCCGGACTTGTCTCGGTAGGGATCAAGACGATGAAGAGTAATGACTCAGGTAATTAATGCCTGAACGAAAACTCCGAAAACCAGGTCATTGCGAGGGTAGGCGACGAAACAATCTGTTTATTCTGTGGTGAGATTGCTTGGTTAATTTGTTCCTCGTAATGACAAATGCGATGTGATTCGAGGTCTCTGTTCAGGCATTAATTAGATCGAAGATTGAAGGCCGACAATGCCTGATCTGATCTCGGAAACCCTGCGAACCTCCGAGAAAATCAATACTGCTGCTTTATCACCAGTTCAAATGCTCTAAGTTTCATCTGATCGCCCGTAATATGGTTCTAAACGTCTTCCACTTTCAGTCCATTTGGTGTCCCAACGGAAACCGCCAAATCCAGAGCATTGTCAAAAGGGACGACAATTTCTCTGTGATTATGAGGTTTCCGTTCAGACTCTATCTACCTGAGTAGTTACAATTAAGGCTGCTTTTATCGATATCGGAACCAATTCGCTCCGCTACCTAATGGCTGAGATCGAATCAGATGGGGGGTATTGGATTCTCGATCGGGGGTTGGATAGCCCCCGTCTTGGTGAAGGGATGAACGGTCCGGGCCAGTTAAAGACAGGGGCGATTAAGAGAACTCTGGTGGTGCTGGATCGGATCAGGACTGAGTTCTCCCGCCGGGGGATAAAAATTTGCCGGGCAGTGGGGACCGAGGCTCTCCGGCTGGCCGAAAACCGCGGTGATTTCATTGGCGGGGCCGGCAGACTGGGGATTGAGGTCGCAATGATCTCCGGGCAGGAGGAAGCCCGTTTGATCCGGAAGGGCGCTCTCTCTGGTCTCCCCTCGGTTGGAGCGGGGACGGTCCTGGCCGATGTCGGTGCCGGGTCGACGGAGTTGATTGCCGTTGAGGCGGAGGCGGGGGTGGCCAGCCTCCCCCTGGGGTGTCTTCGGCTTCGCCAGAGGTTTTCTCCCGGCCGGGAATCGACTCTCTCTGATCTCTCCCGGATGGAGAAACACTGTCGAGACGTTTTGGAAGGATCTGCCTTCGAGTTGCCCCGAAACGCCGAACTGGTCGGTCTCGGTGGTACTTTTACCACCCTGGCAGCTATCCATCTGCGTTTGGCGACTTACGACGGCGATCGGGTCCACGGCCGGGAGCTGAGCGGAGAGGAGATCGAAAGGACCTGTCTCCGACTTCGAGGCTTGCCTCTCCCTCTTCGCCGGAGAGTGCCGGGTCTGCCACCTTCCCGGGCGGATATCATCATCCCCGGGATTGTGATTGTCCGAGCGATTATGGACCGGCTCGGTTCCGGCCGGGTCAGCGTCAGTGACCGCGGGTTACTCTACGGAATGCTGGAGGATCTGGTGGAGGACGCGCACGCTCGGAAGCTAACCTGAAGGCCAGTTCTTCCCGGCGGCTGGCGTTCCCCGATTTGTTGACTCGAGGTAAAATTTAGGTAAAAATATGCCAAAACCTTATTATTTTCTTGACTTAGACGATCTCTCGGGTCTAAGCTGGTTAAAATCAAGTTAAGATATGGTTAAAAATATGATCGACCAAGGCCAGATCAAATTACCGCTGACCGGTCTTCAGGCCGCCACCCTCTCCGTGATCGGGGAGTTTTTGCAGACCCGTCATTATCCGCCGACCATCAACGAGATCCAGGCCGCACTGGATATCGCCAACCCCGGTACCATTCATAAGGCTCTCACCTCCCTGGAGAAGAAAGATTATATTCGGAAGGCGAAGAATGTTGCCCGGGGGATCCGTCTCACCGCTCTGGGTTCGGAGTTCTGCGGTGCCGAGCGGCAGCTTAACCTGGAATTACATTCCTTGCCGGAAGCCCACCACCCCCACCCCAAATAAGGAGAGAGCAAGATGCAGATCGCTGAAGAGATTTTGCACGAGAATTGCCGACTCAACCATTCCTATCTGATTGAGATGGACGGGCATACCTATCAGGCCCGCTTCAAGGGCTATCCCGATCAAAACCAGTACAACCCCTGCTTCGAGATATTCGGCCAGGAAGATGGCCTGAGAATCCTTCGGGAACTGGACTGAATTTGCCGGGAGATTCTGGTCTGATCCGCTGCCGGTCTTAACCAGTGGTGGCTGATCTGGGATCGATCTCGAGAACTGCCACTGGCGGGCGGACTGAACATCTTCCGGGGGCGGTGAAGACCGTCTGTGAGAAGAGTCTTCCCGACAGGAGCTTCGGTCGAAAGAGATCAGCGGGAGAGGAAACGGACGAAGCGGTTTTTCTCGTCAACCAGGATAATGCGGGGGGTGATCGGGCTGTCACTGAGCTCAAAGCCCATAATGATCACCTGGTCGCCGGTCTTGATCAGATGGGCGGCGGCTCCATTCATACAGATTGTCCCCGAACCCCGCTCGCCCCGGATTACGTAGGTCTCGAGCCGGGCTCCATTGGTCTTATCAGCTACCAGAACCTTCTCTCCGACTATCAGCCCGACCATCTCGCTTAAGTCTTCATCGATGGTGATGCTGCCGATATAGTCAAGGTTGGCCTCGGTGACTGTGGCCTGGTGAATCTTGGATCTTAAAAGCCATCTCATTTTATTTTCTCTGGTATATTCTTCCCCGTAAAAAAAATATTCAAGGGATAATTTGTCGGGATCAATAAGGCTTGCGAAGAAGCCACTAAAATTGTTCCGATTCGGATTCTGTCAGTTGTCTCAGGAGGGCAAAGTACCAAAAGCGCTTCCGGTAGACAATAGTTAATTCCCGAAAATATTCCCCGAGAGGGAAGACCAATGGAAATTTTGCTGGGAATTTTGATTTGGGTTCTGACCGCGGGGTTTTTCCTGGTCGGCTTGGCGGGGTCGGTAGTGCCGGGGATACCGGGTCCGCCGCTGATCTTTGTCGGTGCCCTGATTTATGGCTTGCTGACAGGATTTGATAAATTTGGCTGGCCGGTCTTGTTGGCCTTGGGGGGTCTTGCCGCTCTCTCTCAGATCCTTGATTACCTGGCTTCCGCCTATGGAGTGAAAAAGTTCGGGGGCGGCCGGTGGGGAATTTTGGGTTCTATTCTCGGCGGAGTGCTGGGTCTGGTCTTCTTCGCTCTTCCGGGTCTGATCGTCGGTCTTTTTGCCGGCGCCTTCCTCCTGGAACTCTGGTCGGGCCGGCGGGGCGGCCTGGCTTCTCTCAAGGTCGGCGGCGGCAGTCTTTTGGGCTTGCTCGGAGGTACCCTGCTCAAGCTGTTCTGTGCGCTGACGATGATCGGGATCTTCTTTTTCGCGGTTTTTGCCTGAGCTAACTCCTCAGGCAGATAGAGTGAAGGTGAAAAGTTCCTATGGTCAAAATATGCGCGATCAGGTGAGCTTTAGCGTATTCTATTCGGCCGGCCAAGCAGCTGTGGCGGTTTAGCAGGCGGCCGCAGGGTTCCCGGGAGAAGATCAGGAGTTTTGATCTATAGCCTTCGACCCAATGCCCTGAGTATTTAGACTCCGAAAATAATATTTCTTGGATTTGGGAATTATTGGCTTAGTATGACAAGAGCTCTGCACGAAATAAGGTGCTGTCAAAAATTTTATAAAAAAGAATGAAACCACAGAGACCACTGAGAAAATTCAGGATCAATCTTTTTCAACTTTCTCCGTGAACTGAAAAACTAAAGTTCTGATGAGAAATGAGCGGATTATATATCCGCATTCAGTAAATAACTGAAAAATCATATCTCGCGGCATCGAAGCGCATCAGAGTTCAGGGCCGGGGTTGTGGGGAAGTGGGTATGAGCAAGCATCAGCCGATGAATCTGACTGGAGAAAGATGGTTTTTGCCCGGCAAAAGAGTATCAATTTGAAATATGAGGGTAAAGAAGTCGGGCATCACCGCTTAGATTTCTCCGCAGAAGATGAAGTGGCAGTGCGAATAGAGGCGGTTGAAAGTAGGCCCAGGATATTCGCAGCGCAATTGTTAACGGATTTAAATGCTGCCGGCAAGAAAGTCGGATTAACCATTAACTTTAACCTAAGTTGAGCGATTCTATGCGGCGAACTGCACCAATCTTTTGCGTCCGAACGGATATTGAAAATCCTCGCCATATCTCCTGGATATGGCTGCGGTTTTCGCAACCCGTCGGCCGGCAAAATCTTAGCACATTTCATCCGCAATAATCGCTCAACTTAGGTTTAATGTTCATTGGCTTAAGGGCGGGATTAATAAGGATGGTATTTTAAGAGAACATTGAGGGGGAGAAAGGATCATTTTATTTAATCCTTTCTATTTCAATAATCTCTGTGTCCTCTGTGGTTATTCTTTTTGGCCGAACTCGAAATAAGCTAAGGAGTTAATCGAATGAGAAAAACTATTGTTATCGCCCTCGGCGGGAATGCCATCAAGCAGGCAGATGAAAAAGGCACCGCTGAAGAACAGCGGGCAAATGTTGCTACCACCTGCCGTCAGTTGGTCAGTATGCTCAAGTACGGCCATCGGTTGGTGATTACTCACGGTAACGGCCCCCAGGCCGGTAACCTCCTGATCCAGCAGGAGGCCGCGCTGGCCGAAGTCCCGGCCCAGCCGATGGATATAGTTGGGGCGATGACTCAGGGTCAGGTCGGCTATATGTTCCAGCAGATTCTCCAGAATATGCTCTGGGAAGAGCGGCTCCCGTTGCCGGTGGTCTCGATCATCAACCAGGTCCTGGTCAGCGAGGATGACCCCGACTATCGGAATCCCTCGAAACCGGTTGGGCCTTTCTATACCAGGGAAGAGGCCGAGCGAATCAAAAATCAGCGGCCGGACTATATCATCAAAGTGGTCAAGCCGGAGAATGTCGAGCGGCGTTTCCGGAGGGTGGTTCCCTCGCCCGAGCCGCTGCGGAACATCGAATACATCGGGATCCGGAGGATGGTGGATGCCGGGATTGTGGTGATCGCTTCCGGCGGAGGTGGAGTCCCGGTGGTCTTTGACGAGGAAAAGAACCTGAAAGGGACCGCGGCCGTGATCGACAAGGACAAGGCCGGCGGGCTTTTGGCTACCGTGGTCGGGGCCGACATCCTGATGGTGCTGACCGACGTCGCTCATACCAAGATGAACTTTGGCCAACCCGATGAGAAGGATATCGGCCGCATCAATTACTCGCCGATGCGGAAACTGGTCGCTGAGGGACACTTCAGGGCCGGCTCGATGGGCCCCAAGGTCGAGGCCTGTCTCCGCTTCATCGAGTGGGGCGGACAGATAGCGATTATCACCAGTCTAGACAAGGCGATCGACGCTCTGATGGACCAGTCGGGAACGAGAATCATCCCCGACGCCGGCACCGCGGTTTAGTCAGACAGAGTAACCGCTCGGGTGGTTAGAATGAAGGTGGAAGACTTTTCGGGACAGAATATGCGCGATCAGGTGAAAATTTGAGCATTGGAGCCGGCTGACGGAGTGTAGGATTGGTTTATCGGTTGACCGCGGGGTTTCCGAGAGAAGAGCAGGTATTTTAGCCTCCAGTCTTCGACCCAATTAATGTCTGAACGAAAACCCCAGAAACCAGGCCGTTGCGGGCGGATGCGATGAGCGAAGCAATCTCAATTGTCGGCGAGTGGTCCCTACATAACTTGTGAATAATCAGGATTAGAGAGTTAAATAATTATGATCAATAAAATTCGTGGGCTGAAGTGTATCTCCTGTGGGGCCGATTATCCCTGCTCCGGTATGCAGTATCTCTGCGGATCCTGCGGGGGCAATCTTGAAGTTATTTATGATTATGGAGCGATTCGGCAGGTCTTGACCCGGAAGAGTCTGGCTGCCGACCAGGATTTCTCTGTCTGGCGTTACTGGGAACTTCTCCCCCTAACCGAACGCTCTCGGGTTATGCCTCTCCAGATCGGCTGGACCCCGCTCTATCGGGCGAAGCGGTTGGAGGAGAAGCTCGGCCTGAAGGCTCTCTATTTGAAGGATGACGGGAGAAATCCCAGCGGGTCGTTCAAGGACCGGGCCAGTTCAGTGGCGATCTGCAAGGCTCTTGAACTGGAGTTCAGCACGATTGCCGGCGCCTCGACCGGAAACGCCGCCTCTTCCAGTGCCTGTCTCGGGGCCAGCCTGGGGATCAGCCCGGTCATCTTTGTTCCGGCTGCCGCCCCTGAGGCTAAGGTGGCTCAGCTGCTGGTCTTTGGCGCCACAGTTTACGCGGTCAACGGGACCTATGACGACGCCTTCGACCTCTGCACCGAGGTCTGTCTAAAGTACGGCTGGTTCAATCGGAATACCGGTTACAACCCTTATACCCGGGAGGGGAAGAGGACCGTCTCCTTCGAGATCTGCGAGCAGCTTGGCTGGGAGGTCCCGGATACCGTCCTGGTCCCGGTTGGTGACGGGAATATCCTCACCGGGGTCTGGAAGGGGTTCAAAGACTTACTTGGGGTGGGGCTGATCGACCGTCTCCCTCGATTGATCGCGGTACAGTCGGAGAAGAGTTCGGCAGTGGTAGACGCGATCCTCTCCGGCCAATCGGTCCGCCCGGTCTCCGCTACCACCGTGGCCGATAGTATCTCAGTCGATCTCCCCCGGGATGGCGAGGCGGCGGTGAAGGCGGTTAAGGAGTCAAAGGGGATGGGGGTTCTGGTCAGTGACCAGTCGATCCTGAGATCCATCCTGACTATCGCTCGGGGGGCGGGGGTCTTCGCCGAACCGGCCGGGGCCACCGCCTACGCCGGATTGGAGAAGATGCGGGCGGAGGGGGCGGTCACAGCTGACGAAACGGTGGTCTGCCTGGTTACCGGCAACGGACTCAAAGATGTCAGGTCAGCGATCCAGGTGGCCGGTCGTCCAACCCCGATCGATCCCACCATCGCCGCCTTCCGCGCCGCCCGGAAAGAGTAATCTTCCCTATTTGGACAAAAGCGGTATGACTTCATTTGTAAAAATAAGAGGTTAGCCTGATCTGTAGCCGGCTTGCTCGATGGCCGCGGAGAGTCTGGCCCGGTCAAGGTTTTCCCCTTGAACTCGGACCGTGCCGGAGCGGAGATCAGGAGCGGCGCTTGTGACCCCGGGGAGAACTTCGAGGGCTTTCTTCACAGACTGAACACAATGGCCGCAGGTCATCCCCCGGACCGAAAGCAGCAGTTCCCCTGGTTGTTCTCCGGCGATTGTCTTTCGGCTCAGAAATCGTCTCCCGATCAGGAAGACCAGGAGCGCAGAGAGGGTGAGGGCGGAGCCGACCTGAAGCAGGCTGCCTTCGGTTCCGTGGTGGTGTAGAGTCCCGGTCGCTCCGGCCAGCAGCCAATTAAAGGTCAGTCCGAGGAGGATGCTCATCACCACCACAGTCCCCAGGTAGATGGCCAGGACCCGCTTGCCCAGAGTTCGGTAGACCGCGCCCAGAGTGGCGACGTTGGTGGCCGGCCCGGCCATTAAAAAGACCAGGGCCGCTCCGGGCGGGAGTCCGGCCGCGATCAGGGCGGCGGCGATCGGGACCGATCCGGTGGTGCAGACATAAAGAGGCAGAGCAATGACCAGCATCGCCAGCATCGCCACTATCCCCCCGGCCCAGTTGACCTCGGCCAGATAACCGGTCGGGATCAGGATGGAGATCAGGGCCGAGACCAGGATCCCGAAGATAAGCCAGAGATCGATCGCGCCCAGCAGATCAAAAATTCCGTAGCGGAGGACTTCAGCTGGCGAGGGCCGGACCCGCTCGGCTGTTACCACCTGGGGCGGTGGAATCGTTAATTTGTCTTCCGTCAGATTGACCAGGACTCCCCCGATCATCCCGGTGAAGAAGGCGGCCAGGACCTTGAAGATAGCGAAGGGCCAGCCGAGGAAGGTGGCCGCGACTAAAATCGAGTCAACCCCGGTCTGGGGGGTGCTGATCAAAAACCCGGTGGTCGCACCCTTCGAGGCCCCCTGGTTTCTCAGATCGAGCGCGGTGGGGATTACCCCGCAGGAGCAGAGCGGCATCGGGATTCCGATCAGGACCGCCCGGAAGACATCCCGGCAGGTCTTCCCACTTAGATGCCGGGAGATCAGGCCAGAGGGGAGGAGGACGTGGAGCAGTCCGGCAATTAAAAGTCCCAGCAATAGGGGAGGGGAGAGGTCGAGCAGGACTGACCAGACCGCGATGGCATATTCGGTAATCATAGATATCTCCTGTTCCGATTTACCGGATATTATACATTATAATTGAAAAATAAACCAGTTTGGCCGATAATCAAGCTTGGAGAAGAACTTTCTCGAATAGCGGGGAAAGTTTAGGGAAAATATAGGAAACCACAGGGAACACGGAGATAAGAATAAAGGAGCAGATTAGATAGTGTCTGCAAGAAAACCTCAGAACCCCGGTCATTGCGAGGAGGGACGACGAGGCAATTTGTTTGGTCTATGATGAAATTGCTTCGTCATTTCGTTTTTCGCAATGACAGAGCCTCGGTAATTTGAGGTTCTCGTTCAGGCACTCATTGCCGGCCTCAAGGCTTTTTTACTCAAGCAAGGTATCAGAATAATGGTATTTTAGGAATACACCGAGGAGAGTCAGGGGTATTTTAGCTAAGTTATTCTAACCTAAGTTGAGCGATTATTGCGGATGAAACGTGCTAAGATTTTGCCGGCCGACGGGTTGCGAAAACCGCAGCCATATCCAGGAGATATGGCGAGGATTTTCAATATCCGTTCGGACGCAAAAGATTGGTGCAGTTCGCCGCATAGAATCGCTCAATTTAGGTCTAATTCACTCTGTGTTAATTCTTTTTCACCATTTTTGCCTGAGGAGGAGAGATTATGGATCTGTTTACCGCCATTCACCGTCGTTATAGTTACCGGGGAGCGTTTACCGATGCCCTGGTTCCGAGAGAGGATCTGGAGCGGATCGTCGAGGCGGGGGTGGCCGCCCCCTCGGGTAAGAACGCCCAGACCACTGGATTCGTTATTGTTGACGACCCCGAGTTGGTGACGACGATCGGGTCGATGCACCCGCAGAACCTCGCTCTTCAGCAGGCGAAAGCTCTGATCGCCTGCGTGATCGACCGCCGGCCGGAGGCGATTTATGAAGGGTTATCCTTTCAGGTCGAAGACTGCGCGGCGGCGGTGGAAAATATATTACTGGCGATCACCGCTCTCGGTTATGGCTCGGTCTGGGTCGATGGCTGGTTGAGACAGGAGGGGAGGGCGGAAAAGATCGGCGGCCTGCTCGGTCTGCCAGAGGGTAAGGTGGTCCGGATCATTCTCCCGGTCGGGGTCCCGGCCGGCGAGGGACCCCGGCCGGCTAAGAAATCTTTTTCTCAACGGGCCTGGTTCAACCGCTGGGGCGGGGAGTAACCGGTATGTACCGGAAAATTATCAGTCTGGAGACGAAGAGTCGGGAGGAACTGGTCGATATCACCGCCCGGGTGACGGGGGCGGTGGAGAAGAGTGGGATTGTTGACGGGTTGATCTCAATTTATTCCCAAGGGGCGACGGCGGCCCTGATGATCCAGGAGAATTGGGATGCCAGCGTGCCGGAGGATGTGGTCAGCTTCCTGAAGGAACTCATCCCCCGCGGGATCTGGCTCCACGACCGTCAGGACGGTAACGGCGACGCCCATCTCAAGGCAGGTCTGGTCGGCCCCTCGGAGACGATCCCGGTAATCGCGGGTAAGATTGGGCTTTCAACCTGGCAAGGGATCTTCTTCTGTGAGTTCGACGGTCCCCGTTCCGGACGCCGGGTAATCTGTACCGTGATCGGTAACACCGCTGGAACCACGAAAAACTCCCCGCCGGGACGCGAAGAAAAAGATGCTCACCGCCAAGGCGCCCAGGACGCAGAGGGAGGGGAGAGTTGAGTTGGGAAATGTTTCCGGTTGAATGGTAATCCTGTCGGAGTGAATACTTATCGGAGCGGGTTCCCGGATAAACTCTCTTTGTCCTGTGCGCCTTTGTGGTGACTCGAGGTTATTTTGAGCACCGCCAGACAAAAATTGAGGTGGGGGATCATCTCCACCGCCCGGATCAATCGGCGGCTCATCCCCGCGTTGAGAAAGTCCTCCCGGTCGGAACTGATCGCTTGCGGCGGCCGGGACCTAAAGCGGACCGGTGATTTTTGCGTTCACTGGGGGATTGAAGAGCGGGAGCCCGGCGGCGAATCGCTTCTCGAGCGGCCCGATATTGATGTCGTCTATATCCCGCTGCCCAACAGTCTCCACTGGGAGTGGGTGATCCGGGCCGCCCGGGCGGGCAAACATATCCTCTGTGAGAAACCGCTGGGCGTGAACCGGGCCGGAGCCGAAGCGATGGCGGCGGCGGCGGCTGAGAACGGGGTGGTTCTGCTGGAGGCGATGGCCTATCGGTGTCACCCCCAGTTTCTCCAGCTCCGGGAACTGCTCCGGGCCGGGGTGGTCGGCCAGGTCCGGCTGATCCGGTCCTGGTTCAGGTTCACCCTCCGGGCTGAGGAAAATATCCGCTGGACGCCCGAACTGGGCGGCGGGGTTCTCCTCGACGTTGGCTGCTACCCAGTCAACTTCGCCCTGGCGGTGGCGGCAGAGCTTCCAAAAAGGGTCTCCGCTGTCCGTCACCGGGGTTCTACCGGGGTCGATATCCTGGCCGCCGGCCGGTTGGAGTTCCCTTCCGGGATTGTTGCCCAGTTTGATTGCGCCTTCATTCTGCCTTACGGTGTCGGGGCGGAGGTGATTGGGGAAGAGGGGGCGATCCGGATCGTCCACCCCTGGCAACCGGATACCGACGGCAAGGGGAGCGGCTTGCTCCGGGTCGCCCCCGACGACAGCGAGATCTTTATTCCCACTCCGGTGGCTGACCCTTACCTCTGCGAAATCCAGGCGATGGAGAGAGCGATTCTCGATCGGACCGCCCCACCGTACCCGGTCTCGGAGAGTATAAATAATGCCCGGGTACTGGAGGACCTGGCCCGAGTGAGCGATCAAGAATCGCTTGGCTGATGGTTTTCCTCTGCTGAGTAATCGGTCGAGCCCTTATTGTTCAACCCCTATTTGATCTTGACAGTCGGTCGCCTTTTCCTGAATACTACCACCCATTCCCGACGATCAGTTTCAGTTAGGGAAATTAATCAGCCAGGTCAAGGCAGGAACGAGTACCGATGACAGAGAAAACCCAGGCGATAACCCCGACCGGCGCGGTGAAATCCGCCGGCAAGAAAAGCGAAAGCCTGAAGAAATCAGCGGCCAAAACGGCTCCTGCCGGGAAGAAGCCGGTGGCCAAAAAGACAGTTGCGAAAAAGTCCGCTGCCAGGAAAAAACCCTTCCCGTCAGCGGGCGCCAAGAAAAAAGACGCACCCCCGAAGTTAGCCGTGAAGACAACTCGGATGGCGGCCAGAAAGCCGGCGGTAAAAAAGCCGGTCCGAAAGCCAACCGCCCCCCCAGCAGTGAATTGGAACGAGATCTACGAGATGGAGATCGTCACTCGGGCTCGGGGTTGGAACCGGGCTCGCGATGTGGCCACGATTGAGGGGATCAACCGGAGAATGGCTTACGGGGGGTTTCTCGACGTGATCCGGGATGCCGATCGGGCCTACGAATCGGCGATCTGGAAGATCGCCGGGGAGATTCTCGGCCGCCGGAATACTGTCCGGATGGCGATCGTGGCCGGCCCCAGTTCTTCGGGCAAGACCACCACTACCCTCAAGCTTCGAGATGCTCTGACAGCGATGGGGGAAGACCCCCTGATCCTCCCCCTGGATAATTATTTCTGGAACCTGACGGATCAGCCTCGGGACGAATACGGTGATTATAACTTCGAATCCCCCCGGGCCCTGGATATCGAGACCATCAACCGGAACCTGACCGAACTTCTTTCCGGGCGGGAGACTGTAGCCCCGGTCTATAACTTCAAGACCGGTCGGCGGGAGGAGGAAGGGGCGAAACTCAAGCTGGCCGCGGACCGGCTGTTGCTGGTGGAAGGGCTCCACGGACTTCACCAGCCGATGACCGAAGGGATCGCCGAGGAGTCGCGTTACCGGGTCTATATTGAGGCAATCTGCCAGCTCCAGGATCGAGATTATAACTTTGTTCCCTGGACGGATATCCGGCTTCTGCGGCGGATGGTTCGGGACAACACTCACCGGGGCTACACCCCCGAGCGGACCTTGGGCCACTGGCATTATGTCCGCCAGGAGGAGAAGAAACATATTGTTCCCTTTATTGCCCGGGCCGAGGCGGTGATCAATGGCTACCTCCCCTACGAATTGCCGGTTTACAAGAAGTATCTTTACCCCGAACTGGAAAAAGCGGTAGAGAATTACTCCGGGGTTGAGGGTCGGGAGGACGCCTATCGCCGGGGGCTGCGCTGTCTGGGCTACCTGGAAGAGATCAACGAACTGGAAGACGATTCGGTGATTCCATCTGATTCCCTGGTTCGGGAATTTATCGGCGGCGGAGTTTATGAGTACTGAAAGGAGCTCATCAGTATTGACTTTGGAGTAATGTTCAATCCCGTGACGTGAGAAGTCGGCCGCCGAGAAAGGAGTAATGGAATGTCGGATTATTGGATGGCTGGTTAACCCGGCTTGCCTGCCGGCACTCCACTGCTTTATTCAGTACCCGGTCCCGTCGCAAGATAGTCCAATAGCCTGAACCGAGATAAGGAGAAATGCCATCGTGAAGACGCTCAAAGATTTGAAATTAAAGCTGACCACCGCCAAGCAGAAAGAGATCGCCGAGCGGATAGCCCTCCAGCCCTCCCGACTGGAGAGTTATCGCCATCTGGGCCGTCTCCTCGCCCGCGAGGGCGATCGGGCCGGGGCCGAGAAGGTGATCCGGTTCGCTCTGACGTTATTCCCCAAGGACCGATTGACCCGGGAACAGCTGGCCGGGCTCTATGAAGAGATGAAAAAGCCGGCCCGGGCAGTGGATATCTACCGTTCCCTGATCAAGGACGGCGAGAGCTGGTCGGCTTATATCCGCCTGGCGAGGATTTTAAGAAAGAAGGGGGATTTCGAAGGGGCGATCGCTGTCTTCAAGTCCATCCCCTATAAGCATCCCTTCCGGGAGCGGACCTATTCCCCGCTTTACGATCTATATTTCCAGATGGGGTCCCATAAGCGGGGGATCAATAACGCTGAGGAATGTATTCGCCGTTGTGGTCCCACCTTCCAGTGGTACAAAAAACTGGGCCGGCTCCATATGAAAGACGGCGACAAGAAAAAAGGGATCGAATGGTTGAAGAAGGCCCTCCGACTCACACCGGACGATCTTGACTCGATGAAGCTGATCGGTCTGGCCAACCTCGACCTTGGGAATAACGGTGTCGCCCGAAATTGGTTCCAGAAGATTCTCAGCCGTGACCCGGAATCCTACCAGGCTCGGATTGAATTGGCCGAACTGGCCCTCCGTCTGGGGAAACTCGATGAGGCCAAAAAATGGCTCGATGAGATCATCCGGGTTCAGAAGAAGAAAGCCGAGCCCTGGGATTCCCGTTCCAAACTGGCGATGGCCGAGTTGCATCTCCGGAAAGAAGAACATAAAAAGGCGGTCGAGTTGGCCGCCGATGGTCTGGGCGAGACCCCCTTTTACTATCCGATGGAGTTGATCCGCGCGCATATGATCCTGGCCCGGGGTTACGAAAAACTCGATGAACCCTTCCTGGCCGAGGTCCACGGACGGATTGAGAAGGCGCTCAACGCAGCCCCCGATGCCTTCAAGGCCTTTATTGATCTGGCCCGCAAACTGGAAAAAGAGAAGAAACTCGACCAGGCCAAGGAAGTGCTGGAACAGCTTCTGATCACCTTCCCCGGCAACACTCTCACACTTCTCAGCCTGGCCGAAGCGCAGTTCAAGCGGGGGATGACCGAGAGCGCAGTCGAGTTGGCCCGGGCCGCCTCCGCCGGTGACGCCGGAAGTTTTGCTCAGGACCAAGCCAAGGCCCTGAAACTCCTGATCCGGATCAGCCGGACAGCGGGGAAAGCCGGGGCCGCTCGCGATTACGAGCGGCGACTGGCCAAGCTGCTCTCTGAACCCGGTACTTGAGCCGGGCCACGGCGACTTCTCCCGCTTCCGCCAACGGCCCTGCAGACGATTTGGGGGGAAGCATCGGGAATATTGCCTGGAGGTTATGAACTTTGATCACCTATCTGAAACAACCCCGACTTGACCATCCCCAGCTGCTGGCCGCCTGGCCCGGGATGGGCTACGTGGCTTCGAAGACGGTCTCTTACCTGGTTGAGGCCCTGGAGGCGGAACGCTTCGCTTTTATCAACCCGGAAGATTATTTCTCCCCCACCGGAGTGATGGTGGAGAAGAGTCTGGCTCGGATACCACCTCTGGCTTCGAGCAGTTTTTATTTCTGGAAGAACCCGCGGGCGGGGAGCGACCTGATCCTCTTTCTCGGAGATTCCCAGCCACCGGCGGAACTTCAGATCCGGATGGCCCGGGAGGTGATCGGACTGGCGGTCCGGATGGGGGTTTTCCGTCTCTGGACTTTTGCCGCCGCCCCGGCCCCGATCCAGCATCAGGACGATCCCCGGATCTGGTCTGTGGCCGGTACGATGACTTTAAAAAGGTACCTGGTTGAGGAAGGGATAGATCTCCTGGAAACCGGTCATATTACCGGCCTCAACGGACTGTTGCTGGGGGTGGCTGCCGAGGCGCAAATCCCCGGAATCTGTCTGTTGGGCGAGATCCCACACTATACCGTCAATTTCGAAAATCCCCGGGCCGCCGCGGCGATTCTCCGCTTGCTCCAGAGATTGCTCTCCTTCCGGATTGATCTCCTTCACCTCCAGGTGGATATCGAGGAGTACGACCAGGAGATCGCCCGGCTTGGTCGTAGGGCCCAGGAGACGATGGCCGGTCTGATCTATCCCGGTCAAGAGATGGGAGATTACGATGAGATGCTGGAAGACGAGGATGAAGAGGATGAATTCGAGGAAGAGGAGAGTGAGCCTCTGACTGCCGAGGGCCGTCGGCAGATCGAGGAGCTCTTCCGCAAGGTGCGAAAAGACCCCCTCCAGGCTCCCAGGCTTAAGGAAGAACTGGACCGCTGGGGGGTTTACCATCTCTATGAAGACCGTTTCCTTGATCTCTTTCGGGAAGAGTCGGGTCCCCGGGATAACTGATCGCCTTTTCCCTCCAAAAAAAACAATTCACCGCGGAGGCGCAAAGGACGCGGAGCAAGCATAGAGGTTATTGTTTTAATCTCGGCTTGAACCTAAGTTGAGCGATTATTGCGGATGAAATGTGCTAATATTTTGCCGGCCGACGGGTTGCGAAAACCGCAGCCATATCCAGGAGATATGGCG
>CAYXKT010000047.1:0-18365 GCA_964465735.1 uncultured bacterium
GAGCGTTTGAGCAAGGGGATGAGCGAGTCGGTGGAGACCAGTACCCTCCATATGGGTTTGATGGGGGGCTTGAGAAGGGTCAACTCCTTCGCCACCAACATCGCCTACGCCGTCCTCGGCCAGGTTTAAATCCGCCTCCGGCCGGTTCCGGGGTCGTGCCGGAACCGGCCGGACAAATAAATGTTTGACTTCCTGGGGGGTGAAGGGTAAGATGTCCCCAGCATTGGAAACTGCTTCCAATCTTCCCCGGCACACTTTGCTTCCCGGACCACTGACTAATCCAAGACTCTTTTCTTCATTGTGTAGAGTGCGGAAATGACCGCCGAACTGAATATCTTCCTCTGATCGGACAGACGTCTTTCTCCCGCGCATAATGTTCAATTGAGCCGGCGCTCAATTATTTTGCTTTCCCGGTTTATGATCCAGGCTCCGACCGAACAGGACCTTTGATTGGTTCGCCCTGCGGATATTCAGTGTCTGAACGAAACCTCCAAAAAACAGGTCATTGCGAAGAGTGGCGACGAAGCAATCTGTTCAGTTGACAAATCTGATGTGATTTGGGGTTTTCGTTCAGATACTATTTAAATCCGCTGATCCTTGGGGTGACGGCTAACTCTTGAATTACCCTGATCCGCTTCCGGCTGTTCTCTCTTACCGGGTTAGCCGTTTTCGGCCGGGTGCGGAGAGTTAACCCCGGATTACACCTTTGCCGGAATCCCGATCACCGGTTCAGGTTATGGCTCAAGCGGGACGAAGATAATTTTTGATTTGTGTAGAATGGAAAGTCTCCTCTTAATCGACGGGATGTCGAATGCCTACCGGGCCTTTTACGCCATCCGCGGTTTGACTACCTCCCGGGGCCGGCCGACCAACGCGGTTTACGGCTTCATCAGGATTCTGCTCAAGATCCTCGAGGAATACCGGCCTGACTACGTGGCAATCGCCGGGGACGCCAAAGGCCCCACCCTGCGCCACCAGGAGTACAGTGAATACAAGGCTGACCGGAAGCCGACCCCCCCCGACCTGGCCGAACAGCTCCCCCTGATCCGTCGGGCCGCCCGGGGTTACAACATCCCCTGGCTGGAAGTCCCCGGCTATGAGGCGGATGATATCCTGGCCGCCCTGGCCGTCCAGGGACGAAAGCGCGGGTTGAAGACCTATATTTTAACCGGAGACAAGGATATGCTCCAGCTGGTTGACGACCAGGTCAGCGTGATCAGCCCTCACGGGGAGGGCCGACTCCTTGACCGCCCGGCGATCGAGGAACGCTACGGCGTTCCCCCTTCCGGAATCGGAGATTTACTGGCTCTGATGGGCGACTCTATTGACAATGTTCCTGGCGTCCCCGGGATCGGGGAGAAGACCGCGGTTAAGTTAATCCAGCAGTACGGTGACCTGGAAGGGGTACTGGCCCACGCTGCCGAGGTCAAGAACAAGCGGGCTCGGGAAGGATTAATCGAGTATGGGGAACAGGCCCGGTTTTCCCGGTCCCTGGTCGAACTAAAAGATGAAGTCCCGATCGAGATCGAGTGGGAGGAACTCCGCCGCCGGGAACCGGACCGAGAAGAGCTGCGGGAGCTGTTCGAGAAGCTGGAGTTCCGCCGGCTCCTCGAAGAAGTGCTCCCCGAACATTGTCCGGCCGCCGAGGTCCGAATCATCTCCGACCCGGAAACCTTGATGACCCTGGCTGAGGAACTGAAGGGACTCCGGGAGTTGGTTTTAATTCCCTGGCCCGGCCCCGGAGGTTTTCTTAGTTCCCGACTGTGGGGGTTGACTCTCTGTCTCCGGGAAGGAGAGCCGGTCCTGATTGATCTCCGGAATCCGGACCAGCGGGATGAAATGAGAGATATTCTCCGCCCGATAATCCAACAAGAGGATCTCAGGATCATTACCCACGACGCCAAGAAGCTCTACCATCTTTTTCTCGGCGAGGAGATTGAGTTGCCCAAAGACCCCTGGGATACTCTTCTGGCCTCTTACCTGCTTCATCCTTCCCGGCCGGAATACGATGTCGCCGGGCTGGCCTGGAGCGTTCTGGGGAGATCCGGTCCCCGCCCGGCGGGAAAATCCCCCACCGAAGAGGAGATTATCCGGCGGCTGGGAGCGGAGGCTGATTGTCTGCTGGCCCTGAAGCCGTTTCTCGAGGCCGAGCTGAAGGCGAAAGGTCTGATGGAGTTGATGTTCAAGATGGAACTTCCCTTGAGCCGCGTACTGTTCTCGATGGAGCGGGCCGGGATCCGGCTTGACCCCGAACAGCTGAAGAATTTTTCCCGGTCCCTGGAGGAGGAACTAAATTCCCTGACCCGGAAGATGTATGACCTGGCAGGGGAGGAGTTCAATCTCAATTCGCCCCGGCAACTGCAGAAGATTCTCTTCGAGAAGCTTCAACTCCCTCCCCAGAAGAAGATCAAGACCGGCTATTCAACCGATGTCACCGTACTGGGAAAACTCGCCGCTCTTCACCCCCTGCCCGAACTTCTTCTGGAGTATCGCCGACTCTTCAAGCTGAAGACAACGTATCTCGACCCTCTGGTCAGCCTGATCGATCCGGACACTGGCCGGATCCATACTACCTTTAACCAGGCGGTGACCTCGACCGGCCGGCTCAGTTCCTCCGAGCCCAATCTGCAGAATATCCCGATCCGGGGCGAGCTGGGCAAGAAAGTTCGAAGGGCCTTTATCCCCGATCCGGTCGGCTGGCGGTTTCTTGCCGCCGATTACTCTCAGATCGATCTCCGGGTCCTGGCCCATCTCTCCCAGGACCCTCTGCTGGTGGAGGCCTTTCGGGAGAACCGGGATATCCACGCCTTTACCGCCACGCAGATCTTCGGCGTTTCCCCCGAAGGGGTCACCCCGGAGATGCGGCGGCGGGCCAAGACGGTTAATTTCGGGATCATCTACGGAATGGGAGCCTATGGCCTTTCCCAGGATCTGAAGATCTCCTTTGTTGAGGCCGAAGAGTTCATCAAACAGTACTTTGAAAAGTACCACGGAGTGGCCGAATTCATCAAAAAGACAATTGCCGAGGCCCGTCTTCGCGGCTACGTGACTACCATATATAACCGTCGCCGGTATCTGCCTGAGTTGGCCAGCGACCAGGAAAGTGTCCGGCGGTTCGGGGAGCGGACCGCGGTCAATGCCCCGATCCAGGGCTCTTCCTCTGATCTCATCAAGCTGGCGATGATTGAGATCGCCGCTTCTCTCCGCCGGGGAGGTTTGCAGGGAAGGCTGTTGCTCCAGGTTCACGACGATCTCCTCTTTGAGAGCCCCCCGGAGGAAATCGATGACCTGGCCCGGATGGTCCGCCGGGGAATGGAAGACGTCGGGGAGCTCACTGTGCCCCTCAGGATTGATCTCAAGACAGGAGATAACTGGGGCGATCTTTAGAACTGGGAGCAGAACGCGATATGACTGAACAGGACCTAAGAATTGGTTTGACCGGGGGATTTGGGACTGGAAAATCTACTGTGGCAGAAATCTTTCGGGAGTTGTCCGCTGAGATTATTGATGCCGACCAATTGGCCCGGGAATTTCTCAGACCGGACCGGGAAGAATATCGTCAGGTGGTCGGGCAGTTTGGGGAGAAGATACTGGATTCCTCCGGCAAGATCGACCGGAAGGTGTTGGCCGATGAGATCTTCTCTGATCCCGGGGCGCGGGACCGGCTCAACCGGATTGTCCATCCTGGCGTGATCGAGGAGATGGATGAGCGGTTGGTTAACTCCTCCCATCCGGTTACGGTCGCGGTAATCCCGCTTCTTTTCGAGGTAGGTCTCCCGGACCGCTTCGATTATGTGGTGGTGGTGGAAGCCGAACTCGAGACCGTCCGGAAGCGGGTCTCCGATTCTCGGGGACTGAGCGAAGAGGAGATCGACCGCCGTTGGGCGGTTCAGCTCCCCCTGGCGGAGAAAGCTCGTCGGGCCGATTACATCGTTAACAATAACGGCTCACTGGAAGAGACCCGTCGCCAGGTTGAGGAAATTTGGAAAAGTATGACAGGGTGATCGGTAATCGGTGATCCATCAGAATCTTATTCCATTTAACCATCCAGACAGATTCAAAACCGAAACCACCAGCTGCCTGAAAGCAGGTACCTGAGAGGGGTTTGCGGTATAGCCAATCACATTTCAGCCTAAAGCCTGATCTGCGGCAATAGCCAGTTAAATAACCCGGCTGCCCGCCGGGATAAGTTCCAAGGAGGAAAACAATGGTTTCATCAGGGAAAAACCCTGTCAAGAAAGAACAGGTAGTAGTTGAGGAAACGGCGGAACAGGAAGCCGCCGCAGTCAAGAAAGAGAAAGAGGCGGTGATCGCCTCCGGGAAATCCCCTCTTGATATGAGGACTCTCCAGGGGATGTCGGTCGCCAAGTTGTTGGAGATGGCCCGGGAGCTAAAAGTCCCCGCCGCACGATCAATGAAGAAGCCGGCCCTGATCTTTGAGATTCTCAAAGCCCGGGTCGAGCAGAATGGGGCGATGTTTGGAGAAGGGGTGCTGGAGATTCTTCCTGACGGCTTCGGTTTCCTCCGTTCGCCCAATTACAATTACCAGGCCTGTACCGAGGATATCTACATCTCGCCCTCCCAGATTCGGAAGTTCGAACTCAAGAGTGGAGATACTGTCTCCGGCCAGATCCGTAGCCCCAAGGCCCGGGAGCGTTTCTTTGCCCTGCTCAGAGTGGAAGCGATCAATTATCTCCCCCCCGGGGTCTCGAAGCAGAAGACCCATTTCGACAACCTGACCCCGCTCTATCCCGAGGAACGGTTGATCCTGGAGTCTTCGAATAAGGATATTTCGATGCGGGTGATGGACCTGCTGACCCCGGTCGGCAAGGGGCAGCGGGGGTTGATCGTGGCCGCGCCCCGGACCGGGAAGACGATGATCCTCAAGGGTTTGGCCAACGCCATTGTCCTCAACAATCCGGAAGTTAAACTGATCGTGCTTTTAATCGATGAGCGTCCGGAAGAGGTGACCGACTTTCAACGTTCGGTCCATAACGCCGAGGTGATCTCCTCCACCTTCGATGAGACCCCGGACCGGCACGTGAGAGTGGCGGAGATCGTGATCGAGAAAGCCAAACGGTTGGTCGAACACGGGATGGATGTGGTTATACTTCTCGACAGTATCACTCGCCTGGCCCGAGCCTATAATACCCTGCAGCCCCACTCCGGGAAGGTTCTCTCCGGGGGGATCGAGTCGAGCGCCCTGATCAAGCCGAAGAAATTCTTTGGTGCCGCTCGAAACATCGAGGAGGGCGGAAGTCTGACTATCCTCGCCACCGCCTTGATCGAGACCGGGAGCAAGATGGACGGGGTGATCTTTGAGGAGTTCAAGGGTACTGGAAATATGGAGATCAACCTCGACCGGAAGCTGACCGAAAAAAGAATCTATCCCTCGATCAACATCGAGAGATCCGGGACCCGCAAAGAGGATCTTCTGCTCCATCCCGAAGAGCTGAGCCGGATCTGGCTGTTACGCAAGGCATTGAGCACGATGCCGGCGGTGGAGGCGATGGAACTGCTCCTCTCCAAGCTGAAGAAGTCCAAGACCAATGCTGAATTCTTAATGTCCCTCAATGCCTGAGTAGTGGTGAGCAGAGCGGTCTCTCCACTGGTAAGATCATCAGAACCGGCTGCTTGGGAGGGATCCGTCCGTCCGTGCCCGAGAAAAACATTGAAAATTGCCCAAATACCGGTTAGATTATTTCTTGAGCATCAGTCATTGAGATAAGTTTGCCAAAAACTATTTTTTCGGAGAAGACATACTATGAAAGCGAAAATTCACCCGGAATATTCCGAGACGACGATTGTCTGTGCCTGCGGGGCGACCATCCGGACCCGCTCGACCAAGCAGAATATCAAAGTCGGGGTCTGTTCCCAGTGCCACCCGTTTTATACCGGGAAGCAGAAGTACCTGGATACCGAAGGCCGGGTTGAGCGGTTTAAGCGCAAGTACGGGATGGAATAATCTTTTCCCATTCTGTTCTCACTTCTCGACCCCTCTCAGCCGCCTTGCCGTTGGCGGCTTACGGCCCTGCTATAGAACGATTATGTCCTCTGAGCCAACCGCCTCTTCCTTTGACGACCTTTATTTCCGGGAGAATTTTGCTGAACTTCTGGAGTCATCGGCCCGGGAGCGGAAAAAAATTGAGGGGCAGCTCTCTGACCCTCAGACCGCGAAAACTCCCCGCCGATTTTCCCGGCTGAGCCGGGAGTACGGCCGCCTGGATAAACTGGTCTCCTCTTACCGTCTCTATCAGGCGGTCGGCAAGCAGATTGAAGAAAACCGGGAGATTGCCGGGACTGAGGGGGAAGACCCGGAACTCAGAGAGTTAGCCGAAGCCGAGATCGAGGAACTGGAGGCAAAGCGAGACCGATTAGGCGAGCAATGTGAGGCTTTGCTTCTTCCTCCGGACGAGCGCGACGAGAGAAACATCATTGTCGAGATCCGTTCCGGGACCGGGGGGGAGGAAGCGGCGCTCTTTGCTCTCGATCTCTTTCGGATGTACACCCGCTACGCCGAAGCCCGGGGTCTGACCGTGGAAAGCCTCAATACTCACTCTTCGGGCCAGGGCGGTTTGAAGGAAGTTGTGTTTAGTGTCTCAGGGGAGGAGCCCTACAAGTTATTGAAGCACGAAAGCGGTGTCCATCGGGTCCAGCGGGTCCCGGAGACCGAGACCCAGGGGAGGGTCCATACCTCGGCGGCTACAGTGGTGGTTTTGCCGGAAGTTGAGGATGTTGAGGTGGAGCTTGATCCCCAGGATCTGCGGATTGACCGCTTCTGTTCCTCCGGTCCCGGCGGGCAGTCGGTTAATACCACCTATTCCGCGATCCGGATTACCCATATACCAACCGGCCTGGTGGTCTCCTGTCAGGACGAGAAATCCCAGCAGAAGAACAAGACCGCCGCCCTCAAGGTTCTCCGTGCCCGGATCTATCAGAAGATGGAGGAGGAACGGGAGGCGGAACTTTCCCGGCAACGGAAAGCTCAGGTCAAGAGCGGCGACCGTTCCGATAAGATCCGCACCTACAACTTTCCCCAGAACCGGGTCACCGACCACCGGATCGGCTTAACTCTCCACCGCTTGGAAGCAATCCTCAACGGCGAGCTTGACGAACTGGTGGATCATCTCCAGCAGTGGGATCGGAAGAAGAGGTTGGAGGGGAGTATCAAGTTCAAAGTTAAAAGTGCCTGAAGTTACCCCCTGCCTGTGGGCTAATCGCTATCGGGATCGGGATCGGAGCCCTTCCAGCCGGCGGCACAAGTATCGGAGTTTCAATGCCGCAAACATTGGCAGAAATTTTCACCGTTAATTCAAAGCCGTCGATCGGGGAAGTCCTCCGGGAAGGTGAGGTATCGCTGGCCGCCGCCGGGGTGGAGAATCCTCGGCGTGACGCGGAAAATCTTCTCGCTGATTGCCTGGGGGTTGAACCCTGGCGAATACGATTGGACCGGGATGGGAATCTCAGTTCGCGGGAATACCAGCGTTTTTCGCAACTGTGCGCGCTGCGCCGTTCCCGTTGCCCGCTCTCCTATATCCGGGGCTGGGCCGGTTTTCACGACCTGGTGCTGTCCGTCGATCACCGGGCTCTGATCCCCCGACCGGAGACCGAACTTCTGGTCGAAAGATCCTTCCAGTTTCTGGATAGTGGAGAGGTGGCGGCGGAAGTGATCGAGATCGGCTGCGGCTCGGGGGCGATCGCTCTCGCCCTGGCCCGGGGGCGGTCCGATATCCGGGTCGGGGCCTCCGATATCTCCCCGCTCGCTCTCGCCTTGTCCCGGGAGAACGCGATTCAGCTGGGCCTAAACGGGCGGATGGATTTTCGCCAGGGGGATCTCTTTGCTCCCTGGGCCGACTGTATTGAGAAGCCGGTTTCGTTGATTGTCTCCAACCCGCCTTATCTGAGCCGGGAGGAATTCAACTCCGCGCCTTTAGAGGTTCGGGGTTTTGAACCCCGTCTCGCCCTGGAGGGGGGGGGAGATGGTCTGGAGGTGATCCGGCGGTTAATCGCGGAAGCGCCCGAATACCTCCGGCCCGGGGGGGAGCTTTTGATCGAGATCGGGGCGGCCCAGGGCGCGGCGGTCCGAGAGCTGGCCGGCCCAGCCGATCCGATCATTGAACCTTCGGTATCCGTAATGACCGGCAGCGGTACGGGAGGTCTGGAATTTATTGAACTGCTGCAAGATTACTGTGGCCGAGATCGGGTGGCGGTCTTCAGGAGAAGAGGGAAATTACCCGGTTAGTGTAGTGTTCTCGACGTAATAGGCGCTAATCTGTCGTTGCGATGAACAAAGTGACGAAGCAATCTCATCACAGACTAAACAGATTGCTTCGGTGTCCCTCTTCCCAATCCAATGGCCTGGCTTTTGAAATTTTTGTTCAGACACTAAGTCGTTACAGACAATATGGACAACATAGAAATCATCGGAGGGTTCCCCCTGCGGGGAGAGATCGAGATCAGCGGGGCCAAAAACGCGGCCCTCCCGATTATGGCGGCGGCTTTGTTAGCGCCCGGGAAGTCGATCATCAACCGGGTCCCCCGGCTCCGCGACATTGAGACGATGCTCCAGATCTTTCGCTATCTCGGGGTCCGCTGTGGTTGGACGGGGCCGCATACCCTGGAGATTGACGCCGCCGATCTCTCTGACTGTGCCGCCCCCTATGACCTGGTGCGAAAGATGCGGGCCTCGGTTTTGGTCCTGGGGCCGTTGCTCGGCCGGTTGGGGCGAGCCCGGGTCTCCATTCCCGGTGGCTGCGTGATCGGACCCCGCCCGATCGATCTTCACCTCAAGGGGTTGGAGGGGCTGTCGGCTCGGGTCACTATCGAGCACGGTTATGTTAACGCCCGGGCGGGAGGTTTGAAAGGGGGAGAGATCTACCTTGGCGGCCGCTTTGGTTCCAGCGTCGGGGCGACCTGTAACTGCCTGCTGGCAGCTACCGCGGCCACCGGTATTACGACCATTGTCGGGGCGGCCTGCGAGCCGGAAGTGATCGACCTGGCCGGGTTTATCAACCGGATGGGGGGGCGGATCTCCGGGGCCGGTTCGCCCCGGGTCATTGTTGAAGGGGGAAAAGATCTTCATCCAGCCGAATATACCGTTATCCCCGACCGGATCGAGACCGGCACTTACCTGATTGCCGGGGCGCTGACCGGCGGCGAGATCTCACTCCGGGGAGCCCGGCCCGACCATCTGAACGCTCCCCTCGAGCGGTTGGAGGCGATGGGTCTCACCATCAGCCGGGGCAAGGAGAATATCTCACTGTGCCGGGAAGGCAAACTTTATCCGGTGGATATCACCACCCTTCCTTACCCGGGGTTTCCCACCGATCTCCAGGCCCAGATGATGGCTCTTCTCTCTACCGTGGACGGGATCAGTGTGATCATTGAGAAAGTCTATCCCGAACGGTTTATGCACATTGCTGAACTCAATCGCCTCGGGGCAGAGATCTCCCTGGAAGGACCGGTAGCGATCGTGAGGGGTGGTCGGGAGCTCTCCGGGGCGGAGGTGATGGCTTCCGATCTGAGGGCCTCGGCCGCTCTGATCCTGGCCGGTCTGGCCGCCCGGGGCCGGACGGTCGTCCGCCGGGTCTATCACCTCGACCGGGGCTACGAAAATATGGTAGAAAAACTCACCGCTCTGGGAGCGAGCGTGCAGAGAGTGCCCGAAGATCCGGTGTCTGTCTCCATCGGGGGAGCGGAAACGCAGTCTTCTTCCCCGAAAACAGAGGAAGGAGGGAACTAATTTATGTTTGAGAGAATCTCTGAAAAATTTCAGGACATCTTCAAGCAGATCCGGGGTGAAGCAAGCCTGAACGAAAAGAATATATCCCGGGCCCTGCGGGAGATCAAGCTGGCCCTGCTCGATGCCGATGTCCATTACCGGGTGGTCAGAGAGATAATGGAAAATATCGGCCAGGACGCTCGGGGCGAGAAGGTCTTAAGAAGTCTCAAACCCGGTCAGCAGTTCGTCAAGATCTTTCACGACCGGCTGGTGGAGTTTATGACTGCCCCTGACAGTGCATTGAACCTTTCCAGGGATCCGTCGATTATCCTTCTGGCCGGTCTGCAGGGCGCGGGTAAGACCACCGCTGCCGCCAAGTTGGCATCTTATCTTAAACGGGAGCGTCAACTTTCATCGCTTCTGGTGGCGGCTGACCGGAGACGTCCGGCCGCCGCCGAGCAGCTGAAGGTCCTGGGAGAAAAGATTGAAGTCGAAACCTTTCTCGGCCAGGGAAATTCTCCTTTGAAAATAATCGCTGATGGGATAGAGTATGCCCGCTCTCGGAGCATCTCCGTGGTGATTGTTGATACCGCCGGCCGTCTGCATATTGACGGGGAGATGATGGACGAGATCAGGGAGATCGGAAAGAAGATCAAAGCCGACGAGACACTGTTGGTCCTTGATGCGATGACCGGGCAGGACGCAGTCAATGTCGCGATGAATTTCAACCGGCAGGTTGAGATCACCGGATCGATCCTGACCAAGCTCGACGGAGATGCCCGGGGTGGGGCGGCCATCTCTCTGCGGTCGGTGACCGGAAAACCGATCAAGCTGGTTGGGGTGGGGGAGAAGCCGGAGGACCTGGTCTCCTTTGATCCCGGGCGGATCGTCTCCCGGATTCTCGGGATGGGAGATATCGTCAGCCTGGCCGAGAAGGCCCAGGCCGCTGTCGATTTTAAGGAGGCTGAGCAGTGGGAGAAGAAATGGAAGAAAGCCTCGATTGATCTGGAGGATTTTCGCCAACAACTCCGGGGACTGAAAAAGATCGGTTCCTGGGAATCGATTGCCGGGATGCTCCCGGCCGGGATGCCGGGGCTGGAGGATGGCTCCTCCCGGATGTCGCGGATGGAAGCCATCCTCGATTCGATGACCCCCGGTGAGCGGGCTCGGCCGGATATTATCAATGGCAGTCGGAGAAATCGAGTCGCCCGAGGTAGCGGGACCAGTGTTGCTGAAGTCAACCAGTTGTTGAAACAATTTAAGTTAATGAAAAAGATGATGACGAAGATGGGGGGATCTCGCAAAAGAAAGTTATCCATAGGAGGTGTCAATTGGCCGCTGTAATCAGATTAAGAAGGGAAGGGGGGAAGAAACAGCCCCACTACCGGTTAGTCGTTATCGATTCGCGCAAAGCGCGTAACGGACGGTTTATCGAGAAAATCGGACATTATGATCCGGTCCGCGGCCAGGAAGCGGCCGTGGTGGACAGTGAACGGGCCCGTTACTGGCTCCAGCAGGGAGCTCGGCCTTCAGAGACGGTTGGACAGATCTTTAAAAGATTAGGGATCTGAATTGCCGGGGTTTGACCTGCCCGGTTTCCGGGCAGGGCGGAGAACATATCTGCCGCCGATCGGCAGGAGGGAGAAGGAATGAAGCATCTGATTGAAGTCATCGTGAAGTCGATTGTTGATTTTCCGGAAAATGTCGACGTGACCCAGATTGACGGCGAGAGTACCATTGTCTTCGAACTCCGGGTCCGTAAAGAGGATGTGGGGAAGGTGATCGGGAAGAAAGGCCGGACCATCAACGCCATCCGGACCCTGGTCAACGCCACTGCCGCCAAGACCGGTATGCGGGCGATGCTGGAGATCGTCGAGGAAGATCAGGAACCCGAGACCGGGCAGCCTGGAGAGTTTGACGGAGATTACACCCCGCCCGAAGAATATTAAAAATCATCCCCGGTCTCGCTGGGCCGGAGAAGGGATTAGTCAGTGCGGATAGATATCGTCACACTCTTCCCGAAAGTCTGCGCGGAGTATGTCGGGGAGAGCATTCTCAAGCGGGCGGGCGAGCAGAATCTGGCGGATATTCGGGTAGTTAATCTGCGAGATTATACCCCTGACCGCCATCGGACCGCCGATGACCGACCCTATGGCGGCGGAGCCGGGATGGTCCTGAAAGCCCCGCCCCTCTTCGCCGCGGTGGAGGATTTGAGGACCGAACTGACCCGGGTAATCTCGCTGACCCCCCGGGGAAAGCTTTTTGACCAGGCGGCAGCCTGGCGGCTCAGCCGGGAGCGGCACCTGATCCTGATTGCCGGGCGTTATGAGGGTATTGACGAACGGGTGGGTGATTTCCTGGTTGACGAGGAAATCTCGATGGGGGATTATATCCTGACCGGCGGGGAGCTGGCGGCTCTGGCCGTGGCCGATAGTGTAATCCGGTTGATTCCCGGGGTTCTTGGAGCCCCGGAATCGGTGGTTGAAGAAACATTCGCCCGGGGCCGGTTGGAGTATCCGCAATATACCCGGCCGGAACAGTACCGGGATATGTTGGTGCCGGCGGTATTGCTCTCCGGTGACCACGAAGAAGTGGCTCGCTGGCGGCGACGGGAGGCCCTGAGGCTTACTCTGCGGCGTCGGCCCGATCTGTTGGATAAGTATCCACCGGACACCGAGGAAAAGCAGTGGCTGGAAGAAATGACAAGGAAGGAAGGAATATGAACGTAATCGAGAAAATTGAGAAAGAACAGCTGAAAACCGATATCCCCCAATTCCAGGTCGGCGACACACTTAATGTCTCCGTCAAGATCATCGAGGATGCGCGGGAGCGGATCCAGATCTTTACCGGGATCTGCATCGCCCGCCGGTCCTCCGGAATCAGGGAATCTTTCACCGTCCGGCGGGTGTCCGCCGGGATGGGGGTGGAGAGAGTATTTCTACTTCATTCCCCTCGGATCGCCCGGATTGATGTGGTCCGTCGGGGTCGAGTCCGTCGGGCCAAGCTCTACTACTTGAGAGAGAAGAAAGGGAAGAAAGCCCGGGTCAAGGAGCGGAAGTGGACCCCGGCTTCAGCTTAAGCCCGGTTTCAGCCTCTGACGAGTCTCCTCTCTCTCCTCCAGTATTTTCGGTTCCTCCGGAGATGCTCCAGTGGGAGTATCTTTATGCCTCTTTAGGCCAGGTCCCGGTTGCTGGTTTTGATGAGGCCGGCCGGGGCCCGCTGGCCGGACCGGTGGTGGCGGCGGCGGTTATCCTCCCCCCTGAGAGTTGTTATCCAGTCGCCCTGCGCGACTCCAAGCAACTCACCCCCGCCCGCCGGGAGGCGGCTTTTGAATTCCTTCAGGATCTTCCCGGATCCGCGATCGGGGTCGGGATCGTCGGTCCGGAAGAGATTGACCGGATCAATATCCTAAAAGCGACCCGGAAGGCGATGTTCTGCGCCCTGAACGACCTCCCGGTTACCCCCGCGGCCCTCTTAATCGACGCTCTCTTTCTTCCAGGCACGGATATCCCCCAACGGAGTCTGATCCGGGGCGAAGAAGCTTCGGTCTCGATCGCCGCCGCCTCGATCATCGCCAAGGTAACCCGGGATCGGATAATGGTTGAGGCTGACCGACTTTACCCGGCTTACGGATTTGCTCGCCACAAGGGCTACGGAACTCGCCTCCATTTGGCCGCTCTGGCCGAGCGCGGCCCTACCCCCATCCACCGCCGTTCTTTCCGCCCGGTCAGGGAATGTTTTTCCGCCTAATCCGTATCCCCGGTTTTTGCAGGATAATCTCTAATTATGTCCAGTGGGGAAGGAGGGTTGCGAGACTCCAGATGCTGAGTCCGGATAATCACCCTGTTCCATTTTGTATCAGCTGTGCGGTTATGGAACATTTTCGTGAAAATTTATTTTCACGAACAATTTAGCGATCTTCGGGTCGCGGCCGACCACTCCAGCTGTAACTCCTTGATTAACAAGTAAATAAAATTACAGTTAAACGGGATTATCCGCCCCGGAGTATCGCCGGTCGCCAAAGTAATAATTCTGGCACGGTAATTGCAGGCTCTGGAATTGGATTGAAGTTGTGAATTGTTTAATTAGTGTCGGAATGAAAGCCCCGGACACCAGGTCATTGCGGGGAGGGGCGACGAAGTAATCTGATTATTGGGTGATGAGATTGCTTCCTCACTTCGTTGCTTGCAATGACAAAGTCTAAGTGATTTGAGGCTTTCGTTCAGACCCTAATTATCAAAATGCCGGAGATTATTGACTATGGAAGGAGTTATTAAAGAAAATAATTTGACGGTCGAGATGGTAGGGCAATTAACGCCTTTGATTTTTGACAATGTCCAAAGTGGCGTGGTGGTCCTTGATCCGAAATTTAACATTGTCTGCTGGAACAAAATTCAGGAAGGATTCTCCCGTTTACCTCGTGATCGAGTTCTGGGAAAAAATGTTCTTTCTCTCTTCCCCCATCTGAAGGAGAACGGGATCGCCGACGATCTTCAGGCGGCTCTTCGAGGTCGGTGTATTCAGAAACCTCGGGTGCCTTACCAGAGAGAAGATGGCACTATTGGTTACGCCGATCGGGAGAACACGCCTCTTCGGGACGCGGAAGGAAAGATAATTGGCATTCTTTCTTTTATCTCTGATGTGACGGAGAAGGTTAAGCTGGAAAAGAGCCTGCTCTGGGCTCAGAAATTCGAGGATCTCGGGCAGATGGCGGCCGGACTGGCCCACGAGTTGAATAACCTCTTTACTATTCTCCAATGCGAATCCGAATTGGCCCTGGATTATTCTGACCTATGCGCTAAGGATAGAATTATCGCTATAGCGGCCAAGGTGGCCCGGGAAGGTAGCGGGCTTACCCGGCAGCTTTTGAATTTTTCCCGTAAGCCCGATAACCCCTATGAGCTGGCCGATCCGAAGGAACTGGTGGAGGGTTGTGCCCGCCTGTTAAAAGGGGTGCTCTCTGGGAAAAATATTTCTCTTAAAATCCGGATGGAGGAGGTCCCCCCCATCCGGATCAATGTCTCTCAGATTCAGCAGCTGATATTCAACCTGGTCCTTAACGCCAAGAACGCGATGAAAAACGGGGGAGTTTTGAAAATCGGCTTGAATCGGGAACCCGGCCGGATTAAACTTACCGTCTCCGATAACGGACCGGGTATCCCGCCGGAGCTGATTAAGAAGATATTTGAGCCTTTCATTACTTATTCTCACGGCAATACCCGCCTGGGTACCGGATTGGGGCTTTCCATCTGCCGGGATATCGTCGATAACCATCAGGGAACCATCGAGGTCCGTTCCCGGTTGGGGCGGGGAACGAAGTTTGAAATAACTCTGCCCACCCTGCCTGACCGGGCAAATGAAGTGAGCCACTAATCCCCCAGTTGCCGGGTTTGTCGTATAGACTCTTGTGATAAAAATGGGTATTATGTTTTTCAGCTTTCCGAGTCTATAATCTTCCCCCAAGCCTGGATCTTTACGGCGATGCATTTATTTCAATCGCAATCTGAGAGACACATTCAAACCGGCCGCCGGCGACGGTCTTCTCGTCGGGATTACGGTACTCGGAGAGAAAGGGCTGACGCCCTGTTTAAGTTCTGGCAGGAAATTATCTTCTGGGCGATCTTGCTGGCCGGGGTCTTTTTTGTTTTTTATCTTTTCCATTTTCGGGGTCTGGTCGAGGAAGAAGCGATGGAGATTGCCGCGCGGGGCCGAGAGATTGCCTTTGGTGGAGATTCACCGGGTGAATTTATCCGTCCGCTATTTTTGAATATGCCCAGAGGGGGGGAGCTTTATTCCTTGTCGTTGATTCCCCCGCTTTATCCCTGGATTCAAGCGGTGTTTTTAAATTTCGGAGGGTTTAGCGACAACTCCGCGGTTGTTGCCGGGAGCTTATTCTTTCTGGCGGCCGCGTTGCTTACCTATGGTCTGGCCCGGAGAATCCTGCCGAAGAAGACCGCCCTCTTTGTCTTTCTCTTTACTTTTACCAACCCGATCTTGCTCCGCTCCGCGATCAGCGGACTGCCCACCACTTTTTTGGTCTTCTTGCTGGTCCTGATTCTTTATGTTCGAGAAGCCCTTCCCCCCAGGTGGTTTGCCAGGTTGGGCGGGGTAGTTCTGGGTGTTGGATTCCTGGCCGACTTTTCTTTCTCTGGTTTTTTGGTCGCGACAGTTCTCTATCTGGCAATCACCCAGAAAGGCCGGGAGCGCTGGAGAGAGTGGGGGATCCTGGTGGCCGGTTTCCTGCTGGCTATCTCCCCCTGGCTGATCGGGCAACTTGTCGGCGGACGCCACTCATTATTGATTTACCTGGACTATTACTGGAAATCCGCCACCGTACTTTCACCCGGCCGGCTTGCCGACGGTCTGTTCGGGTTTTCCCTTTCCGCCTTCTCTCTTCCCATCTCTTTGGCGATCGGCAAAATCCATCAGGGCTTTTCGCTGCTCTATCGGGAGGGTTTGACTCTTTCCGGTAACTTCCTCGCCCTTCTCTTCTGGGGTTCGTTTTTTTACCGCCTTCGCCACAAGAAACTCCGAGAACAGCGTCTATTCTCGGGGTTGTTATTGGCGGCCGGTGGTCTCTGGTTCGTCTTTCTTCGACAGCGGCCGGAGATCCTGATCCCGGTTTTGCCCCTGATGATTATTTTCGGGGTCAAATTCTTCTTTTCTCTCCAGGAGCGTTTCGGCCCCCGGAGAAGATTTCTCTCCGGTTCGCTGACTGCTTCCTTGATTATTGTCAATTGCCTCCCCATATTTTACGGCCGGGTCTTTCCCGACTCGTTGCGCTCTGAGACGCTCAATAGTCTGGAGTATCTTAAAACCCTGATTCGGGAAGAGGAGCTGGTGGTAACCGATATCCCGGCCGAGGTGAGTTGGTACGGAAATCGGAGAGCGGTCCGCCTCCCCTTAAATCGGGAGATGCTGATGGGGATGACCGGAGAGTATCCGGAGATGAAATTTCTCCTTCTCTCCCCCCGGGTGACAATACAAAAAGACCTGGATCCCACCGGGGAGTGGAGTCGGATCTATTTTCGGAGAAACCCCGCCGACTTGAGCGGGTTCGATCAAATTTTGCTCCTTCCCGGTCGGTTGGTCTTTATGGGGAATAAGAAGGCGCTCTTGAACCGGGTCAGTGCCCGCTGGTGAGATGATGAGCATATTCCTCTACCGTTTCTCTCTTCTGACCGCGATCCTGCTCGCCTTGGCCGGTTGCCGTCCGCCGGCCGAGAATGATCTCTATATCTCGCGGATCTACCAGGCCCAGGGCCAGGCGGGCAAGGCCTACAATTTCTGGAAGCGATACGCGAAGGCGGTTCCTGAAGTCCAGAGGGATCAAAAATTAGTGGAAATATCCCCGGCCGTGACTCCTCTTCGGGCTTCGGACGGCCCGCTTTATGCAGCAGTGGGGCCGGAGATCGGCCGAGAGGAAATTTTTCAGCGTTACCAGGAAGAATCCCGCCGGAAGCTGGAAGAGTATGAAGATGCCTACTCGCAATCCTCCATCCGGGAGTGGGATGAAGCCGCTCCCGGTCCGACCTCCGATATCTTTCCGATCACCGTGGTCATCGACCGGGATGTTCTCGCCGTGGCTCTGATCAACCTCGATGATTACCTGGTCCTGCTCGAGGATGTCAGCATAATGTACAAGGATCATCTCCATTATCAAAACCCCTATCTGATGTCGGGGGTTATGCTGGGAATTCGGGGGTTTTATCAGGAAGCCATAGTCCAGTTCCGGGAGGCGATTACTCTAGACCCGGGAAATGCCCGGGCCTATAACAACCTGGGGATAACCTTTTTTAAATTAGGAGATTTTGCCCTGGCCCGGGACAACCTGCTCCAGGCCCTGAAATTGGAGCCGGATAATATCTTCGCCCGCAACAACCTGGGACTGGTTTATCTCAAGCTGGGCGAGAAAGACAAGGCGGAAGAAGATTTCCGGCGGGTCCTGACCCGGGATCCGTTTAACCTGGCGGCCAACTTTTATCTCGGCTTCTCTTATTATCAATCGGGGGACTGGGAACGGGCGGAGAGAGTTTACCGGGAGATCAACATCGCCAACCCGGAACTGGCCCAGGTCAATTTCGCCCTGGGGTCGGTTATGGTCAGGCTGGAGGAGTGGGACCAGGCGATAGATTATTTCCAGAAGACATTGTCCCTGGAGGGGAGTTATTACCAGGCCTATGTCAGCCTGGGGGCAGTCTATAACCGAAAGAAGATGTATTCCGAGGCGGAGGAGAGCTTGCTCCAGGCGATCGATCTGGAACCGGATTACGGCCCGGCTTATTATAATCTGGCCTGTATTCAAGCCCAGAGAGGCGAGAAATCGGCGGCGATTGCCAGTTTAAAAAAAGCCGTGGAGAAGGGGTTTGTCGATCGGGAGTTTATACTCAGCGATTCGGATCTGGAAGCTATCCGCGCGGAACCGGAATTTTCCGCTTTGATCAGGGGTCTGTAAGATTCGGCAGACAGAATTTGTCATTGCGAGGAAGGAAGTGACGAAACAATCTCATCGCAAATCAAACAGATCGCTCTGTTGTCTTTCCTGAAAATGACCCGGTTGGTAAAGTTTTCGTTCAGACACTAATTAAAACCTAAATTGAGCGATTCTATGCGGCGAACTGCACCAATATTTTGCGTCCGAACG
>CAYXKT010000048.1:0-18343 GCA_964465735.1 uncultured bacterium
AGGACTCAAAAGATTGGTGCAGTTCGCCGCATAGAATCGCTCAATTTAGGTTAAATCATCCCCAGGGACTTGGCGGGGAGCCAGCCGGAGGTGCCGTCGGGGAGGGCGACCTGGTGCCAGCCGTTTTGTTGCCGGATCACCCGGACCTCAGTCCCTTCGTGGAGGTTGAAGGCGGCGGCATCGGTCTCCTGGGGGCCGTAGCGGACCGCGACCTCCGGTTCGAGGATGATCGCCCGCGGGGTCCGGTAGTAGGATCGGGCGAGAAGGGTCAGGGCCAGGCTCAGGAACAGGGCGGGGAGGATAGTCTTGAGGATCCCCGGCGAGATCTTCCGTAGCGGCCGGAAGATGACCGTTCCCAGCAACCAGAGCAGAGCCAGTCCATAGAGGGCGGCGCTGATCCCGATCCATTCCCCCCGGGAGAGCCAGCCGGCTACGGTCTGCCCCGCCCGGTTCCAGGCGGAAACCGGCAGGGCGGTGATGTCATCTTTCAGCGCGCCTCGGGCGTACTCGAGGTTTTTGTTGATCTCCGGGTCCCGGGGGGCGAGGTTGAGAGCCCTCCGGTATTGGAGGATCGCCGGGCCCAGCCGGTTCTGCTTGAAGTAGGCGTTGCCCAGATTATAGTAAAGTGGCGCGCTCTCCCAACCCCCCTCCAGGATGCGGAGGTACTCCGTGGCCGCCCGGGAGTAATCACCGTTTTCGTAGTGGGTATTGGCCCCCTGGAAGATAGCGGTAACCTGTCCCCGTTCAATTCCGCACCGGCCGGCGGAGGGGAGGAGGAGTCCGGAGAGAAGGAATGTCAGAAGCGGTATTTTCATTTCACCTGATCTTGATTTTCTCCAGTCTGCCGACCAGGTTCTCTACCCGGTCGAGAAAAGTTTTCATCTCTTCGGGCCGGGATGCGGCACCGGAGAATCGAACCCGGTCAAAGGTAGCCAGGCAGTCGTAGATCTCATCGCGGAGGTCGGCGGAACCGCCGGCTGTCTCCAGTTTGCCGGCAATCAGTTCGCTGCAGACCGCGCCCGCCGGGATCCGGCATCGGTCCCCTAAGTAGCGGTTAAAGGCCCGGTGGACTTCCGCGTAGAAGAGTTCTTTCTCACCTGCCGCCAGCAGTTTCCGGGCCTTTCGGAACCTCTTTCGAGCCGTCCGGGAAGCCCCCACCTGGCGGGCGTAGATGACATCCCCCTTGAGTTTATCCTTCCGGACGGAGATTCCCCAGGCCGCCAGGAGAATCAGCGGGAGAAGGAGGATCGCCGCCTGGAAGGGGCGGCTTTGGTAATAGGGTCGTCCGCGGGGGAAGAGATGTCCGGGGTTGTTCTGGATATGGAGGATGTCCCGGGTCAAAAGCCGGATCTCTCCACCTCCGGACCGTCCGCGGGCTTCCTCGACCAGCTGCAGGGTCTCCCCGCCGGGCGCGGCAGTGACCTCGATCGCCAGTGGTTTGTCGGTCAGGGTTCGGTAATCCCCCCGCTCAGGGTCGAAGTAGCTGAAGGAGACCGGAGGGATTTCCCGGATTTCGTCGGTCAGGGGGATCAAGACCTGCTTGAAGATTTTCTCGCCTCCCAGTTGCCCGTTGCGGATGGCCTTCCGGGTCTCCACCTCGGGGGAGTAGGTTTGGAACTGTTCGCCGGCCGGAATTTCCGGGGGAGTGACGTCATCCAGCTTCCCCCGGCCGGTTATTGACATAGTCACTGTGATCGGTTCGCCGACCCGGACTGAGGAGGGCGAGGCCGAGACTTGAAGATTGAACTGTCCGACCGCGCCCCGGAAATCCGCCGGTTGGCCTTCCCGGGGCAGCGGCTTGACAGTGAGGGAGATCGGCTCCGAGCGAAGGATGAACGGTTGATGATCAGCAAAGGCCCCGCCAAAGAAATCGTCGAAGCCGAAAGGAGTCATCCGCCGGTTTTGCCGGGGAACCAGGATCTCTCCTTTTAATTCCGCCGATCCGATGGTCAGCTCCCCGGAGCTGATCGGGAAGACCGCTCGGGCGATCGCGATGACTTCATAACGGAGACCGTCCCGGATCTGATGATATTCCTTTTCGTCTCCCAGCTGCTCTTCGATAAACCCGGTGGTTGGGGGCGGGGAGTAGCCGAGATTGGCGACTCTAAGTCTCCGATAAAGTTTAAAGGTCAGGGTAACCTGCTGGTTGACGTAAGCCTCTTCCCGGTCCACCTCGGTGGTAATGAAAAGCTGGGACGCGGCCCGAGCTGCCGGATCGGCTGCCCCCGCTGGCTTTTCTCCCCGGGGCGGAGCAGCGGATGCGGAGGCGGGGAGCGTCGCTGCCGGAGCCGGACCGTCCACCACCTTGACCCGGACCGGCCGGGTCAGGTAGGTCTTTCCACCGTAAGACAGTCGGGATGAGGGGATGTTAAATTCCCCGGTTCCCAAGGGGATCAGGGTGTAGCTGATCGCCTGGCTGATCCGAGTCTGGTTGTTGATCAGGGAGAAATTGGTACTGGAAAAACTTCCGGCAACTTCAAATCCTTGGATCTCGGGGAGGACGGGATGGGCGTCCCGGGCCCCCTCGATGGTCAGGGTGTAAGTCAGCTGGTCGAGTCGGGAGATGGTCGTGCGGTCAACCGAGGCAGTAAAAGAGATCTCCTCCGCCCCAACCGCCGTCCGACCCAGCACAAAAACCAGCAAGAATATTTTAAGCAGTCGGTGCATAGTTCAAATGTAACCTAAGTTGAGAATGCAGAATACAGAATACAGGATTCAGAATACACTCCGGCTCCTGACTCCTACCAATCCTTCTCCACCTCTTCCATTTTTCCCTGTTCCTTCTCCCGCATCTCGGCCCGCTGTTCCTCTTCTTCGGCCAGCATCGCGTCCAGTAATCGCTCCAGATCTTCCGGGTCCATCTCTCCTTCCTCGGGTTGGGGGGGAGGAGGCTCTTCTTCCTCTGGCCCTTCTTCCGGGGAGGAAGTTTGGCTCTCTGCCTCTTCTTCCTGAGCGTCTTCTTCCTGGTCTTCGGGTCCGGGAGGGGTTTGCTCTTTCTCCTGTTCTTCTTTCTCTTCTTCTTCCTGCTGTTTTTGATCGTCCGGCTTTGGCTCCGGTTCCGGTGGTGGCGGCTGAAGGGCGAAACGACGGGCCAGTTCGTAGTTGTAGCCGGCGTCTTCGTCTTCGGGCATTAGCTTGAGCGCGGTCTTGTAGGCTTCGGCCGCTGGTCCGTAATCCTCCTGACGGAAGAGAGTATTGCCCAGGTTATAGGCTGCTCGGGCGGCTAATTCCGGTTCCGGTGACTCCAAAACCGACTTGTAGAGAGCGGCGGCGTTCTCTAAATCGCCCTGCTGATGGTGGACGCCACCAATATTATAGAGGATCTCTCGAGCTTCGGGCAACTCCAATAAAGCCTCGTTGTAGCGTTGCAGCGCCCCGGCCCAATCTCCTTCCGCAAAAAGGCGGTTCCCCTCTTCAACCAGGGAGACTCCCGGATTTCCCCAGCCCAGGCAGGTCAGTGCCAGAACGGAGAGGATCGTCAATGTCCAGAATCGAGATTTCATCATCAGTCTTTACCGGTTTTTAATGCCTGATCCCGTCTTTTCCGTTTTCCTCTGGCTGTAGTGTCTCCAAAAAGGGATTGGACAGTCAGCAAAAGCCAGGCCAGAGCGAGGGGAAACTGGTAACGGTGGCGGTAGATCTTTCTCCGGGTCTCTTCCAGCTCCCGACCATCCATCCGGGCGATTCGCTCTTCGTAGATAAGTTCGATTTCCCGGCCGTCCGGGGCCGCCCGGTGGTAGGCTCCTCCGGTTAAGAGGGCGATCTCCTGGAGCGCAGTCTCGTCCAGCCGGGTGACCACGATATTGCCCTGACGGTCCTTCAGGTAAGTTGTCCCGGTCGGGGTCTCCAGCTGGATCGGGGTCCCCTCCGGGGTGCCGACTCCAATTGTGAAGATGGTGATCCCCTTTTCCTGGGCGGCTTGAGCCGCCGCCCGGTAGTCGCCTTCCAGGTTCTCTCCGTCGGAGATCAGGAGTATCGCCTGGTGTCCGTCTTCTTTCGGGTCGAAGGTCGCAATCGCCTTGTAAAGCCCGACCGCGATATCCGTCCCCCCCCGGGGAATGGTCTCGGTGGAGAGATCGTTGATGAACATCCGGAAGGCTCCCTGATCGAGAGTGAGCGGACAGAGGGTGAAGGCGGATCCGGAGAAGGCGACCAGACCGATCCGGTCGCCTCGAACCCGACGAGCCAGATCCTCCAGGATCCGTCGTCCACGGGCCAGGCGGCTGGGGGCGACATCGGCGGCCAGCATTGAGCGGGAGGTGTCAACTAACGCCACCAGGTCGATCCCCCTCCGGGTGATATCCTGCCAGTCGTAGCCCCAGCGGGGTTGGAGGAGGGAGAAGATCAGCAGCCCGGTGACAGTGAGCAGGATCGCCGGTTCCAGCCGGCGGCGCCTGTCGCTGACCCCGGACCGGAGCCGTTCCCAGAGCGGACGGTCGGCGAAGAGTTCCTCGGCCTTCCGGCGCCGCCGTCCGGCGACACGAAAGAAAAAGATGAGGACTGGGAGCCATAAAAAGAGCCAGGCCAGATGGAGCGCGGAAAACTTCACGGCAGCCTCCGGAAGACGGTTTTCCCCAGCGCCACTCCGGCCAAAAGAGAGAAGAGCCCGGCGGCCAGGAGATAGGGGAAGAGTTCCCGGTACTCGGTGTAAACGATAGATTCGGCCGGGGTCTTCTCCATCTGATCGATCAGATGGAAGATCTCCTCCAGGGTCCCGGTTTCAGCGGCCCGGAAATATTTCCCCTCAGTGGTTTGAGCGATCTCGGTCAAGGAACGGTCGTTGAGAGGGATGAGTACGTTCTGGTAGATGGTCCGTCCGGTCCGGGGGTCGCGGGCGGCCGGGTAGGGGACCGGCTGATTGCTGCCGATCCCTACCGGGTAGATCTTTACTTTCAGGGCCGCCGCCATCCGGGCGGCGGTCAGGGGATCGATCTTCCCGGCGTTGTTCTCGCCGTCGGTCAAAAGGATGATGATCTTGCTCGGGGCCTCGGTCTGCCGGAGTCGGTTGAGCCCGGTGACGATTGCCGAGCCGATCGCGGTTCCGTCTTCAACCATCCCGATCTCCGTCTTCTCCAGTAGATCGAGGAGAATCCCGTAATCAATGGTCAGCGGACATTGGGTATAGGTCCGTCCGGCAAAGACGACCAGACCGATCCGGTCCCCCTCCCGGTCCCGGATGAAAGGTGCGATCACCTCTTTAGCCACCTCGAGACGGTTCCTTCTTCGGCCTCCCCAACTGAAGTCTTCGGCCAGCATACTGGTTGAGACGTCGAGTGCGATCACGATCTCGATCCCTTCGGTGGTGAACCGGGTCTCCCGGATCCCCTGGCGGGGTCGGGCCAGGGCCAGGACCAGAAAGACCAGAGCGAGGAAACGGAGCACGGCCGGGCTGTGGCGGAGCGGCGAACTGGGACCGGCAGCGATCTCCCTGGCGATCTTCAGAGAGCTGAACCGGACCGCGGCCGTTTTGCGGGCCCGGAGGTGGAGATAGAGATAGAGCGGACCGATCAGGAGACCGAAGAGAAAGATGGGGTTCTGGAAGGAAAAGCTCATCTGTTTTTGCTCTCCTCTTGCGCCCGGTCTGCTCCGTTTGCCTGTTGGCCGGTCTCTTTTTCCACCTGGTCTAAAGAGTGATGCAGTCCCTGTCTGTGAAGTTCACCTTCCTCAGTCTCCTCGACCAGCCGGACCGCGGCGGCAAAGACTTGGGCAATCTCTTTTTCCGTCGGGCCGTAGCGGGCGAACTTGACCAGGTCGGACTCGGCGAGAAAGTTCCCGACCGAATTCTGTTGTTCTCCGGTGAGATGGCTGGTGGTTGCCATCTCCTGGAGAAACTCCTCGGTGGTCCGCTCCGGGGCCTTCAAGCTGAACCGATTCTCCAGGTAGCGGCGGACGGTGTCCGAGACCTGGCTGTAGTATTCCTTGACCAGTCCCTGGCCGGGGAGGTCGGCCTTCCGGATCCGCTCCAGTTCTTCTCGGGCAATCTCGCCCGCCGGTCTGGGCGTTGGCAGGGGCGGAATAACCGGACCGCGGCGGAAAAACTTCCGATAAAGCAAGTAGGCGATCGCGAATAGGACCGCCGCGCCGCTGAGCAGATAGATGATCCAGCGGTAGGATCGGGGGAGGCCGATCGGATCCTTGAGTTCCCGGATCTCGGTGTCTTTCCCCTCGTCGCCCAGCACGCTGATAATCTCGATCTCCAGCTCCGGACCGGCCAGGACCATCTCTTCCCCGTCCTCTTTTCGGACTGTCACCTCCGGTCCGGGAAGGGTGAAGCTCCCGGCCTCGAACCCCTGTAAGACAAACTTCTTCTCCCGGACCCCATCTCGCGCGGTATCAGGCAAGGAATGATTGATCTCCAGTTTGCCGATCCGGCCGCCGGCGGGTTCCGGGAAGACCACCGATTCATCCTCCGCTGCCTCCACCCGCAGAGTGTAGTCAATCGGCTCTCCGACCCGAGCCTGGTCGCGGTCAAGCCGGACCTCGAACCGGGCGCCGGCCGCGAGTCCGGCGATGAAGCCGGAGCCGCAGAAAAGCATCAGGAAGGTGATTACTTTTCGGGGCATATTATCGTCTCCTCTTTCCCCGCTGGAGAAAGAACCGTCGCAGAGCGGTGACGTAGGGTTCTCCGGTAGTCAGCCGGATACAGTCAACGTCGGCTTTTCGGAAGATCTTCAGCAGCCGTTCTTCCTCCTCCCGATTTCTTTGCCGATAGCGCTCCCGGAATGACCGGCGGGAGGTATCGAGCTCAAAGAATTCCCCGCTTTCGGCATCCCGGAGCCCGATCAGCCCTGCCGGGGGCAGCTCGTGTTCGCGGGGGTCGGAGATCATAATCGAGATCAGATCGTGGCGTTTGGCGGCGATGGTCAAGGCTTTCCCAAAATCCTCATCGCGGAAGTCGGAGACCAGAAAGGCGACGGAACGGCGATGGGTCACCCGGTTGAGAAAGCCCAGCGCCTCCTCGATATCGGTCTTCAAACCTTCCGGACGGAAGTAGAGGATCTCCCGGATCACCCGCAGAACGTGCCGACTCCCCTTGCCCGGGGGGACAAACTTTTCGATCCGGTCGGTAAAGATGATCAACCCCACCTTGTCCTTGTTTCGGATCGCGGAAAAGGCCAGGACCGCGCAGACCTCGGCCGCCAGTTCGTTCTTGAACTGGCCCCGGGTCCCGAACTGGCTGGAACCGCTGGCATCGACCAGGAGCATCACGGTCAGTTCCCGTTCCTCGACGAACTTCTTGATGAAGGGCCGGCCGAAGCGGGCGGTCACGTTCCAGTCAATATCCCGGACCTCGTCTCCGGGTTGATATTCCCGGACCTCATCGAATTCCATCCCCCGCCCCTTGAAGACAGAGTGGTATTCTCCGGAGAAAACATCGCTGACCATCCGATTGGTCCGAATCCGGATCCGTTGGATTTTTCTGATTAGTTCATTCGGGAGCATAATCGATATTGGCTGAGGTCAGATGAGTGAGTTTTGCAGTGACTGAAGTTGGAAATGACTAACGCTAAAAGTTGTTGGTTGTTTCTGTAAGTTCCCGCGGATCCAATCAATCAAGATAACGCTCGGGATCAAAGCGTACCCGCCGCCGCTCAAAGAAAAGTTTCAACTCTTCGGAGAAAGGCAATTGCTTATGATGTTCTTTCTGATTTTCGATATATCTGACGACAGTAAGAAGAGCCGCTGGACTGACCGAAAATACGCTGCAGCCGCTCTGCCCGGCGAAGTCTTTAAGGTTCGGGTAAGTCTTGTGAATCCATTTCAATGAGCTGGTCTTTAGTTTCCTTACTATCTCGGACAGGGATTGCGCGGGTTTAATCTCGATTAACATCTGCAAGTGGTCATCCACCGCCTTGGCTTTGATGATCGTAATCCCCTCCTTACGTGCATCCCCGTTCGGCAGGCCAGGAGTTTGCCGGGCCTATTCCGGCAGCGGCTATTCTACCGGTCCTTGGCGCTGAAGACCACGTGAAGGAGAACCCGAGAAAATGTATGCCCCATTTTATGCCCCTTTGTGTCGCTCTTTGCGGGGGCTGATAATTAATACTCCGTTCTCAAACCACCGGCTTGCGCCCGTGGCTAATTGTGTTTCGCCCGCTGCGCGGGCTTATCGTCTGCCTGGTTTCACGGGCTGACGTCCGCAGCTGACAATGTCTCGCCTTCTGCGGAGGCTTACAGGGATAGGCAGCGATTTTAGGTATTTCAAGCTTCAGTCACTTCAAACTCATTATGGCACTTCTATCTGGTCGAAAATTTTTCCGATCAGGTCTTCGGAGGTCAGGTCTTCGGCTTCAGCTTCGTAGTTGACGATTACCCGGTGGCGGAGCACATCCAGACCGACCGTCTTCACGTCCTGGGGGGTGACGTAGCCTCGACCCTTTAAGAAGGCGTGGGCCTTGGCGGCCACGGTGAGGAAGATGGTCGCCCGGGGCGAGGCCCCGTAGAGGATATAATTGCCGATATCCAGATTATACTGGGCCGGTTCCCGGGAGGCGAAGACCAGATCGAGGATGTAGTCTTTAACCTTATCGTCGATGTAGACTTCGTCAACCACCTTGCGGGCGTTAAGGATCTCGGCAGGATCGATCACCGACTCCGCCGGAAACTGGTAACTGGTGACCGCCATCCGGTCCATAATCTCTCGCTCTTCCTTCTTGTTGGGGTATTCCAGGACCAGCTTGAGCATAAACCGGTCAACCTGGGCCTCGGGGAGGGGATAGGTCCCCTCCTGCTCGATCGGGTTCTGGGTGGCCAGGACCATAAACGGTTCCGGTAGCGGGAAAGTCTCCTTGCCGATGGTGACCTGGCGCTCCTGCATTGTTTCCAACAGCGCCGATTGGACCTTGGACGGGGCCCGGTTAATCTCATCGGCCAGGATGATATTGGCGAAGATCGGCCCTTTGTTGGTGGTGAAGTCCCCGGTTTTCGGGTTATAGACCAGAGTCCCTAAAAGGTCGGCCGGGAGGAGGTCGGGGGTGAACTGGATCCGTTGATAGCTGGTGTTGATCGCCCGGGCCAGGACCCGGACCGAGAGACTTTTGGCCAGGCCGGGTACCCCTTCAATCAGGATGTGGCCGTTGGCCAGCAATCCGAGCAGGAGGCGGTCAACCAGGTAAGTCTGGCCGACGATCACCCGCCCGATCTCTTCCCGGATCTTTTCCACGAAACCGGAGGCCTGTTTGACTCTCTCGTTGATCTCCTGGATATCAATGGTCATAATGATATTCTCCCTGTTGGATGTTGTTTTCTTTGGTTCGAAAGATAATGCTCGCTCTTAGCCCCCTGAGTCGGTGACCTTCTTCAGGTTCTTTAAGATTATCTCGATTCGTCGGTAGATTTCGTCCACTTCTCCTATCTGATCCCGGACACCCCCGAAGCGGAGTTCGTCGAGCTGCCGAAAGCTCTCGGCCAGCTCGGTTTTAACCTCCGGGGGGATCTCCACGGAGGCCAATGCTTCTCTCCCTGGCGGCGGGGAAGAGAGAGCGGATTTTCTCTTCAGGTAACGGAGGAGGACCGAGCGGACGCCGGAGCAGTACTTCTCCGGCTCGCCTTCCACCCGGTGCTTCCGGGCCCCTTCCAGTTCGCGCAGGGTTTCACTTTCTATGTTTTCGACATAATTGTCGATCAATTCGTTCGATTTGTTTTGATATCTCCGGATCATCCAGTGGAGATAGAGGCCGATGACAACCGCCGCTGTCAGGGCCAGGCCGGCGACGGCTGGGAAGGGGAGCCCTGAAGAGCTCTCCGCCGCTTGCGGGGAAATGATAAAGACCGGAATCGGTTTGGTCGCGACGCTGCTTTCCTCTCCTGCTGGCCGGCGATAGGTCAGCGTGACCGGACCCACCCGGCCCGGGCCTTCCGCTTCGCCCCGCAGGGTGAAGATAAACTCTCGGACCTGGCGCAAGGTATCGCCTTCCCGGTAGGCGACCCCCCGCTGGCTGGAGCCGATTAACGCCAGGCCTCGGAGGATCGGGGGAGCGGGGCGGGAAAAAACCAGGTCAGTAGCCTGACCGGTCCAGGCGGCCCAGACCGTGAGTACGGCGGTCTCCTCCCGGATTACCTCTTCCGGCTCGAGCCGGGCCGAGACCTCAGGGATCGGTTCTCCCCGGGCAGGGGGAATGAGGATCAGGCAGAGGGCCGCCGCCGTCGAAAGAATAACGCCCGAAAGCAGTCTCGAATTCATCGGGTTCGTTCTCTCCGGCCGGCCTCTCCTCGTTCCCCGATTCTGAGCGGGATAGCGGTCGTCTGGCCGTCTCTTTCCACGGTCAGGTTGACCTGGTCCCCGATTTGGGAGAGGAGGATGGTCTTCTGTAAGTCCCGGATCGATGCCACTTCCCGGCCGTCAATCTTGCGGATGATGTCACCTGGCATCAAGCCGGCGGTTGCGGCCGGGCCGGCCGGAGCCAGTCCGCTGACCGTCACCCCCGGTTTTTCGGGAGTAGTTTCTAAAATAATCCCCAGCCAGCCCCGGCGGCATTCGCCGGCCTCTTCCAGGGTCTCGAGGACGGCCCGGGCCAGGTTGATCGGGATGGCGAAGCCGATTCCCTGGGCCTGGCTGGAGCGGAAAAATGACTCCGGGGGGCCACTCTCCAGACCCGGGAAGGTCTGGCGGACCCTCCGAATGAACTCCCAGTCGAAGTCGAGTTCGCGGTAGCCGGAGAAACTGGCGGCGACCACCCCGATCACCTGGCCCCGGCTGTTGAGGACCGGTCCGCCGCTATCGCCCGGGTTGACCGGGGCGGTGAACTGGATCAGCTCCTCATAGGGTACCAGTCCCAGACCGGAACGAGACAGACCGCTGACAATCCCCCAGGAAGCGCTGGAGGCCAGTCCGTAGGGCTGCCCGATGGCGATCGCCCAGGAACCGGGGCGGACTTTATCGCTGTCACCGAGTTCAAGTGAGGGCAGTCCGGTCTCCTCGATCTGGAGGAGAGCGATCCCGAAGACCGGGTCAACCCCCCGGACCCGGGCGGGGATCTCCCGGCCGGAGGCCAGGGTCACCGTGGCGGTCTTGGCTCGGCCGATCACGTTCTGGGTGGTGAGGATCTTTCCCTCGGGATCGATAATGAAGCCCGTTCCGCTGGCGCGCCGTTTGCGACGGAAAAATTCGTTCTCCAGCAAGGACTTCATCCAGCCCGGAGGCCCGAATTGGGTTGGTTCGTCGAGCCAGGCGGGGTCAAGAGACTCGGTAGTGACGCAGACCACTGCCGGGGTGCTCCGCTCGATTATGCCGATAATTTCCTCTTCCAGCCCGGTTAAAAGTGATCCAGGTTCCTCCGCCCCGATTGTCGGAACTAAAATCGCTGCCGTCAGGATCCCGGTTAGAAGTAATTGAGTTATTCTTTGCATATCAGTTGCCTCTTTTCGGGGTGGTGAGCCGGGTTAAACTTCCAGAAAGCGGATCTCTTCAGCTGCGTTCCGGGGCAGGATATAATCGATCTCCGGAAGTGAAATTTGCGGTTCCCGCTGCCGAGGACCGGAGATATAGCGGATCGACCGTTCTCCATATTCAGCCGGTGACGAAGCCGTGGCCAGGGCGTAAACCGGGGATTGGGATCTTTTCCTCGCGGGACTGTCCACCCCGCTCAAGGAGACCCAGAGGATCAGGGTGGCAACGGCGGCAGCCAGGCCGCCGTAATAGAGAGGGTGGAGGATCGCCGGCCGGCGGGGGGCGAGCTGCTCGCGAAGCCGGGGCCAGAAAGCGGCTTGATACTCCGGGGAAGGTTGAGGGGGATGCCCGGTTGGGAGGAGCTTCAACAGTCTCTCCGCTTTCTTAAGTTCCCGACGGCAGTCCGGGCAGTTGGCGAGGTGGCGGTCCGAGCGATCTTTAACCGGGTCTTTTAGTTCGCCTTCCAGGTAGTCCCAGATGAGTTCTCTAAATCCCCGACAGCGCATATCTTTATTTTTCATCATCGGTTATTTGTCTTCCAGCCATTGGGCCAGGTCGGCCTGAAGTTTTAGCCGGCCGTAGTGGAGCCGGGAGCGGATGGTCCCCGGAGATGTCTTTAAAATCCGGGAGATCTCGGCGTGAGGCATCCCTTCGATATCGTGCATTATCACTACAATCCTTTGTTTTTCCGGCAGGCGGTCGATCGCCGCCCGGATGTCTCGGATCAGTTCCTTGCTGCTGGCCGCCCGGTCACCCCGTCTTCCCCCCAGTCGGGGTGAGAGGTAGGGACTGCCCTGGATATCCAGAATCTCCGGCTTCAGTTCCAGGTGAGTCTTTCGGCGGAGCTGTTTTCTTCGGGTCAGGATAGTGTTGACCCCGATCCGGTAAAGCCAGGTATAGAAACTTGATTTAAACCGGAACTTCGCAATATTGCGATAACACTTTAAAAAGATCTCCTGGGCCAGGTCGTCGGCATCGCTGTGATTGCCAAGCATACCGTAGGCCAGGGAGTAGATCCGTCCCTGGTACTTAAGGACCAGTTTGCCAAAGGCATTCTCATCGCCTCCCCGGGCCGCCCGGACCAGGCCGAAGTCTTCTGATCTATTAGACTCTTCCCCTGTCATCGCGTTCAATTTGTTGAAAAAGGAGAGCGGTCGGCCGTACCCCCCTGATGAGGTTGTTTTCCCGATAGCTTTGCCAACGGTAATCGTCCCCTGTCGGAGCGGATATAGTAAAAACCGCCCGGGGAATTGTCAATCAAGGTTAGCCCGCGGGTAAAGGATGGACAGTAACTTATGCCGGCTTGGGCAAGAAACAGGAAGGGAGTCAGGAAGAGGGCAAAAAAGTTGGAACGGCGGCAGTTGAACCAGAAGGGGAGAGAGCCCGGACCGGTCCCGATGTCCCAAAACAAGAGGTCAGCCAGACAGTAATGGCGACGGCATAATGGCAATCCCGGTCGAGATGATCCGGTGATCTCCAGTCCCCGGCCCGGATTACATATCTCCGCCCATCGATTCCTGGGCTGCGTACTCCATCTCCTCCCGGGCCAGGGCTTTCTCCATCGCGATCACTCCCTCTTTCTTCTTCTTCGTCTTATCCCCGAAAATCTTTACGATCGAGAAGTAAAAGCCCAGAGGCAGGATCAGGGCGTAGAGAAAGTATTTGAAGGCGGAGAGGGTGAAGGCCGGTTCGGGCGCGAAGCGGTTGAGATTAAAGAGGATCAGAATCACCGCCGCGTAATCGACCGAGAAGTTGGCGTGCGGGTTCGAGGCCTTGAAGAGGTTGAGCCCGTTACAGCGGGGTTTGATCAGTGGCCAGAGAAGGCTCCCCCCCATATGTCCGGTCAGGTCTTCGGTCAGGTGGACCGCGAAGCCTAAGAACGCGATCAGCCCGTAAAGCCAGCCGATATTCCAGCCGGCGACCAGGGAGGCGATCAGCCAGACCGGGATCGAGAGCATCGCGCCCAGGACGTAGCTGTGGCTCCAGGTCCGGTGCCAGGGCAGAAACTCGATCTCCATCTTTCCCTGCTCGTTCTTTTTGAACCCGTACATCGGGCCCGACATAATATCGACTACTGAGGGCCGGCCGTGAGTGATGTTGAACTCCCCCTTGATCTTGTAGCGTCCGATCCTTTTGCCCTTGGGTGGTTCCGAACCGAGGACCGGGACCTGGGAGGTGGTGACGATCTCATTGAGCACGATCACCACCTCGTTGGTCTGCCCGTCGAAATTGACCACATACTGCCGCCAGAGGTCGGCCCCCAACCGCATCGGGTACATCTGGGCCTTGACCATTGTCCCCTTTTCGTAGGCGTCATCGAGGGCTTTGCCCAGCCCCTCGGCCATCTCCTGGGGGTCGGGGTTCATCGGGTCGGGGTCGATCTCGTGCTCGGCCTTGGTGAAGAACTGTCCCATCTTGAAGTCCATCGTGTCGGGCATAATCCCAAAGAGCCCGCCCAGACAGAGGATGAAGGAATTGGCCCCTCCGATCCGTTCCGCCCCGGCCATCTTGACGGCGGGAAGGAAAAAGGAGGCGACCGCGGCTCCGGACATAAAGTGTGTCAGTCCTTTCATTGGATTATTTCCTCCAGGAAAATTAGCGAGAATATTTTATTTTGTTGAGTGATTGTATTTTCAGAATTGAAGATCTGGTCGTTGCCGGGAAATTATCCCAGACCAAGCAGCTTGGCCAGGCCGGGGCCGTAGCCGGACATACTGATGCAGATCGGGACGATGATCACCGCCATACAGTTCGAGCGGCGGCAGTGATAGAAGATCGGGATCAGCCCCAGACAGGTACTGACGCACATCACCCCGATCACCTGGAGCCCGCTGAGCAGGACTGAGTCGTTGATGGTTCCCTCGATCATCGCCGGCATAAAGAAGACCATTACCACCACGATTACCAGCGAGGCGTAGGAGAGCTGCTGGTAGGGGACCTTGGCGATCAGTTTGATGATCCACTTCGAGTTAAAGGAGAGGAGGAGAAAGGAGATGCAGCCGGCCATCAGGACGACCCCGAAGATGAAGAAGTACTCCTGGAGGAGAATCGGCTTATAAAAGGGGCTCAAGTTGATCGCCATCCCGCCTCGTTTCAGTCCTCCGCGGAGGAAGAAGAAGGGGGGAATGAAAAAGAGGAGGAACTGACCGGTGTAGTAAACCACCTTGGAGACCCCCTGGCTCATCACGAAGATCCGATCGTCGCGCTGGGCGCAGGCGTGGCCGGCGATCAGTCCTCCGATCCCCCCGGTCACCCCGGGGAGGTAAGCGGCCAGCGTCCCCCCGATGCAGCCCGGCATCCAGCCCTTCCACATCGTTTTGTAGTCGAGGTCGATATCGTTGCTCACGTGCTGGTGAGGGATCTTTTGTTTGGAGAGGATGGCCGAGATCAGGCTGGAGACCGCGAAGAGGCCGACAAAGACCGGGAGCAGCCCCTGAAAGCCCATCTTTACCGGGACCATAGTCCGGTTGAAGATGATGAAACCCATAAAGGCCGAGAGACCGAAGGTGACGATCCCGGCCAAGAGGTTGGCCCAGGCTCCCTTGAACTTCTCCCACCAGGTATCTCCCTTCCCGGTTCCCTTGGGCCACTCGCTCATCAGCATATAGATGATGATCAAGCCCAGGATCCAGTGCATATGCGGTCCGAGGATGATGTGGAGTTTGGGGAGGGCAAAGAAGAAGAAGGGGGTGAAGATGGCTAAAAAGAAGATCCCCAGCAACCCCCCGATCCCGGTCAGCATCGCCCCTTCGTAGCCTTTCCCCTGGAGCATATACTTGGCCCCGGGGAGCACCACGAAGACCGCCGATTCGTCCGGGGCGCCGAGAAACATCGAGGGGATGGTATTCATAATCCCGAAGGAGACCACCATCCCCATAAAGAAGGCAAAAAGGGTCAGTGGCTGGTCGATCGGAAAGAGTCCGTGGTAATGTCCCCAGAGAGCGATGACCACTCCGGAAAAATTGAGGAAATGGATGGAGGGGATGACGAAGAGGAGACCGCCAAGCAGAGTCCCCGACAGCGCGTAGAGCAGGATTACAATCCAGTTTTCCATTATCTTCTCCTCTCTTATCTGAAGGGGGTTACTATTGTTTCTCCGGGGTGATGATGGTGACGTTCTCGGCCGACCCCGGACCTACCTGGAGTTCTCCCCGGAACTGGGCCACTGTCCCCTTGACCCGAATTTTGGTCCCGGCGGACTTCAGCTTGTGGTTGTCGGGGATGTTGTCGAAGATGGATTCGAAGAGGGGGCCGATGATGATCTTGCCGGTGCCGTCAGAGATGGTGACCGAGCCGCCGCCGGAACGGAAGGCGGAGAAGGACCTGATGGTACCTTCGACTTCGACCAGGTCGCCGATATTGGTCATCGAAAGATCCTTGATCGCCATCTTGGGGATGGAGACGGTCACGTCATAGGGCTGGATATCGTCGCTGGAGGAGGGGATGATCATATACCCTTCCACCCCGCCGATCACCACTCCGGTCACCTCCACCCCCTCCCCGGTATTTAATACCGGGATCTCCGTGCCGACATTGCGGGGGTCGAGGGAGACGACCAGATCGTTGATCCGATCGGTGATGGTGGTTTTTCCGAATCGGGGCGGGTGCTTGACCATCCCGGTCACGGTGACCAGGGTATAGACGTCGGCCTTTTTGAGACGGGAGATCTCGGTTCTGTTCGGTTTCAGTCTATCCTGGATCTTCAGGCGGTGGGGGAGGTCGAGGCTGACCGAGGTCCCGTAAACGGCGTCGATATGGACTGTCCCGACCGTCTCGATCTTGTCCCCGACCCGGGGGATATTGCCCAGTTTCTTGAACTCGGGCAGGGCGCTGAAGCTGCGGGCCCCGATTGACCCGCTGTCGTCGGCGATCGTCAGGGTGATCGAGCCCCGGTCCGAATCGAGCCGACGGTCAACCACTGTTCCCTGGATGGTGATCTGGGCGTTGTTATAGGTCTCCTGAATCTCCCCGATCTGGACCAGCGATGGATTCATCCGGGTGGCGGCGAACCACATTACCAGCAAGCCGAGGATTGTCCCCGCGACCGAGATCCGTTTCCAGATCAGCAGCGACATCCGCTTGTGAAGGCCGGCCCCGCAGTAAGGGCACTTCTCGTAAGCTCCCACGAATCGGCCACAACTGGGGCAGAGGGTCTCTTCGGAGAGGTCGCTGGCCGAGATGCCAAGGGAAGCGTCTGATTCCTCAACCGGTTTATCGGGTGGTTCCAGTCCTGAGTCAGGCCCGAAGGGTTTCTCATCCTGGAAGGATCTTTCTTCAGCCATTGTTTTCTCCTTTTCCTGTTTGGCCCGCATTCAAGCAAAAGCCGATGAACTTGGTGCATCCCCGTCCGGGGAAGATATCAGGATACAGAAAATACAAAACCCGAGAGAACCAGCATAGAATCAATCGGGGAATATGACAATAGAATTCCCAGCAGTCCCAATTGCGGCCATTGCCAGAAGTTGGGGGTTGGGGATATTGTCCGGGTCTTTTGACTGTTTCTCACCTGATCCGCCGCCCACCCGCCCGTCAATATAACCGCCCCCCAGTTTGGGCGAGAGAGTCCACTCCTGGGCCAAGACAGATCTCGCCGAAAAGACCAGGGTTGCCACTGCCGCTGCCAGAGTTTTCCTCATCACCTTTTAGCCATCGAAGAGCGAGCCCGGATAATAGGCCGGGGCGTTGCCGCCCCGGGCCCAACCCGTTTCCCCTCCCGGCCCCGGGAGGCGGAAGGCTCCCCGGTCCTCAGCCCGCCGCCGGTGTGCCGTTAGCGTCCGGCTATGGTTTTGCCGGATTCGGGGTCGAAGAAGTGGACTTTCTCCGTGTCGATCAGCAGGCAGATTTCTTCGCCGACCTTCAGGTGGCGGACGGCTACCAGCTTCCCGACCAGGCGGCTCTTTTCGGCGGTGAAGTAAACATACATCTCCGACCCCAGCGGCTCGACCTCCTCAACCACGGCCGAGAACTGTTTTTCCGGGTCGGCCGCGTCCACTGCCTCGGCCAGATGGAGGTCCTCGGGCCGGATCCCGCAGACGATCTCCCGTCCGGCTCGGTCGGCGAGTTGGGCCGCCTGCCCGGGGTCGATCTTGAACCGGAAAGTGTCTTCGTCGAAGTAGAGAACGCCGCTCTCTTCGACAATCTTCCCCTCGACAAAGTTCATCGGAGGCGAGCCGATGAATCCGGCGACGAAGCGGTCGGCCGGATGTCGGTAGAGCTCGAGCGGGGGGGCGACCTGGTGGATGATCCCGTCTTTGAGGACTACGATCCGGTCGCCCATCGTCATCGCCTCGGTCTGATCGTGGGTGACGTAGATCATCGTGGCATTGAGTTTGCGATGGAGCTTGCTGATCTCGGAGCGCATCTGAACTCTCAGCTTGGCGTCGAGATTGGAGAGCGGTTCGTCGAAGAGGAAGACATCGGGGTCGCGGACGATCGACCGTCCGACCGCCACCCGCTGGCGCTGGCCGCCGGAGAGAGCTTTCGGCTTGCGGTCAAGGAGCTGGGGGATATCGAGGATCTCGGCGGCGGCGGTGACCTTCTGCTCGATCTTTTCCCGGGGGGTCTTGCGGATCTTGAGCCCGAAGGCCAGGTTCTGGCGGACAGTCATATGGGGATAGAGGGCGTAGTTCTGAAAGACCATCGCGATGTTCCGATCTTTGGGCGGCAGATCGTTGACCAGTCTATCGCCGATGTAGACCTCACCCGAGGTGATCGTCTCCAGCCCGGCGATCATCCGCAATACGGTTGACTTCCCGCAGCCGGAAGGACCGACCAGGACCGTGAACTCGCGGTCCGGGATCTCCAGGTCAACTTCGGAGACCGCCTCCACGCCCCCCGGATAAATTTTCTTCACCTTAACCAGTCGGACCCCGGCCATAATGATCTCCCGCGGTTGGGTATTAACCTAAATTGAGCGATTCTATGCGGCGAACTGCACCAATCTTTTGAGTCCGA
>CAYXKT010000049.1:0-18133 GCA_964465735.1 uncultured bacterium
GATTTTCACCCCGGGCTTCGCTAAAGGCCGATAACCCGGCGGTGCCGGCGCCGATTACCGCCACTTTGACTTTTCGCTCTTTCATCCCGTAACACCTCCTCCGTTGCGGATAATTTTAGGGGCAACCGGTTCCGGGAAACAATGGCTTTTTTCCCCTTCTGATTGACTTATAACCATCTGAACCATTTTTCTTCTCCCCGGTTCGGATATCCGGGACCGCGGGTAGAGAAAAGTCAGTAGAAAGACGATACCGCCACTGGAAGACTACCGGGGGCGGATGAGAGAATAGGTGAAAAATTGGTTCTCTTTCGTTCTGTGTGGGTAGACGGTATTGGTTAAATCCACAGTATCGCCGGAAGATGGTAACGGAGTGATGGAGTAGCGGAGTAATGGGGCCAATACAATACTCCAATACTCCTGGCCGCCGAAACCAATAAACTTGACTGAGCTTACCAGGTGTTCCCCACACCAAATGGAAGAGAACCATAAAAACCAACCGGTTGTACGCGTCTGGACGGGGAGTTGAGAACTGATGAAGAAACCAGAGATAGTAGTGATCGGCGGTGGGTTTGGCGGAATCGGTTTTATCCAAAAAATGGCAAGCGCGGCGGATGACGTCTCTCTTACCCTGATCGATCCGTCGGCGGATTCGGTCTTCCGTCCGCTTCTGCCCGACGTTCTCGCCGGCAAGGTAGAATTACGGCATTGCCGGTATTCCCTGCCGGAGTATTGCCGTTCCCGCCGGGTCCGGTTCCTCAATCCAGCCGCCGCCGGGCTGCCGGGTGACAAGAGACTGGTTCTGGATGACGGGTCCGGACTTGATTTCGATTACCTGGTCGTGGCCTGCGGGGCCGACCCGGAGTACCACGGCAATCAATCCGCCCGGAGGTACGCTTATACCCTCTACGGCGATCGGGATACCGCCCGGCTTACCGCCGCGGTTGACGATATCCTTGCGGCCGGGGAGCCGACGACATTTGTTGTGGCGGGGGGAGGATACACCGGCCTGGAAGCCGCCACCGCGATCCGGCGGAGGGTCCGGACGCAGATAGGAAACAAACGAGCGGAGCAGTTCCCGGTCCGGATCATCGAGCCGGCCCCCCGGATCCTGGCCGGGATGCCGGATCACATCTTCCATCCGGCCCGGGAGGAGATCGCCCGTTTGGGGATCGAGGTAACGACTGAAGCTCAACCGGGCGAAATCGCCCCGGAAAGCGTGAAAGTAAACGGAGAGGAGATATCCCCGGCGATCTGCGTCTGGTCGGCGGGAACCGGCGCGGTGGATTTCGTGAAGAATCTGCCTTTTGACAAGGATCGAAAAGACCGGGTGATCGTTGACGACTATCTCCATCCTCCGGGCCGGGATGACATTTTTTTCCTCGGTGACTGCGCCTGCTTTCGCCGACAAGATGAACCTCTCCGGATGGCGAGCCAGTTCTCCCTGGCCCAGGGCGGTTGTGCCGCCGGCAGCTTGCGCCGCCGACTCGCCGGATTTCCCCCCCGGCCTTACCGGCCTCACGATCTCGGATACCTGGTCCCGCTGGCCTCGGGGAAAGCCTGGGGTTTCGCCCTGGGCCGGCCGGTGGGCGGGAGTCTGGGATCATTCCTCCATTACTTGATGTCCGTCTACCGTTCCCAGGGCTGGGAAAACCGCTGGGGGTTGCTCAAAGACCTCCTCCTGCCGGAGGGAAAGAATAGGGAAAAAAGTCAGGACTAAGCGGAAACAGCCCATTGCGGCGAGAGGTTGAAAGCGTGATGGTTTAAACCTTCACGGAGGAATTTTTCAACCGACAACCGAAAACATTCCTGTCTGTGCCGGCCCGGACCGGGAATAAGCGGTAGCACAGGCGGCTCGCCTGTGCTGAATGCCGGGGGAAAAGGGAGAGCGGCCCGCCGCTACCGCGGATGGTCTCTCTTTTCTTTCCGGCCGAACGGGTATTACCGGGCCAAGGAACTATCCCCGGCCGTCTATCAAAGGCTGGATCACCCCCCTCCCAAACCGCCCAGAGACCCGTGGCTGGCCGGCAGATCGTGATATCCGAGTTTCCAACATCCTGATAATCGGCCGGGCTCAGGGATTACTTCCCGGCCCACCGGAACGGCCTTGGCGCGACGCGGCGGGAATCAACCGGTCTGCAATCCCATCGCTGCTCCGGAAAGATAGACGGTCGGGTGGATAAAAGTCTATTAAAAGGGGATTCGTCAGGTTGCGAGGTTCCGCGCGGTCATTCTAGTATAGATCAAAATCAATTATTTTTATTAGAGGAGGTAGATGATGATGATGAAAGGACGTCTGTTCGTGGTTGGAATCTTCTTTTCCGGGATCTTCCTTATTGTATCTGCTGCGGCGCGAACCCAGCCGAGTCTCGTCTATGAGATTCAGGCGGAGAACGCCCATATCGCCCGGGAGGTTATGGGGGAGGTGACCGAAACAGTCGGCGATGTTCCCGCGGTCCCGGTGGATTCCTTCACCTGGGACGGGGAAGGCTATCAGAGCGTCAAAGGTAAAGCTTACGCCCGCTTGGAACCGGTCGAAAATACCGGAACGATCGAAGTCACCTGGACGGATGAACACGGGAATTGGAAATTGGAGCAAACCGCCTTTCTCAAGTCGCCGATGCCTCTGGGTATCCGGTTCGGTCCCTCCATCGAGCAGAAAGAAAAAGTTCGGGACGCGGTTATTTCCACCGTCTATATGCACGGCGACACCGGAGCGGTCGATCCGATGATGCCGACTCTTTTCTCCTTTGTCGGGACCTGGGGAGAAGGGAGAGTGACCTTAAACGGAAAACCTTTCAAAAACCCCTTCGACGGGCCGGCGCCCAGCTGGTTTATTCACAGTATGCTGGTCACGGGAGTCTATGATCAAAGCGGCCGGGTAACCGCTAAAGAAGGCGAGGTCTACGATCCGAAAAAAAGCGGTCGGGGAGAGACGGAGTTCTCCGACCTGGAATATCAGGTCATCTTCTTCGACGCGCCCGGTGACGACACCGCCAGCATTCCCCCGATCTTCAAATTCGCCTATCATCTCATCTTTGAAGATATCGAACTGAAGATCGAACAGAAGGAAAATTGATCCGGTTCAAGGGCGAACCCATTGCCCGGCTGAGAGATATTTTCAGGCGAATCAGCGCTCACCCGGGTGCTGGCCGGGGAGGAATAACTCGTGCAGTAGACCATCACCGTTATCGCGGCAGTGAACGCCAATCTGTTGAAATTGAAGCGCGGTGAAGGAATCTGACATCATCCTCACTCCCTTGCCTCTGGCTGACGGAATCTGGAAAAAACGGCCGGATCTTCTCCTGCGCCGACTGCCCCCATTCGGGGACTTTCTCGCCTGCGATATCAGCACCCAAATCCATCAGGCGGTTCCCGGTTTTGACGAAGTTATCTCCAGAACGGATGCTCAACCGGAAGAAATCGCACCGGAAAGCGTGAAAGTGAACGGAGAGGAGATATCCCCGGCGATCTGCGTCTGGTCGGCGGGGACCGGCGCGGTGGATTTCGTGAAGAATCTGCCTTTTGTTGGGGGTTGCTTAAAGCCCTCCTCCTGCCGGCCGGAAAGGAAAGAAAAATAAGTCAGGACTAAGTGGAAGCAGCCCAGTGCGGCGAGAGGTTGAAAGCGGGATGGTTTAAACCTTCACGGAGGAACTTTTCAACCGGCAACCGAAAACATTCCTGTCTGTGCCGGCCCGGTCCGTGAATAGGCGATAGCACAGGCGGCTCGCCTGTGCTATGCCGGGCCGGACCGGGAGGAATGCTATGTCGGAACTGAACAAAGGAGAATCGGAGGCCTGCTCGTTCTGCGGCCGGAGGGTCGTAGTCGAAGAGGATGCCGTCGCCCTGACACAGGCCGGGGAACGGCCGAGCGGATATTCCCGAAACTCAATCCGATGAGACGAAACGCCATCACCCTGGAAACCCCCGTTGACGACCTGACCTTTACCGTCTTCGATATCGAGACCACCGGGGTCCGGCTGGAAATTGGGGATCAGATGGTGGAGATCGGCCTGCTGCTTTACGGAGGGGGGAGGATACTCACTACCTACAGCACCCTGATCCGCCCTTCCGCCTATCTCTCGATCTCCGAAGAGGTGGCCCGGGTTCATAATATCTCCTATTATCATCTGAAGCGGGCGCCCCTGCTGACGGAGATCATCGACGAGGTGCTCCGTTATTTTCGGAACACCGTGGTGGTGGCGCATAACGTCAACTTCGATATGAGCTTTCTCCAGACCACACTGGAGAGAATCGGCCGCGAGCGCCTCGACAACTGGTCCGTCGATACCCTCTACCTCACCCAGATGATCTGGCCGGATTTGGACTGTCACTGCCTTTCCTGCCTCCACTCCGCCTTGAAGATGCGCCGCCGGGGAAATCACCGGGCGATGGAAGACGTCTATCAGACCACCGAACTGCTGGAGCGCCTGCTCAAGCGTCTCTCCCAGGAGGAGAACCCCACCCTGGCCGACCTTCATCCTTTCCAGCGGGATTACACCTGGAAAGACGGCGACCTCTACCGGGAGCTGACCTGCGCCCTGAAGCACGCGATCGCCGACCGGGTGGAAGTCCTGATCTACTCCTACCGCCCCGACGACTGCGTCTACGCGGTGGAAAAAGCCCGCCCGATCGCCCTCCTCCCCGACGACCGGGTGGCGATCCGGAAGAATGATGGTGGCGGGGAGAAAGTTATCGCCCTCTTCGATATCGTAAAAATCCACCCGGCGAGACGGATTGGCGCCCGACTGGAAGCGGCCGGTCGAACTCAGCACCAGCCATAATCTTCTCATTCCCTGCTATTCGTTCCATCACGGCTTCCGCGCCCGCAGGATCGACCTCAGTTTCCGGGCGGCGGTCTCGGCGGAAAACGGTTTGTAAAGACAGGCCTCGATCCCGCATAGTTTCATCAGCTTCTGGTCTTCCGGCCGGGTATAGTAGCCGGTCATCGCCACGATCGGGATGGCGGATACCGGATCGATCTTCCTCAGTTCTTCGGCCACCTGGAAACCGCTCTTCCCTTTCATCTTCAGGTCGACCAGGGCGATATCCGGCCTGATCCGGGCGGCCTCCGTCAGCGCTTCGTCCCCGTCGGTGAAGGACGCGACCTCATACCCGGCTGCCGCCAGGGAGTCGGCCAACTCGACCAGGAGGTCGGGATCGTCGTCCACCGCCAGAATTTTATATCTTCGGGAAATTTTATCCGCCTCCCAGGTTAAGGTTCTTCAGGTCCGGGGTAATTCTCCCGCCTCTCCCCGATCCCGGCAAGTGGCGATTTCTCCTTAACCCTGACTTTTCTCTACTTTCTTTTTCTAACGAAAAAATAACCACGTAAGTGAAGATAATAGTTGCGCTGCTGGCAATGCGCAGTCTGGCGTGATAAAATGTTGGAGTGACGAGGCAGAACCTTCGCGGGCAAGACAATAAACAACCGGAAGGGGAATTTACTTAACCTGACCCCGGTCCGCCATTACTCCATCCGGCATCCGGTTATTGAATCGCGAGCCCGAAGCGGGAGTTTGACGGTAACCACCGCCCCCCGGCGGGGAGCGTTTTTGACCTCGATCGAACCGTCGTGGAGGCGGAGCAGGTCCCGGCAGATCACCAAACCCAGCCCGGTCCCGGAGGGTTTGCGGGTGAAAAATGGCGTGAAGATCTGTTTTAAATCATCTTCGGACAGGCCGGGACCGTTATCCCGGAACTGGAGAACCAGGGTCCTCTTCTTTTCGATCCGGGCGGAGATGTCCAGCCGGCAGTTGTCGGGCGGAGAGACATCGAGGGCGTTCTCGATGATATTCCGGAAAACCTGGCGGATCTGGTCTCGATCACCTTCCATTTTCTTCCGTTGCAGCGATTCCAGACTTGTCCGGACCGCGATGGTTTTTTCCGGATGGATTTTCTTTAATTCCGCCAGGCATTCCCGCACCAGTGGAAGGATCGAGAACTTCCGGTACCGGGGGAGATCCATCCGGGAATAGTCGAGAAGATCGGTGATGATCCGATTGCTGGCCTTTACCTTGTTGGCGATCGAGCGGATATGCCGGGTCAGGTTGGGATCGTCGGTCTTCCGGTCCAGGTTGTCGGCGGCCAGCCGGATGGTGGCCAGGGGGGTCCGCATCTCGTGGGCCACCATCGAGGCCAGAGTTCCCAGTTCGGCCAACCGTTCCATATCGGCCATCTTCTTCCGGGACCGTTTCAGCTTCTCCTCGGCGACCTTCTGTTCGGTCACCTCCACCAGGATCAGCAGGAGCCCTTCCACCTCTCCCCGTTTGTCCTGGATTGGGCGCAATGACCAGTCCCAGTAGGTGGTTCCTTTCTCCGGCCGGTCGGGATAGCTGAAGGGGCGTCCGTAAGCCACGAACGGCTGCCCGGTCGTGGCCACCCGCTTGAAGATGTCTTCGTTTGCCCGATGGGGAAAAAGTTCGAAGTGGTTCTTCCCGACAAAAAACTCGGGCGGGCGATCGTAGGCGTCGGCATAGGCCCGGTTGACCCGGATGAAGTTGAAGCCCGGATCGAGGTAGGCAAGCAGAAAATGGACGCTGGAAAAGATCTTTTCCAGCAGCTCATTGGCGTCGCCGAGTTCGACAGTCCTCCGGATGACGGCCTCCTCGAGCTTCTCGTTTAATTTCTTCAGGCGGTTTTCCAGTTCCCGGCGTTCGGTGATATTCTCGGCGGAGATATTAATTCCGATAATCTCTCCCGTGGAGTTTTTCAGCGGAGACCAGTGTTCGATCCAGTAATGGGTTTTGTTGGGATCGGCCAGCGTCCGGCCGGCGAATTCGATATCGTAAACCGGTTTCCCGGTCCGCAAGATCTCGGCCGCGATTTTTTCGGCCTGCTCGGCCAGGCCGGGGATAACTTCCCGGATGCTTTGCCCCCGGTGCTCTTCGACCGAAAGGCCGTTAATCTCGGCCAGCCGCTGGTTGATCCGCAAAAACCGGAGCCGGGTATCGACCAGGCAGAGACCGATCGGAGCGTTCTGGTAGATCAGGTCGATTTCTTCGACCCGGTTCCGAAGCTCTTTCTCCTGTCCCTTGATTTCGGTAATGTCCCGCAAGATCTTCAGCTTGGAAGAGGATTCGTCGGGGTTGGACAGGGGAGACTCGATCACGTCGTAAGTGCGCTCGTTTTGGGAGGAGGTCCATTCGTAACGGACGGTTTTTCCCTGCAAGTCCCCGGGTAGCCGGCACCAGGGGCATCGTTGCTTCCGGTGGTAAAGATAGGCGTGGCATTTTTGTCCCCTGACCGGCCCGAAGGTTTTTCTCATCGCCGGGTTAATATACTCGACTTCGAGATCGGGCGAGGTGATAGAAACCAGGTCCGTCATCGCGTCGAGTATCCCGCGCAGTTTTTCATCTTCTTCTCGCTGAATTGATTCAATCTTTTTCCGGATGGTGATGTCGCGGATGAAGACCAGGTCGGCCGGTCCGTCCCCGAAATTAATGACCCCGGCGTTGATTTCGGCGGGGACGGGGGATCCGTCCTGACGGATAAGGGTGGACTCATAGAGGGGATTGATGTTTTTTCCCGCCATTCTCTTCCGATAGCGTCCGGCGATCTTGGTCCGTTGCGAGGGATGGACATAATTGAGAAAGGGCGATCCGAGGAGCCGGGATAGGGGGAAACCGGAGATTTGCGCCATCTTCCGGTTGGCGAAGATGATTTTTCCGTCCCGGATGATGACAATCCCGTCGTTTGCGCGCTCCACCACCAACCGGTAGCGTTCCTCGCTCTCGGCCAGTGATTGTTCAACCCGTTTCCGGAAGGTAATCTCGGTGGCCACGGTCCGGAAGAGACCGTCGCCGGTCTCCAATACCTTTTCGGTCTCCCACAGAACCCAGGCCGGCGGTTTCTCCTGCCCGGGGCGGATCATTATCTCCAGCTTTTCCGTTTGACCCGAGTTCCGGGCCTTGGCCAGGTGCTCCCGGAAGCGGGCCCGGTCGGAAGGGGGGAGGAAGGAAGCCAGGTATTTGCCTGCCAGCCGGCTCCGCTCCTGTCCTAGAAGATCGGCACCTTTCAGGTTGCATTCCGTGATCAAACCAACCTTATCCAGGGTGAAATAGCCGACCGGGGCCAGATCGTAGAGATCGAAGTAGCGCCGATGCGAACCTTCCAGCTCGGCCCGAGTCCGGCGGAGTTCTTCGTTTTGTAGTTCCAGTTCGATCTGGTGGACCCGCAGCTCGTGGACCATTTCAGCGATCTCTTTGCGGGAGAAGCGATCGATCTCGTTCTCCGTGCGGGAGAGGAGCTTTTCAGCCCGCCGCCGAAGTTCTCCCGGAACCGGTTTTTTATCCCCGCCGCGGTTCATTTCCGGCTCCGGGGGTGGGTCTTCTCCGCCGCCGGCCTGTCGGTAACGTCTTCAATCGCCAGCAGAATCCGGTCCAGTCCCAACCCCTCGCTTTTGATCTGCCGGGCATTTAAGAGCATAACCCGCTTGCCCATTCCGGGAAAATCGTGCTCAACCCGGAAATCCTCCAGGATTTCCCTTTTCGGGAGGATATCTTCCAGAAGCTCCCGGAGCCGGGGTATATCCCACTGCCCGTTGCCCAGTTCGAAAAGGGTCCGGCCTTCGGTCTCCGGCGGCTCGGTTCCGAAGAGACGGTAGAAAATGGGATTGGCGGCAATTATCTTAAAAGTTTCGTCCATAATCAGAAGGGGCTCCCGGATAATCTCGATCGTCCGGCGGAGTTGGTTGATGTCGATCAGCACCACCGTCGCCCCGCCCAGCGTTTCCCCATCGATCCCCCCGGGGGAATAGTAGGGATTGATTCGGAGCAGGTACCAGTCGCCGTCCCGGGTTCTGACCTCGGTCTCCAGTTTTTTCTCTTCCTCCAGCGTCCGTTGGACGTCCCGGATCAGATGGGGGTATTCCAGGTTGGTGGAGATATCGGCGACCGGGCGTCCGACGTCGGCGGCAATCAAGTTGATCAGGCGGGTCATCGGGGAGGTGAAGGATTTTACCTTGAGTTTCGGGTCCAGGATCAGCGTGGGCAGGTCCATCGCGTCGATGTAATTACTTATCTCCCCCCGTTCCCGGTCCAGCTCCTCGTTCTTCTCCTGAAGTTCACTGTTGACGGTGTTTAGTTCCACGTTGAGGGACTGCATCTCCTCCCGGGAAGTCTCCAGTTCCTCGTTGGCGCTTTTCAGTTCCTCGTTGGTGGATTGGTATTCCTCGTTGGTCGATTTCAATTCCTCGTTGGCGGTCTCCAGTTCCTCGATGGTGGACTGGAGGTTCTCCCGGGTGGATTTCACTTCTTCCCTCAGTTCCCGGATCTCCCGGTCCTCACTTTCACCGCCGGAGATTTCTGCAAGAGGGGTCTCCGGCAGCAGGGATTCGGAAAAAAGTACCAGGTAGAGGCCTTCCAGCTCCCGGGGCCGGCGGAGGAAACGGACGGTCAGATCAACCGAACAAAACCCCCCGTTCTTCCTGACCCGCAGACCTCGGCGGACGATCTCATCCTCCCCCGCGCCCGCTTTCTTAACCAGCGTGGGTAAAAGCACGCCGATGCCGTTGCGCGCCATCTCAAAGAGGTTGAAGGCGGCTTTTCCCGGTGCCGGCTCAAGGAAATCTCCGGTTTTCCCGTGGACGTAGAGGATCTCACCCCGAGAGTCGATCAGAAGGCCTGGGGGGGTATACTCATCCAGAAGAAACCGGCGGATCTGATGGGAGAAAGGCCGCTCCTCCGTTTGGGGGGGCAGGGGACGGATTTCACCGGCGACTCCCACGGGGAACCGGAGATGATCGTGCGGCACCGGGCGGCCGTCTTTCTTCCGAAACAATTTCCACTTCCTATCCAGAGGCACGAAAAGGTCGAAACTATTTCCCAGACTCTCCGACGGACCCAGGATCAGGATCCCTCCCGGCTTGAGAGCGTAATGGAAGAGAGGAAGAATTCTCTTCTGGAGGTCGCCGTTGAGATAGATTAGGAGGTTACGGCAGCTGATCAGGTCGAGCCGGGTGAAGGGAGGATCGGCGATCAGGTTCTGGGGTGCGAAGATCAGCATTTCCCGGACTTCCTTCCTGACCTGCCAGTGGTCGTCGTAGGAAGTAAAATTACGCTCCAGCCGCTCCTGGCCCATCGCGGAAGCGATATTGCCGGGAAAGCGTCCGCGCCGGGCGGATTCGATCGCCTCCTCATTAATATCGGTGGCAAAGACCTGGATGGAAAAGTTCCTGCCGCTCTCTCTCCGGAATTCGCTGAGGGTGATGGCCAGTGAGTAGGCTTCCTCCCCGGTCGAACAGCCCGGAACCCAGGCCCGGAAAATATCGGCGTCTTCCCTCGCTTCCAGATACCGGGGCAGAACCCGGGATTTCAGGATTTCAAAGGTCTCGCCGTCCCGAAAGAAGCTGGTAACCCCGATTGTCAGTTCCTTGAACAGGGAGCGGACTTCCCGTGGTGATTGCTTGAGAAAGGCGGCATAATCGGTCAGGGAGCCGATCTGATGGATATTCATCCGCCGCTCCAACCGTCGGAAGACGGTGGTCGGTTTGTAGGCGGAAAAATCGTGGCCGGTCTGAGAACGGAGAATCAGGAAAACCTTCTCCAGGGTGTCCTCGTCTCCGGCCGTTTTGTCCCGGGGTCGCAGGAGAATCGTGGTTTTAGCCGAGCGCCTGTAATCCAGAAGCTTGGCCGGCATATCTTCCGGTACCAGGATAAAATCGACCAGCCCGGTCCTGATCGCACTCTCCGGCATCGATCGATAGACCGCCGAAGCGGGATCCTGGGCGATCACCAGACCCAGATGGGACTTGATCGAATCGAGGGCGGCGCTCCCATCCGAACCCATCCCGGAAAGGACAATGGCCACCGCCCGTTCTCCCGCGCCTTCCGCCAGCGAGTGGAAGAAGTAGTTTATCGGTGCCCGGGGTCCGGGGATGGCCGGTTGCTCGGAGAGATGGATCCGGTTATTGAGAAAATCCATATTTTGATTGGGGGGTATGACGTAAACCTGGTTGGGGATTACCGCCATCGCGTCTTCGGCCTGGACCACTTTCATTCCGGTGAACTTCCGGATCAGATCGGGGAGATGGCTGATATGGTCGGGCTGGAGGTGGGGGATTAGGATGAAAGCCATATTCGGCCGGGAGGATGCGCGGGAGAAAAATCTTTCAAAGGCTTTCAGCCCTCCGGCCGAGGCGCCTAAACCCACCACCGGAAAATCCTTCCCGCCGGGAGCGGACGAAGGGGAGGCGGCACGGACGGTTTTGGGTTTTCCCGGTCCGGTCCGGGCCGGCTTTTTCGCTTTCTTCTTCCCCTGAGCGGTCTTATCCCCGGCGTTCATCTATCTTCCCTCCGTCGATAATGGATGAGAGTGGGTCCGGGAAATTTCTTGAAGATCCGGATTGAGGTTGAGCCCGGCCTCGGCCGGCCCTTCTTTCTCCTGATCGCTCTTCGCTGAAAAGAGGAAATAAGCATAATGAACTCTCCACTCAGCTTAAATAAACCGGGGGGGAATGGCAAGGAGAAATAGTCAGCAAAAAAGGGGGCAGCCCCTGGATTTTTTCTCTCCGTCCGCTTAAATGGAAACGGCGGGATCCCAATGGCAGGGAGGAGGAAATTAAAAGCAGGTGGATCGGGCCGGCGGCGGCCGTCGCCGCTCTTCTTTTTTTGAGCCAATTCCCAACCCCGGCTCCGGCCGCCCCGCGTTTAAGGAGCATTTTGGTGGCGGAAGGGCTGGACAGCCCGGTCGATCTGCGGGCTGCCCCCGGCGATCGAAACCGGCTCTTCATACTCGAGGAGCCGGGCCGAGTCATAGTCCAAAAAAGCGGGCGGATCATTCGCTCCTTTTCTGGATATCGAATCGAAAGTTATCTCCGGGGATGAGTGGGGGTTATTGAGCCTGGCCCTGGAACGGTATTCGGTCTCGACCGATCCGGATCGGGCCGATGACGGCAGCGCCTTTACCGTCCTCACCATCGCCCTTCCCCGGTCCAAGCATACGGGGGAACTATCGCTTTCGGGCCTCAGGATGGTTGCCTTTGTCTTTAAGTGGGAGATGGAGGAGGGGCGGGTGCCCTGGACGAAAATGCCTAAAACCCGGGTATCCTCTTGGGATCGATTCTTCGGCTGGACGTGGATTGGGCCCCCGACAGGGTACTGGCCGCCAACCCTTTCGTCGACGGCGATCCCTCTACCCGGGATTAAATCTGGGCTTACAGTTTCCGGAATCCCTGGCGGACAAGTTTCGATGCCGAATCCGGGGATCTTTATATCGGAGACGTGGCGCAGAGCAGTTGGGAGGAGATCAACTGGGCGCCGGCCGCCAGTACGGGCGGAGAAAATTGCGGCTGGGACTGCTATAAGGGCAACCAGCCCTATACCGATAATAACGGGGATAATAACAACGACTACGGCCCGGTCGAGATTACTGTTTCCCGGTGATGGAATATGGTCACGCAGAGGGACATTCGGTAGCGGGGGGACAGGTCTATCGGGGCAACCTCCTCCCCAGCTTGCGGGGAAATTATTTTTATGGGGATTCCGTCACGGCTTTCATCCGTTCCTTCCGGATGGAGGGCGGCGCGGCGATCGATGGCAGGGACTGGAGCGAAGAACTGGAACCGGTCTGCGGCTGCGGCCGCCATATTGATTCCATCACTACTTTCGGCCGGGATGGGTCGGGCGAGCTATGTCTCCGCGACCAGGACGGGGAAGTATTCAAGATCGCGTCCCGGGAGGGAGCGATCGTCAGCGGGGATTATGACGGCGACCAGAGTTCGGACATTGCCGTTTTTGGGGGAACAACCGGATTATGGGCGGTTAGGGGGGAGAACCCGGATCTACTTTGGCGGCAGTTCCGATCTCCCGGTCTCCGGCGATTACGCGGGGAACGGGACATCGGAAATAGCCGTCTTCCGACCGGCCGAGGGACTCTGGGAGGTACGGGGGATTGACCAGGTTCTATTTCGGGACGACCTGGGATCAGCCGATCAGCGCGGACTTTAACGGTGACTCCGTACCGGAGGCCGGGATTTTCCGCGGTTCCATCGGCCTCTGGGCCATCCGCGGTGTGACCAGGTTCTATTTGGGATCCTCCAACGATCGGCCTGTCCCCGCCGATTTCAATGGGAACGGCACCGCCGAGGCCGGGATATATCGGGGCCGGTCCGGACTCTTGGCGATCAGAAACCTGAGCCGGTTTTACCACGCAGGAGCGACCGATCTTCCTCTTCCCATCGACGCCACCGGCGACGGCCAATGGGAAGCGGCCGTATTTCTCTCCGGACCGGTTTCTAGAGTCTGCGCGGCGTGAGCAGGTTTTACTTCGGTCGGATTACCGATTGGGACGCGCCCGGCGATTACGACGGGGATGGGAACGTCGAGGCGGGTATTTTTCGGGGAAAAACCGGACTCTGGGCGATCCGGGGGATTACCCGAGCGTATTACGGCGCTTCCAGAGACCTACCGGCAACCAGATAGAATCTTTAAAGAAACTTTCACGCCATTTAACCAGGAGGTGTCGGATGAAGATTTTCGATATTCTTTAATGACCCTGGCCGCGCTTGTCCTGAGCCAGCCTGCCGCTCTTTTTTCGGAGAAGATCACGGCGGATCGACGATGGAGCGCAGTGGGAGGGGAATGATGGTGATGAAAGGAGAGAAATCCATTGAAGAGGAGAGCGGTTCCGGAAGCGCGGAGGTGGAGAGATACTGCTCCTATTGCGGACGTTCACTGAGCGGGGGGATGATAGGTAGAGTTATGATGGTCGGTGGAATGAGGGGACGCGATATGGTGGGGCCAGGAATGATGAATCGCAGGATGATGGAAAATGGGATGATGCGGCCGGGAATGATGTGCCGGGGCTGGGGATACCCCTACCAGGAACGGACCCGGCCGGTCGACGAGGACGCCGCCCGCAAAATGGTCGAGAGATACGTCAAGCTGACCGGGAATCCCAGGCTGAAGGTGGGTGAGATCACGGAGAAAGAGACCTCCTTCGAGGTCGAGATCGTGACCAAAGACGACTCCCTGGTCGACAAGGTCCTGATCGAGAATTCCACCGGCTGGATGCGCCCGACGGATTAAAGGTCGATTGGGATGATTTCCGGAAGAAATTCCCCCTTCCGGCAGGGTACGGGGCCGCGGTCGGAGGGGGAAAAATACCGGTAGAGCCTGGATGGCTGCCGGCGCGGTGGCGAAGAAAACCCCGGTGGCAACCAGGAGGCAGCCATTTTATGTTTAGAACCGAATTCTGGACTTCATTCGGCGAAGCAGCCAAGATGGCGGGCGGTTTTTTTGGGAAATCCGGCTGGGCTTTTGTGCTGGGCTATTTTATCAGCGCGCTGATCCAGGCGTTTATGCCAAAAGGAAGGCGATATTCCTGGCCCAAAAGGCCGCTGAATCCCCATTGTCCTTTCCGATAGTTTTGGAAAGTGCGCTTCTGGCGCCTTTCGTCGCCGCCGCCACGTTTATCGGTTCAATGGGCAACATCCCCCTGGCCACAGTGCTCAATTCAAGCGTAGTACTCTTTGCCGGCATTATGGGTTTTATTTACTCGGACCTTATGGTCCCGCCCCTGGTGGAGATCAACGCCCGCTATTACGGTTGGCGGGTGGCTCTCTATATCGCCGCGGTGATGTATTTCAGTATTGTCTGCACCGTGCTCCTTTTACACTACTCGTTCGCCTTTTTGGGGATAACGCCGGAAAGCGCGAACGCGTTGAAGGATGTTTCCCAGTTCAAGCTGGATTACACCTTCTGGTTGAACGTGGTCGCCGTCGGCCTGGTGGGCTGGCTGGGCTGGCTAAATTATTCCTGGCGTCGCCGAAACAAAAAATCAGCAATGAAAATTGGCGGCGGAATAATTAAAAAGACAGTAGCCAGAATAGCTTTAGTCACCCTGGGCACTGGAATTATTATTCACCTGGTTTTTGCTGCGAACTGATTGCCGGGATGAATTATCGTTGTTGCCATATGACCGCCACCGCCGGGGTTTCCCTCAGGGTGGCGGCGGCCGGGGTGATCATTCTTATCACCTGGTGGCTGATCGTCGCCGTCATCGTCATCGCAACCTGGTCCCTCCTCCGCTCTTCTTTCAACCTGGCTCTCGATTCGGTCCCGGAAGGGATCGATCCGGCGGCGATCCGGGAATATTTAACCGGCCTGGAGAATGTTTCCGAGATCCACGATCTCCACGTCTGGCCGCTCTCCACCACCGAGACGGCCCTGACCGTCCATCTGCGGATCGCCGAACCGGGGGGAAAGAACTTCCTGGCCCGGGTGGAGAAAGAGCTGCGCGAACGTTTCCGGATCGACCATTCCACCATCCAGGTGGAAGGCGATGATGAAAAACCCTGCCGCCTCGACCGGGACGGCTGCATCTGACGCGGTCGGGTGTGCCCGGCAAAAGCCGATGGATCCCGGAGAAGAGTAATCCGGCGATTAAAGATCCGCCGGGCTCCTGACCGCGATCCCCGGGCGGTTAAGGACGTGGGTATAGATCATCGTCGTACTCACGTCGCTGTGGCCGAGAAGCTCCTGCACGGTGCGGATATCGTACCCGGCCTCCAAAAGATGCGTGGCGAAGGAGTGCCGAAGGGTGTGGCAGCTCGCCCGCTTGGTCAACCCCGCCTTCCGCGCCGCCGCCTTGACTGCCTTCTGCAGCCCGGTCGAATGCATATGATGCCGCCGGATCTTTGCGGAACGCGGGTCCGCCGAAAGGCGCCCGGCGGGAAAGAGATACTGCCAGCCCCACTCCCGGGCGGCGTTTTTGTACTTCCGCTCCAGGGCGGGGGGGATATATATCTCCCCGAACCCCTTCTCCAGATCCTCCTTATGGGTGGACTTTACTTTCTCCAGGTGTTTCCGGAGGGCGGGCCGGTATTTATCCGGCAATATCGTTACCCGGTCCTTATGGCCCTTGCCGTCCCGGACCACGATCTGATTCTGCTCGAAGTCAATGTCCTGCACCCGGAGGCGGATACACTCCATCAACCGTAATCCCGCCCCGTAGAGCAGACCGGCCATCAGGGAATACGGTTCACTCAAGGCATCCAGCAGACGGCCCATCTCATTTCTCGTCAGCACCACCGGCAATCGCTTGGGCTTCCGGGCCGGGGCGAAATCGCCGATCAGGCCGAGCGGTTCCTTCAGCGCCTGGTCATAAAAGAAGACCAGGGCGTTGAGGGCCTGCCGCTGGGTACTGAGGGAGACCTTCCTCTCCACGGCCAGATATTCCAGGTACTCTCTCACCTCTTCCGCCCCCAGCTCCCGGGGCGCTTTCAACCCGTGAAAGGAGAGAAACCGCCGGGCCCAGTTGGAGTAGGTCTCCTCGGTCCGGATCGAGTAGTGACGGAGCCGCAGTTCTGTCCGCAGCCGCTGGAAGTCCGCCGGGAAACGCGCCTCCGTTTCCTGGCCGGCTCGATCCCGGAAGGTTTTTTCCGAAGCTTTTCCGGGACGCCCTTTCCCCACAGACGCCCCCATCCCGGACGGGCGCTGTACCGGCTCGATCCGGCGGGGGATTTTCCTGGCCCAGTCCAGGTTGAAAAAGATCCGGTAGAGGATCCAGAGCGCGTCCCTCGCCTGCTCCACCTGCCAGGGCTTGACGGCGTCTTGCCGGGCGAGATTCTCCAGATAGGTTCGGACTTCACCCGCGGTCCGGTTTTGCAGCGGGCGGCCCCGCAGCGACCGGGCAAAATCCTCCGCCCATTTCACGTACCATTTCACCCGGCCGGGAGGGACACCCTGCCGGGCCACGACCGCCGCGTAATCCGACCAATATTTCTTCAGGCCGCCGGAACCCGGCCCGCCGCTTTTCTGCTTGACTTTATGTTGTGTATCGTCAAACATTAGCTATAGCCGATTCTCTATATCTTCGGATCGGCGCAATGTCGAAAGATCGATTATCTGTCATAATATATACCCAAGGCCATTCCGTCTATTATAATATCGCCCAATTCCGCATTTAGGCAATATTCAACCCTCAACCTAATCTCTGTTAAGTGGCTCGGATTAATCTCACGATAATATGAATGTTAAACTGAAAGAAGTGCTATCTGGAGTAATTGTATTTGTTGTCTTGGGAGGCTTATGGTTCCTTTTTCTTTCCAATGCGCGTCATGTGTTGATTCTAAGAAATATACCCAATTTCCTTTTTCTGATTAGTTTGGTAGCCGGTGGAGTCATTGGATTTGTGGGAGATAAAAGTGGCGGCCTGATTGCAGGAATAATCACTTTTATCTTCATCACCTTGATGAATATTTTCATGCCATTTGCACTCAGAATCCAAATCCCCATTCCGAGTTTTATCTCAAGTGAGTTAGGTCATATCATTGCTTTCTCAATGGTCGGGTTTGTCAGTGCCTTAATAGGCCAAAGACTGAAAATATCCTGGAATAAGTGGAGAAACGCCACTTAACCAGACGCTCAAGCAGACCGGAAGGGCTGATGCTACTATCGAACATTTTATCTTCGCCGAGGTTTTTCGTGGTAGCATAGTTTTTCAGTTGGCCCCTTCCGGCAGCTTAGCTCTACGTTAGCAGTAAGGAAGGAGAATGAATGGCATGAACATTTCTTTGGAAAGCATTCAAAATCTAACTAACGAACTTATAAATGTGAAGGTCGCGTTATTGGGAATTCTATTTATTCTAATTGTGATAGCTGTTGTTTTGATTATTGGCATAACTGGATTTTGGAGATTTGCGAGACATTCGAAACTAGGAATCAGTTCTTCATTATTCAAAGGCAAAGCATCGGAGTTGCTCGAAGAAGGTAAGACCGATGCATTAATCTCATTTGCCCAAAGTAGGCTTTCAGCATACCCAAACTCGGTAACAGCCTATTGGTATCTCGGTGAAGCGTATTACCGCCAGGGAAACTGGAAGGAAGCATTTGAAGCGTTCTCTCGAGTGCTTGCCTTAGACCCTGCTACGCTAAAAATGGTCGATCCGTATATTAAAGAAATCAGGAAGCAGCAAGGAGAAGACAATAGAGAAACTTCACAGTAACGTATTGGGGGACGCACTGCTAACCATCCGCTCAAGCTGACCGGAAGGGCTGGTGCCACTCCCGACCGTTAGAATTCGCCGACGATTGCAGGCTGGCAGAGTTGATTAGTCGGCCACTTCCGGCAGCTTAGCTCTACGTTATCCATAGTAATAAAATATTCTCTTGCTATCATATATATTCTGATGTAT
>CAYXKT010000050.1:0-18103 GCA_964465735.1 uncultured bacterium
AGATTGACGGGCAATAAAAAACCCGGATGGGAAATTCCCATCCGGGCGGTAACTGCTTGATGTACTATTACTAAGAGAGAGAGAGAGAGAGAGAGAGAGATTTATTACTTGACATATTATCCTCCATTTAAAGGCTGTCCCACTATAGCCCGTCCTCCCCCAGGCGGCAAGCATTTTTTCAATTTTTTTTATGGGGAGCGGTTATACTCTTTGAATGGTCTGGTTCCGGTTCGGATGACCGCTCATCTCCGGATTCTTCGATAGTTGGGGCCAGGCAAATGTGCAGACCAGATCGTAGAATGCACCATCTACGGTGATTCCCAAACTCCCCGAGAGTATGGCGTCGTTGGTTAGCCGTTGAACTTTCTCCCCTGCCACACGAGGTGGCAGGGACCGTTTCCCAAAGCCGGCCGGCCAGCTCGGCGTCCCGTTCAGCCAACCCGGCGGGCCCGAACCGGTAACGAGCCCAGGGTGGAGAAAATCGCCCCGACGACGCAGAGCCAGCTGAAGATATCGCCGTGGCGGCGATAGAAAGAGGAGAGAGAGCGGGGATAAATCTCCACCGTGGTCCAGCCGGGGACGAAGAGCCTCCTTCCCTGCCGGTCGGCCACCTCGCCGACGATCTTCCCCCGGGGATCGATGACACAGGAATAGCCGGTATTGGCGGCCCGAGCCAGGTAAACTCGGTTCTCGACCGCCCGGAAGACCGAGGCGGCGGAATGTTGGAAGGGGGCGGGGGTCAGACCGAACCAAGCGTCATTGGTGATGTTGACCAGAAGATCGGCCCCCTCTCGAGCCATCTGGCGGGAGGGACCGGGGAAGATATCCTCATAGCAGATCAAGATCCCGATCCGGGTCTGCGGGCTACGGCCGGCCAGATCAAAGACCGGATACGCCTTCCCGGGGGAGAAATCCTCTTCCCAGGGCACCACCCGCCCCAGAAAGGGAAATACTCTTTTCAGGGGAGTGTATTCCCCGAAGGGGACCAGATGGACCTTGTCGTAGCGCTGCGCTCCCCCGCCGGCCGGGCCAAGCAGATAGGCACTGTTGTACATCCCGGTGGAATCCCGATAGTCCCCTCCAAGCAGAAGATAGGCTTCACCTCCGGAGAGCAGTTCACCAAGCTGACTTCGAATCACTGGCTGCTCTTCCAGGTAATAGGGAAGAGCCGATTCCGGCCAGATCAGCAGATCGCTTCCTTCCGCCAGGGCCCGGCGGCTGAGATCGAGGTGGGTCAAATAATGGCCCGGAGCCAGACCGGGGGTCCATTTCAGCTCCTGGCGGATCGAGCCCTGGATCAGGGTTACCGCCAATGGTTCGGCCTCCGGCACCGGGGTAACCCTGGCCAGAGACCGCTGGCCGTAGAAGAGGACTGCGGTAAGCAGTATTCCAGCGGGGATTATCCCCGCCGGTCGAGTGAGATTCCCATCTCCCCCTTTTTCCCGGCGGTAAAGAAAGATCACCCCCGAAGCAATCGTCGTGTTGACCAGGACCAGGAGAAACCCGACTCCAAAAACCCCGGTCAGGGAACTGATCTGGATCAGGGACAGACTCCGGACCTGGCTGACACCGAGGAGGTTCCAGGGAAAACCGGTAAAGAGATAGGTCCGGAGAAACTCGAGGGCCGTCCAGCAAGCCGGCACCGCCCACCAGAGCCAACCCGGCCGGCGGTTAGAGAGCCGGGCGATCCAGCCCGACCAGAGGGCCGGATAAAGGGCCAGGTAAAGACTGAGGACCAGGTAGCCGGGGGCGGTCACCGGATAAAGCCAGTAAAGGCTGCCGTACGCCCAGACCGCTCCGGTCAGCAGACCGAGGAGAAAACCCTCCCGGAACGTCCGTCCGGCCAGGGCGATCAGCAGGGGAACCAGGGCGATCCAGGCCACCGGCCCGAGAGAAAAAGAGAGAAAGGGCAGGGTGAGCAGCGCTCCGCTTGCCAGAGCCAGAATAATACTATACCGGGGCATACCAAAGGACCAAATATTGATTCTTGCCTATTTAGTGTCTGAACGCAAACTCCGAAGACCAGGTCATTGCGAGAAGAAATGACAATTTCCTGGTGATAGGAGGTTTTCCTCCGGAACCGATTTAACCGGGAACAGAGCGTAAGCTTGGCCAGGCTGATGGGAGTCTGCGGTCCCGGATGCTGGGGGAATGGAGTATTGTATCTGTCCCCATCACTCCATTGCCGATTCCCCGACAATACCGCGATTAAACAAATATCATTTATCCGGACAGAACGGGGGAGCGCCTGAATATTTAACGGCCGCAACACTTCTTGAATTTTTTCCCCGAACCACAGGGGCAGGGATCATTGGGTCCGGTCTTCTCCCCCTCCCGGCGGTACGGACCGGAGGAGACCAGAGCCGGCTCCCGAGGCTGTCTGCCGGGGGGAGGCGACCCCCCGGGTCCGACTGCGGCCGGTCCCGAAGGCTGCCCCCCTCCTTTACCGGAGAAGGCCCGGACCGACTCGTGGATAAAGCTCCCGCTGGTACTCTCAACCGGGGGCCTGATGGTGCTGCGGAAGATATTCGCCGCCACCTCCTGCTTCAGGCTGTTTTCCATCTTGGAAAACATCTTGAAGCTCTCTTCCTTATAGGCAATCAGAGGATCAACCTGGGCGTAGGCCCGCAGCGAGATTCCCTGGCGGAGCTCATCCATCGCATAGAGGTGCTCCTGCCAGAGCCGGTCGATCACTCCGAGAATTACCAGCTTCTCCAGCCGGCGCATATTTTCCTTACCCTCGTACTCTTCCTTAAAATCATAGATCCGGGTCACCATCTCCAGAATCCGTCCGGCCAGAGCCTGCTGGTCGAGACCGGCTTCTTCGCGCCATCTGTCCTCGTTGATCCGGATCGGGAAGGTGGTGGAGACCCAGCCGCTCAGACCCCGCCAATCCCACTCCCCGGACGAGGCGGCCTCCGGACAGTAAGCCGCAACTTTCTCCTCCACCACCTCTTCGATGATCGCCATAATCCCCCGGCGGGGGTGGACGCTGTCGATGATGCTGTTGCGGAAACTGTAGATCTCCTCGCGCTGCTTGTTGATGATGTCATCGTACTTTAAAACCTGTTCCCGCATCGAGAAGTTATGGGACTCGACCCGTTTCTGGGCGGTGACAATAGCCCGGCTCAACAGGGGATGGGTCATCTCCTCCCCCTCCTCCAGCCCCATCTTGGACATAATCCCGGCGATCCGGTCGGAGCCGAAAAGACGCATCAGATCATCCTCCAGCGAGAGGTAGAACCGGGAGGAACCGGGGTCGCCCTGGCGGGCGCAACGGCCGCGAAGCTGGAGATCGATCCGCCGGGCCTCGTGCCGTTCGGTCCCCAGAATATGCAACCCCCCGAGTTCGATCACCCCCGGGCCAAGCTTGATATCCGTCCCCCGGCCGGCCATATTGGTAGAGATGGTAATCGCTCCCCGCTGCCCCGCCCGGGCCACCACTTCGGCTTCCCGCTGGTGATAGCGGGCGTTGAGAACCTGATGAGGGATCTTCCTCCGCTTCAAGAGCCGGCTCAAGATCTCCGAGGTCTCAACGGTAACCGTCCCCACCAAAACCGGCTGGCCCCGGCGCTGGCAATCGGAGATCTCCTCGACCGCGGCCCGGAACTTCTCGTTCCGGGTCTTATAGATCCGGTCCTGGTAATTCTTCCGGGCAATCGGCCGGTTGGTGGGGATGACCACCACGTCGAGCTGGTAGATCTTATCGAATTCCACCGCCTCGGTAGCCGCGGTCCCGGTCATCCCGGCTAACTTCTCGTACATCCGGAAATAGTTCTGGATGGTGACCGAGGCCAGAGTCTGGGTCTCCCGCTCGATGGTGACATTCTCCTTGGCTTCCAGGGCCTGGTGGAGGCCGTCACTGTACCGCCGACCGGCCATCAGACGTCCGGTAAACTCGTCAACAATCACCACCTGATTGTTGTCGATCACGTAGTTGACATCCTTCTCAAAGAGGGTCAGGGCCCGGAGCGAGGTCAGGGCGTTGTGGATCTTCTCGCTTTTTAAGTTGACCTCCTCCTCCAGGTAACGGATCCGCCGGGTCTTCTCTTCCTCCACCAGAGAGGTATCCTCCTCCAGCTCCTGTTTGACGACCAGGAAATCCGGCAGAACAAACTCTTCCGGGTCGTCGGGGGAGAGAGCGTGGTGACCCTTCTCGGTGATATCAATCTCGTGGGCCCGCTCGTTGATGGTAAAGAAAAGCTCTTCCCGCAAGGCTCGCCCCTCGTCGGCCCGAGGGGACTGTTTGGACTTGGAGTCAAGCTCGGTCTCATTTTTCTGCAGCGCCTTGCGGGCTTCCGGCTGCTCGATCAAGCTCAGAAGCTGCTTGTTCCGGGGAGCGCCTTTCTTCACCTGGTAAAATCTCCGGTAGGCTTCCTCCTCGTCGCCGCTTTCAAGCAGATCCTTGCCCTCCTTGAAGAGCCGGTTACAGAACAGACTCTGTTTCCGGGCCAACTCCTTCATCCGGGGCATAACTTCCTTGAACCGGTGAGTAGAGACAGAGACCGGACCGGAGATAATCAGGGGGGTCCGGGCCTCGTCGATTAAGATACTGTCAACTTCGTCAATGATGGCATAGTAGTGACCTCTCTGGATCTCGTCTTTTCCCTTATCATAATAGAGATATTTTCTCTGAACCTGGTCCTCCTGCCGGCGGGCCATATTGTCCCGCAGGTAGTCAAAACCAAACTCGTTGTTGGTCCCGTAGGTAATATCGGCCCGATAGGCCTCCCGCTTTTCCATCGGGGACATCCCACCCTGGATACAGCCGACTGAAACCCCTAAGAGTTCGTAGATCGCCCCCATCCATTCCCGGTCACGACGGGCCAGATAGTCGTTGACGGTGACTAATTGAACATTCTTTCCGGAGAGAGAGTTGAGGTAAAGGGGCATCGAGGCGACCAGGGTCTTGCCCTCTCCGGTGGCCATCTCGGCGATCTTCCCCTGGTGAAGAACGATCCCTCCGATTAACTGGACATCAAAGGGAATCATCTCCCAGACAATCTCCTGGCCGCAGACCGAGATCGTCCGGCCCATCAGCCGCCGGCAGGCGTTCTTGACCGCGGCAAAGGCGTCAGGGAGCAGTTCGTCGAGGGCCGCCTTCTCTTCCTCCCTCAGCCTGCCGATCAACCGCCGCTCCTCGGTCTTTAAATCGTCTTCCTCTCCCGGGGATACTTCCCCGGCCAGTTCGAGCTGGATTTTCTCCAGCGCCCCCCGAGTCTCTCCGGTCCGTTCGGCATAACGACGCCGGAACTGATCGGTCTGGCCCCGGATCTCCTCATCGCTCAGTCCCTGGTATTCTTCTTCCAGCTGGTTGATCCGGTCAACCAGAGGCTGGAGTCTTTTTCGGTCCCGATTAAACTTAGTCCCGAAGATTTTTTTTAGTATGCTCATATTTATCCTGTTCCGGGGGATTCTATCAACCGCGAATGCAACGGGTTGGGCAGATTAAAGGGAATATAAAAGGCTCAATCCGAATTTCTCGACAGAGCCGTCGTCTCTCGCTGAACAGGGGGCGAATTATCTGTCGCCCCGGCGGGGGTTCTTAATTTATTTTCGTAATCTTCTTTTGTCGATGATCGTTTTTGTCGCGTTTCATTTTCAATGAGACGCGACAGTTTTATTTGACGGTGAGTGATCGGTAATATCGATCAAAATTCTGTCCACCTCCCACCGGTATTGGTTAAGGCAGAAAAGCGGCTCGGATAAATCCCGATATAGCCAAAACCAATCCGCTCAATCCGCCGAATCAGCGGTGATGTTTTCCCCCTTCTCGGTTAATCCGCGGTCCGGTCAGCGGGGAATAGTCAGGGTCTGGCCGACCTTCAAAGCGTGGGGATTTTTTAGCTGGTCCCGGTTAGCCTGATAGATCCGGTCCCAGCTGTTCGGATTGCCGTAAAGTTCGCTGGCGATCTTGACCAAAGTATCGCCGCCCCGAACTGTATAGGTATCGGCCGACGGAACCACCGCTGAAGGGCCGGTCACAATCCCGGTCGGGCGCGGCCGCGCCCGGGGCGTGGTCGATGGCGAGACTAAAGTCTCCACCGGAGCGACCGGGACCAAAGAAAGCGTACCGACCGGCGTCGAGACCGATTTGGCGGGGACATCGGGCAAAGTCTCGTCGAGCCACTGACGGACTCGATCGGCCATTTTCGATTCGGGGTCCCGACGCAGGAACTCCTGATAATAGGCGATGGCCAGGTTCTTGTCTTTCAAATTATCGTCATAAATGATTCCCAGCTGGAGATAAACGTCGGCGTTATCCGGTTCCAGCGCCTGGGCTTTCTGGTACATCTCGACTGCTTTCCGGTATTCTCCCTGACGGGCAAATAACCGGGCTTTCCCGATCTGATCGGAGACCCCCGTCAGCCCTTCAGCCTGGTTCGACACCCGACCGCAGCCGGAAGCGAGCAGGCAGAGAAATCCCGACGCCAAAAAAAGCATTCGTTGTGTTATCTTCAGGCGCATTATCCGATTGGGGTTTCGGCCATTTATATCCCCAGGCCGCGGCGGAGTTCTTCCGCCTGCCGGGTATTGGGGGCCAATTCAATATATCGCAGCGCGTAGGGCCGGGCCAGGTTTTTCATCCGGTAGTGGTAATAGTAGAGGTTGAAGAGAGAGAGCTGGGCCTGGGGGAAATCCGGCTTCAGACGGGCGGATTCCTTGAAGGCGGCCAGCGCCCGGTCGTGGTCACCGGCCTGGAGGTAGATCAATCCCAGGTTATAGTAGGCCTGATAGAAATCAGAGCGAAGGCGGATAGCCTGAAGATATTCCTCTCGGGCTTCCCGGATCCTCCCCTCTCTCTGATAGACCGCCCCCTGGTTATAATGTTCAACCGCCGAAAGTTTTGCCGGGGGGGGCAAGACCGGTCGCGAGGGAACAGGGGTGGCAGGCGGTCGCGCCGGCTGGAGGTGTTCCCGGGCCAGTTCGATGTATCTGCCCCGAGGAAACAGCTCCAGATATTTCCGGTAATACAACCGGGCCCGAGCAGGGTTGTTCAGCCGCTCCCGGTAGAGGTCAGCCAGCTCGATATAATCTTTCTCTACTTTCGGCCTTAATTTGAGGGCGCTTTCCAGTTCCTGGACGGCCAGGGGATAATTGCCGCTTTCCTGGAGCCGTCGGAAATAGTTGTGGTGGGATTTCCAGAGCCCCTCGTCGGCCTCGGCGACCATCCCTTCTGCCCGGGCTTTCTTGTAGTAGTCGATCGATTCCTGGAAACGGCCGGCGGCCAGGGATTCGGCCCCGAGGAGAACATAGGCTCGACCGAGAGATCGGTCAATCTGAGAGTCGGGGTCAAGCTTACGAGCCCAAAGCAGGGACTCCGCCGCCGCGGAGTAGTCGCCCTGGATGAGCAGCAGCTTGCCCAGTTCGAGATGTCCGGGAACGTAATCCGGACTCGCCTTTAGGCACCGCCGGCCGGCGGTCAGGGCCCGGTCAAGGTCTCCTTCCGCCGCCAACCGCTTAACCTGTTCCCAGCACTGATCGGGCGCGGGGAGGGCGGTCCGGATCGGGATCGGCGGGGCCGACATCGGAGAGGAATCCGGGCGAGAGATCCGCTTCGGAGTCGGGACCACGGCGGTCAGAGGGGGCCGGAGCGCGTTTAGCCGGTCAATCACTTCCCCCGCCGAGGCGGAGCGGGGCCGAAGTTTCAAGAACGTTTCATAGTGGGAAATGGCCCGGCTTTGATCGCTGAGAAATCTGTCGTAGAGACGCCCCAACCGGTAATGGAGATCAGCCGAAGACTGGTCGAGCTGGAGGGCCTGCCGGTATTCTTTTTCCGCCAGATGATACTGCCCGGCAGCTTCGTAGGCGTCTCCCTGCCGAAAGTAATCATCCCGGGAAAACAGCCCGTCGTCCGTGGAGGAGATCAGGTCCGACTTCTCCAGCAGCCGCTTCACGGCCAACCGCTCCTGACCGTCGGACCGAACCCGGAAATAGTCGAGGAGGAGATCCACCCCCTGACGGGTTTGCCGCTTGAGGAGAAGGGAGGCGACCCCAAAATTGTATAGCAGCTCCGGATGGGGAGAGTCGGCCTTAAAACCTTTTTCAAACTCCTGGTAAGCGGCCGCCCGCTTTCCCTTTTTCCAGAGGATTACGCCCAGATTATTATAGCCGGGTGCCGAATCTTCCGGATCGGTCCGGAGAAAAGCTCGAAAATATCCCTCCGCCGCCGACCAGTCCCCTGCCCGAGCACTGACCGCCCCCAGCCGGTACAGGGCGGGAGCAAAATTGGGATCGATCTCGATCGCCTGCTGATAATACCGGTCGGCTTGATCCAGGTCATCCAGGTCCCAGTAGAGACCGGCGAGGTTATATACCGGCACCGGATCTTCCCGGCTCATCTCCGCCGCCAGGGTCAGCTCCTCGATCGCCCGGGTATAAAGGTTCTGAGCCCGGTAAATCTGACCCAGGGCGTTGCGGGCCCGGATGCTGTCGGGCTCCGCCTGGAGCAGACGGCGCATCTCTCCCACCGCCTGGTCATACTTCTTCTGCCGAGCCAGACGCAACCCGCGCCGATAGGTCCGGTCCGCCCGGTCACCACAGGCGAAGAGGAGACTGACCAGCAGGGTCAAAGCGACAATAGCGACCCGATTACGGTTTTTCTTCATCTTCCCACCATTGCTCCCAAATCCGGATCTCCTGACGGCGCAGGAGGGGATCTCCGTCATAATGGAAAGGGAAATCCCGGCCGGAAATCTTCTGGAGCGCTTCCCAGCTGTCCTTGCGTACATACGGTTCGGGGTCATTCAGTGCCCGCAGAAGCGCTTCCACCGCGGGTTTCTCCCGGTAGAGACCAAGAACGTAAGCGGCCGTGGACCGGGTCCGGGGCTGGGGATCATCGAGGAGTTTGATGATCCCGGGGATCGCCGACCGAGAGCGGATCCGGCCCAAAAACCAGAGGGCCTGGAAGCGAAAATCCTCGTAATCGCTGGAGAGGCCCTTGATCAGGACTTCTTCTCCGGAGTAGTCTCCCAGCTCGTAGAGAGCGGAAGCGGCAGAGAACCGGACCGCCTCCTCGGAGTCGGTCAGAGCCTGCCGCAACGGCTCGATCGCCCGGGGATCGTTGAGATTGTTCAGGGCCAGTGTAGTCTCGATCCGGACGAGGAGCGAATCATCCTCCAACCGGGCGGCAAGCAGGGAGATCGCTTCCGGGAAACCGCCGTCCCCGAGGAAACGGACCGCTTCCAGCCGCCGGTCCTCATTCTTCTCCTGGAGGGCGGCCCCGGCTTCCTCGAAGGTCAAAATCGGCGGCGAGGGGGGCGGAGATATTATGCTACAGCCGATCACCAATCCGGAGATCAGGAAGAGAGCGGACCATTTATGGTGCCTGAGACAAGTCCGCGTCATCTTCTTCTCCTTGTGATATATTCTTCAGCTCTTCCGCCCAGTGATCCTTCAGGACCCGGTAATCGCAATCGAGGATAGACTGACGGTCGGTGAAATAACTGTGCTCGAGGTCTTCGAGCTCGGTGTTGAGCTCCTGCTGATACTGAATGGCCACAACCTCATTGGCGGCCTGCTTGATCTTGTTTTCCGCCCCGCAGACCAGCAGGGTGCGCCGTTCCTCGTAGGCCCGCTCCAGAAGTTCCAACTGGGGACGATGCTTCTCCAGATCGGGAGGGATCCGGGATTTCACCAATCTGACCAGGAATATTATTCCGGCAAGGACCAGGAGAAAGATCAGGACTTTGAGAAGTCGATATCCCCAGCCAATGAACAGCCGTTCTTCCATAATATTTCTACCTCAGCCTGGATATTCCCTCGACTATGATCGGGGCAGACTTCACCACCAGACCGGCAAAGACGACAGAGACCATCGCCATCAGCTTGGTCAGGATATTCAGAGAGGGCTCATCGATATACTTCAACCGCCGCCGTACTGGCTCGACCATCAAACCGGCAGCCCGAGATGCCCAGGGACGAAGCCAGGACCCGGTCGCCTCGGCCGGAATCGGTTTCACTAATCTTCTCATCCGGATAAAACCCATCTCTAAGTTACTTTTCCCGCCCTTCCTCCGGGCCCGGGGTTAGACCGCTCCGGATAGAAAGAACGGGGCCCACAAGAGACGTGAGCCCCGTCAAGGAACTGAAATACATTATTGACTGTGCGCGGTTTGAATCGGAATCGATTTAGAAAAAATATTTCAAACCGGCGCCCATCAACACGCCGTCTAACTTCTCTTTCTCGACTGGGCCGTCGTTAATCCGGTACTTGTAATCCTCGAGAAACCAGAGATGTTTAACGTCGATATTGAGGACGATATTCTGGGTAATGCAGTAATCCAAGCCGATGGAGGCGTGCATCCCGAAAGAATCCCGGGAACGGATGTTGTCATCGTTATTGCTCTTAAAGGAGGTGAAAAACATACTCGGTCCGAAACCAAGATAGAGCCCGAAGTTCGGGGTCGGCTCTCCCCGGAGTTCAAAAGTCAGGTTCATATAGGTCAGCTTGGAACGCCCGTCAATCGGGTCGTTCCAGGTCGGGCGGGTATAGCCGACCGAAAAAGCGGTAGCAAAGACATTGCTCACCATATAGGAGAGGATCCCCTCGTAGGCTATCTTGCTGTCCACGCCATCATTGGAATAGGGGAAGAAATACGCCACTCGACCACCGATACCGGGACCACAGGAGACAGAAATCAGCTGTTTCCCGACGCTGTAGCTTTCCCAGGAATCAACGCAACCGGCATCGCCCAGGCCCCGATCGAGATAGGCCTGACCCCAGCTGACACCGCTGACTCCAAGAACCAGACTGACCACCGCTATTGCCGCGACCGCTTTTCTCATAACGCTCTACTCCTTATCGTGCCCCCAGGCTACAGGGGCCAGTTTAGGGATTAGGATTACTATACAAAGCAAACGGCTAAAATAGCAAGAAAATAAATTCGATGCCGAAGGGGGGATTCGAACCCCCAAGAGGTTACCCTCACATGGCCCTCAACCATGCGTGTCTGCCATTTCCACCACTTCGGCTCTCCTGATTGCCGGAAATTCTCCTCCAGCCGAACCCGTCGCGCTCCCCGACGTTTAATTCAATTCTGGAATATATAGGAAATAATCCGTTTTGACAATATTCTTCTCGCGGACCACGGTCGCTCCCCCTCCGCGAATATCCCGGAAGAGACCAAGGAGCGGAAGAACTCTTTGCCGATAGAGACTTTCCGAAAGTATCGGCCAGCCCGGAGCCAACCGCTGATAGCTGAAATACCACTCCGCGGCAGCCTGGAGTGTAACGGAAAATATCTCCCCGTCGAGATAAAAAGACGCCCCGGCGGCGGGATCGAATCCGGCGGTCACCCGTTGGAAAACCGGATCGCTGTCCACTGACGGAAGAACCCCCCGCCGGAGATCAACCACCTTCTTCAGCATCGCCCGGGATCCGGCAATCACCAACTCCTGCTCCAACAAGGCAAAGCCAGGCTCCAGGAAGAAGAGTCCGGGGAAGAAAGTCATCTCCACCCCTCGGTAGTCTTCCCGGACCGGACGGAGATCTCGAGCGAGGACAGCCCAGGCGACCACCTTATTCATCACCGTCACCGCCGCCTCACGGTCGGCCAGGGAAGAGATCAAGGCAAACGGAGGAAGGGGGAGGAACTCATCTCCGGTCAGGCCGCCCAGCACCAACCCGGACCGAGGGCCGAAGACCGGGAGGATATCGCGGTGGAGACTGAGTTCAGACTCCGCCTCCCAGCGGACCAGGCCGGGGGAAACGGTCCCGCCCTCCTTGATACCCAGCCCCGCGAGCAGTTCGGACAGTCTCTTCCCGGCACGCGGGGGATCAACGGCGAAGAAGCCGTAGAGCATCTCCCCCCCGGGAAGGGAAATCCTTCCCCCGGATACCGGCGGCGGCCCGGAAGAAAGATCATCTTGGGGAACAATGATCCGAGAGCGGATATGCACCCCTTCCCGGTACCCAGCGCGGAAACCGATAGCCTGACAGACTTTAAGCGATTGGAAGAGCACCTCCGCCCAGCCGACTCCTTCGGAGAGTTGGTCGGGAAAGAGGCTCTCGGCCAGTCCGAAGGGATAGCGGCGCGGGTTGAGGTATAATTCCAAAAAGGTTTCGCCGGGGAATCCGCTGTGATCAAGAGCGGCGGAATAATCCGGGGAACCGGAAATCGGTGACTGCTCGTTTCGGGAGAGATCGATCACCTCCTGGATCAGACGGACCGAGGCGGTGGAGATGGCTGCCGCTAAGTGGCCGTCGATCACGCAGTAGGCCATCCCGGAAGGGAGATCTCTGCCGGGCGGAACAGTCAAGATCTTCTCACCGCGGTAAAGCTCTTCCCCGAGGAAACGGTCAGTTTCCTTCTTCAGCGAATCGCTGATCCGAAAAAATATTTCCAGCAGTCGGGCCCGGGTCCCCAACCGGGCAAGCACCAGCACCCCATCGGGAAAGACCCCGTCGGAGGGGATCACCGCCAGGGCAAAATCCTCTCCCGCCACCGGCATTATCCGAGACCGGCTGATCCTGAAGCCGGCCCGATCTTCAAACTCCCGGGCGAACGCCGCCAACCGCTCCTCGATCTTCTCTTCCCGCCAGAACGGCGATTCCTTCAGCGCTTGGGGGAGATGGCCGGAGGTCAGACGCTGCCAGAACTCTTTTGCCGAACAAAACCGGAGCATCAGCCCGGCTCGAGCCGGAATCAGTTCGTTGAGGGGATACTCCCGGTCCCGGGGGATCGAGACTACCTCAACCACTCCCCGCCCGGCCGCCGGGAAAAACTTCCCCGGGTAAGGCAGGAAAATCAGGAGCGCCGCCGCCACCAGGACCGCGGAGACGATGATCAGCCAATATTTTCTCATTATCTAATTGCCCTTGCGGATTAGGAAAATTTCCGACTCACAGACCCGACTGATTAATTCAGTCCCGGAACGAAAACCTCAAATCAGATAGACTGTGTCATTGCGAGCAACGAAGTGACGAAGCAATCTCAGCACAGAACAGACAGATTGCTTCATCGTCTTTATTGGCAATGACCCGGTTTCCGGGGTTTTCGTTCAGACACTAATCTATCTCTTTCTCCGACCGGACGACAAGATTTATTCCGGAAAGAAACAGGCGACAAGGTGGCCGGGGCTGATCTCCACCGGTTCGGGGGAAGATTCCCGACAGCGGCGGTCTCTCCGCGGACAGCGGGGATAAAATTGACAGCCGAAGTCCGGCGACAGTTCCGGACCGTTCTCCGGGGTCTCTCCGGAACCGGGCGGGGGGGCGGCGGGGTCAGGGACCGGGATCGAGGCCAGCAGGGCCCGGGTATAAGGATGGGCCGGTTCCCGGTAGAGAGCGAGGTTGGAGGCTTCTTCAACGATCCTCCCCCGGTACATCACCGCCACCCGATCCGAGATATGCTCAACCACGCTCAAGTCGTGGGCGATGATCAGGTAGGCCAGCGAGAACTCTTCCTGAAGATCGGCCAGCAGGTTGAGGATCTGGGCCTGGATCGAGACATCGAGTGAGGAGACCGGCTCGTCGCAGAGAATAAAAGCCGGGTTGAGGGCCAGGGCCCGGGCGATCCCGATCCGCTGCCGCTGACCCCCGGAGAACTCGTGCGGGTAGAGGGCGGCGGCTTCCGGCGACAGTCCGACCGTCTTCAGAAGTTGAGCCGTTCGGGCCCCTCTCTCGGCCCGGGTCCCGACCCGGAAATTAACCAGACCTTCCGAGACGATCTCTCCCACCCGCATCCGGGGGTTAAGCGAGCCGTAGGGATCCTGAAAGATGATCTGCATCTGACGCCGGGTCTCCTTCAATTCTCTTCTTCCCATCTTCAGCAGGTCGCGGCCCTGAAATAATACCTCTCCTTCATCGGCCGGGAGCAGCCTCAGCAGCAACCGGCCCAGGGTGGACTTTCCCGAGCCGGTCTCTCCGACCACACCCAGGGTCTTTCCCCGTTCGAGACGGAGACTGACCCCGTCCACCGCCCGGATATACCCCGCTGTCCGGCGCCAGATCCCCCGCTTGACCGGGAAATACTTCTTCAGGTCGCGAGCTTCGATCAGGATACTGTTATCGCCTTTTTCGCCTGTCATACCTCACACCCTACCACACACTTTTATTTGAACCGCAAAGAACGCAAAGAACACGGAGAACAAACAAGCTATATTTTTCCATTTCGGCATCCCCAATAATGCCGGATTATATCTCAATTTGGACGATGGAACTGACAACCCTCCGCGTCCTTTGCGTTCTTTGCGGTTCATTCTTTTTCACTGTTTAAGGGAAAGTGGCACTCGACCCGGTGGCCGGGCCCGACTTCCCGGGGCTGCGGACTCTCCCGCCGGCAGATCTCTTCCGCCCGGGGACAGCGGGGATGAAAGGAACAGCCGGTGGGGATCCGGGAAAGGTCGGGGACGACCCCCTGGACAGTCTTCAGCCGCCGTTTCTCCTCCCCCAACCGAGGAACTGAATCGAGCAGAGCCCGGGTGTAGGGGTGGCCGGGGCGGGCGAAGAGCTGCCGGGTCTCCCCGCTCTCCACCACCCGGCCCAGGTACATCACCGCTACCCGCTCGGTTGATTGCGCGACCACCCCCAGATCGTGGGTGACCAAGAGAACCGCCATCCGGTACTGATCCCGGAGCCGGGCAATCAGTTCCAGGATCCGGGCCTGAACAGTCACGTCAAGCGCGGTGGTCGGCTCATCGGCGATCAGGACACTCGGGTGGCAGGCCAGGGCGATGGCGATCATCACCCGCTGGCGTTGTCCCCCCGAGAGCTGGTGGGGATAATCTCCGTAGCGGCCGGCGGGATCGGGGATGTTCACGGCCTCGAGCAGGTCGATCGCCCGCCGGCGGGCGGCTTCCCTCCCCACCGGTTCGTGGACCAGGATCGCCTCCCGGATCTGCTCCCCGACCGTGAAGACCGGATTGAGAGAAGTCATCGGCTCCTGGAAGATCATCCCCATCTCCCGCCCCCGGATCCGGCGCATCTTCTTCGCCGAAAGCCCGGTCAGCTCCCGGAAGTTATCTTCCCGCTCCCGGAGCCGTACACTCCCGGCCACGATCTTCCCCGGCGGCGGGACCAGCCCCATCAACGAGAGCGCGGTCACTGTCTTCCCGCACCCCGACTCGCCGACCAGCCCCAGGGTCCGGCCCCGGATCAGGGAGAATTCCACCCCTCGGACAGCCTTTAAGACCGCGGACCCGAGGCTGAAGTAAGTGTGAAGACCGGCAACTTCGAGCACATTTTCCAGATTGTCTGTCATCTCGATTGATCAGTTTCTGAACAAAAACCCCAGAACCCAGGTCATTGCGAGGCGGGACGACGAAACAAGCTGTTGATCTCGCGATGCGATTGCTTCGTCACTTTGTTCCCCGCAATGACAACTTCCAGGTGATGGGAGATTTTCGTCCAGACACTAATTAAGAACCAGGTATTAAATTCATCGGTTTGGGTAATCCAAGAGGCGGGATTAACAAAATACCATACTGGCCCAGCAGTCCCGATCACTCCACCGCTTTATCCCTTTATCACTCCGCCACTCCTTAATCATTATTACCCTTTTCCCCGCAGCTAAGCAAACTCTCATTCTCTCTTCCCCTCCTGCCGCGGGTCAAGGGCGTCGCGGAGGGCATCGCCGAAGATATGAAGGCTGAGACTGATCAGGAAGATGGCGGCGGTGGCCGCCGCCAACTGCCACCAGACACCCCGGAACAGCTCCAGCTTGGCATCGTCGATCATCACACCCCAGCTCGGGACGTTCTTCACCCCCAGCCCGAGAAAACTCAAAATCACCTCGGCGTGGATATAGCTGATAAACCCCAGCGAAGTGGTGATCACCACCAGATGCACGACATTGGGCAGGATCTGCCGGAAGAGCAGCCGGAAAGAAGAGGCCCCCAGGGCCCGGGCGGCGATGACGTACTCCCGATCCCGGTGCTTGAGCGTCTCTCCCCGGATCAGCCGGCAGAGACCGACCCAGCCGGTCAGGCCGAGGGCGAGGTAAACAGAGTTGATCCCCCGAACCCGGAACTCAAGACCGAGGAGAGAGAACCGCCGATCCTGGAGAACAAAGGCGAAAGCCAGGATCAGGAGGATATAGGGAATCGCCTGCAGGGTGCTGTAGAGCCAGGTAATGAGATCGTCGAGCCAACCTCCGAAATACCCGGCCAGCAAACCCAGGGTCAACCCGATCGCCGCCGCCAGAAGAGAAGCGGACAAAGCCACGGTGATCGCGATCCGGGTCCCGTAAATTGTCTTGGCCAGAACATCCCGGCCGTAGATATCGGTCCCGAAAAGGTGGGCCCGGCAGGGCGGCTGATAGGCCCGCTCAAAGTTCTCGGTCTCCCAATCGGGGACCCGATAACCGGAATAGACCCAGACGGTAACCGCCAGGTAAAGCAAAATCACCGCCAGCGCGGCGGCCGCCCGGGGCCGGCGGAGTACCTCCCGCCCCGCCGAGATCCAGTAACCTTCCGATTTTCCGTCGGCATTCATAATCGACAATATTGTTTGGGGTATTTTGTCTCCTCGACCCCGACCGGTTCATCCGGCCGGTGAAGCAGTTCACCGGCTACCCGCTATTTCAAGGTCACCCGGGGATCGACTAAGGCGTAAAGCAAATCAGTCAAAAGCAGCGCGCCCAGGTAGATCACGGCCCCGACAAAGGTCAGGGCGTTGATCACCGGCCAGTCGGAACCGGCCACGGCATCGATCATCATAAATCCCAACCCCGGGATAGCGAAGAACCGCTCCAGCAGAAGTGAGCCGAGGAAGAGAAAGGGGATCACCACCACCACCTGGGTGATAATCGGGATCAGGGCATTCTTCAAAACGTGGCCGAACATCACTCCCCCCTCCCCGACCCCCTTGGCCCGGGCCGTCCGGACATAGTCGGCTCGAGTCTCGTCGAGGATCACCGTCCGGTAAAAGCGGACCCCGGACCCCAACCCGGCCGCGACCCCGAGCAGAACCGGGAGGGCGGCGTAGCGGACCACCGCGAAGCTGAAACTCTCCGGATAGCCATAGACCGGGAAGAACTGCCAGCGCCCGGCCAGATAGGCCTGGCCAAAGATGATCAGGGCCAGGTAAGGGACGGAGATCCCGAAGACCGAGAGAACCACCACCGCCCGATCAAAGAGTTTCCCCTGCCGGAAAGCACAGAACATCGCGATCGTGATCTGAAGAAAGAGGCCGATAATGAAGGCGGGGAGAGTCAGGGAGAGCGAAGGGACGGCTCCGGAACGGATCATCTCGGAGATCTCCCGCCGGTACTGCTCGGAACGGCCGAACCGGAAGGTAAAGGTGGAGTAGAGATGAGCAAAGAGCTGATTGTGAAAAAAGCCCTCCAGGTCCCCGGAGAGGAGCCGGGCGGGCGACGGCCAGAGCGGCCGGTCAAAACCGAGCTGCCGGCGCAGTTCCTCCTTCTGCTCCTCGGTAGCGTACTTCCCGGCAACCCGGTCCACCGGGTCGCCGCCAACCACCCGGAAGAGAAGAAAGGTGATCAGGGAGATCCCGACCAGAATCGGGATCAGATAAATTATCCGACGAATAAAGTAAGCCAGCATATCCCGCGCGCTCTTCTCCCCGGCAGCTTAATCCTTGATCGCAACCAACTCTTCATTCAAACCCTGACGCAATATCTCGATTCCGCAACTACCGCCGGACGCCGGGATAGATCGAGATTGACGTTGATCAGGGGTGCCGCCGTCCGCCGGCTCACTTCCTGGAGCGCCGAGGTCTTGCCCGCGCCGGCCGGGGCGACCAGCAAAACAAGGCGATGGTAGAGATCGGCCGCCTGGGAGATCATCCGGATAACCATATCGGCCATCGGCTCCGCCATTATCGATCTCCTCGATCATCCGATGCGCTGACCCGCCTCTCGTCCAACCGGTTATCAATGGCCCGCTTCCGGAAACGCCATTGGCGACCGATTTTCTGGGATGGTATCCGGCCTTCCCGAGCCAGCTTGTAAAGCGTTGATTTCGGTATCTTGAGATAGACTGACAGATCTTCGATCGTCAGGATGCCGCCGCTTTCCTCAGCCATCGTCAATACCTCACTCGTCCGCGTATCCTTGAATAAACAGTCAATAAACCAAATCAGAATGCTTATACCTAAATTGAGCGATTCTATGCGGCGAACTGCACCAATCTTTTGCGTCCG
>CAYXKT010000051.1:0-18040 GCA_964465735.1 uncultured bacterium
CGTCGGCCAGCAGAATCTTAGCACATTTCATCCGCAATAATCGCTCAACTTAGGTTAAAGGTAATTCGCGAATGTCACCGGTGCATTGTTTGATAATTAGTATCTGAACAAAAACCTCAAATCACATAGTGTTGGTCATCGCGAGAAACGAAGTGACGGAGCAATCTCTCCCCGGACAATGACTTGAGATTGCCTGGCTGCGCTGACAATGAAAATTCCGCTCAATTCGCGGTTACGAGCCAACAAAGAACTTCTTTCCACTGGAGGCAATCTCCCGGATCTCGCCGGCGTCAATTAAATGGCCCAGGTACTTGATCACCTGGTGGCGATGGATCCCGAAAACGGCGGAGAGATCTTCCACGGTGGCCGGCCGTCTTTTCAGGTACTCAGAGATGGGCTCGGCCAGATCCCGGTCGGTCGCTCCCTCGCGTTTGCCGCTGAATCCGGCGATAACCTCGACCGGAATCGGGTTAACTCTCTCCTGAAAAAATAGTCGCATCCGTTCCATTCCCCCAGAATCCAGGGCGGCCACCCCGGCTTCAGCCCCCGGCCGGACCGCGGTATTGAGCTGGACCTTCTCCGGGCCGATCCGTTTGATCCGGTCGCAAAGCGCCTCCAGTTCAGCTTCTGAGTCGTTCAGGCCGGCCAAAAGCATTACTTCCAGCCAGACCCGGCCGGCGAAACCGGCGGTGAATTCGACGATCCCTTTGGTCAGCTCTTCCAGGGTGATCCCCTGATGGGGCCGATTGATTCTGGTGAAGACTCTTTCACTGCCGGCATCGAGACTGGGAATGACCAGATCGGCGGCGGTCAGGGCCGCTCTCACCTCGGGAAGTTTCAGCAAGGTGGCGTTAGTCAGGAGCGCCACCGGGATCGAAGTGATCTCCTTGATCCGAGGGATCAACCGACCGATTTCGCTGTTCAGGGTCGGCTCGCCGGATCCGGAAAGAGTAATCCAGTCGATCTGTCCCCCCTCGGAGAGCTTCTCCTCCAGTTCAGCCAAAACCTCTTCGATCGGCGCGTACTCCTCCCGCCGGCAAGTGGTCTCTCCGGTCGATCCGAGCTGACAGTAAATGCAGTCCAGGCTGCAGGTCTTGAACGGGACCAAGTCAACCCCAAGCGAGAAGCCCAGTCGGCGGGAAGGCACAGGGCCAAAGATTCTAAGGACTTGATTTTTCATTGTGACAAAAATAAACAGGTGAATGCTTCTTGAATTGTCCGGGTCGGAGCAACCAGGAGTGATAAAGGATGGCCAGTGCCCACTGCTCCCTCACTCGGGCATTTCGTCATTCTGCCTTCACAGCTTCGCCCGGACCGAACCGACCTTTCCGGCGATCGTCAGGGGTTGATCAATCCGATCGTCGATCTTGATCGTGGTTACCACCCGTTTTACCCCTTCGCCAAAAGCGGTCCGGTGCATCTTCTTTGCGCAATCGAGGAGAACATCGAGTTCGCCCTCGATCACCGTGCCCATCGCCGTCAGTTCATACTTAATCCCCCGGGTCTCTTTCAGCGTCTTGAACATCTCAGCCACGCTATGGCTGAGCGAAGGAGAGGAAGTCCCGACCGGGACCACGCTGACCTCAAGCATTGCCATCGGAGCCGGCTCCTTTAAGATATTGTTCGACCTTGGCTTCCAGGGAACTTTGGGGCTGGACCCCGACCATCTGATCCACCATTTTTCCGTCCTTAAAGATCATCAGGGTGGGGATACCCCGAATCCCGTAACGGTTGGCGACAACGGGAGACTCATCGACATTGACCTTGCCGACCTTCAGCCTCCCGGCGTACTTCTTGGCCAGAGCTTCCACCACCGGAGCCACCATCCGGCAGGGACCACACCAGGGCGCCCAGAAATCTATCAGAACCGGGAGGTCCGACTGTATAACATCGGCCTCAAAACTGTTATCATTAACAATAATCTCCATCGTTTTCTCCTAATTTTTGGTTATTGTCTGGTACAGGTGACGGTCAGAACAACAGGCATTCCTGCCTCCAGCCAGGCTCCCCCAGGCAAAAATGTGCTGCTTTCTGCTCAGTATTCAACCAGCAGGGAGCGGGCCATCAGGGCCGCGGCCGTTCCCTCGCCGCAAGCGGCGGTGATCTGGCGGATATTCCCCGCCCGAGCGTCGCCGGCAACGAAGATAGTCGATATCGAGGTCTTCAGTGCCCGGTCAGCGAGGATAAACCCTGCTTCATCCAGATCTACCGTTCCCCGAAGAAAATCGGTATTTGGTTCCACCCCGACAAAGATAAAGACACCCGCGACCGCGATCTTTTTCTCCTGGCCGGTCGGGCGATCCCGGACCGTCAGCGACTCCACCGCCCGTTCACCGTTAACCGAAACCGGGATCGACTCCAGGACAAAGTTGACCTTCCCGGTCTTCTTCAGCTGCTCAACTACGTACTTCTCTCCCCGGAAACCGGCCCGGCGGTGAATCAGGTGAACCCGAGAGGCGAACCGAGTGAGAAAAAGGGCCTCTTCCAGAGCGGCATTCCCGCCCCCGACCACTGCCACTTCTTTTCCCCGATAAAGGGGCCCGTCACAGGTTGCGCAGTAGGAGACCCCCTTCCCGGCCAATTCCTCTTCGCCGGGGATACCGAGCTGTTTCATCCGGCTTCCGGGGGCGACGATCAGACAGCGAGTAAAATATTCTCCTTTCTCCGTCTCCACCCGAATCGTCTCTCCGGAAGAGATGACCCGGCGGACCGGCTCAAATTCCCGGATCTGGGCTCCGAAGCGTTCAGCCTGGGCCTTGAAGCGATCGGCCAGTTCCATCCCGTTGATCCCTTCGGGGAAACCGGGGTAATTCTCGATCTCCCCGGTCAGATTCGGCCAGCCGCCGCAGATCGACTTCTCCAGGATCAGCACGGACAACTCTTCCCGCCCGGCATAGATCCCGGCCGTCAGCCCCGCCGGCCCGCCGCCAACAACAATCACATCATAGGGATTCTTATTCATTACGGGAATAATACCACCAACCACCAAACGGGGCAAGACAACAGAAACAGGAATATGGGAATCCCTGATTGTATCCCCCGGGCCCCAAAACGATGGTGATTAAGGATCCGAACGAAATCAGTGGAAGAGATCGTTTTTCCGGGACCGGAACCGCCCAGAAGGAAACTTTATAGGCTCACTATTTCCTCCCCAGATGACTGTTAGGCCTCAGGATAAATCGCCCCAACCTTTGCTAATCCACACACCAGAAACCCGAGAATATACGTATTCTGCCGACAGTATCACAAAATACCGCCGGGAAATAGCCCTGGCAAATATTCCATCCGCTGATATAATGTTTATGGATATAGGATATCTGAACGAAAACACCAAAAACCAGGTCATTGCGAGGAGAGGAGACAAAGCAAGCCATTAGTCTGTTCTGAGATTGCTCCATCACTTCGTTTCTCTAATGGCCAACTCTATGTGATTTGAGGTTCTCGTTCAGACACTAATTATAGCCAATGGAAAATATTTGTATCACCCGACAGCAGAGACAAACTCTCCAACCGGGCCCGTAATGTTATGACCGCCAAAGTCCCCCCTTCTCTACAACCAGAGAACCTGATTTTAGAAAACAACAGTTCAGGAGTAAACGCGCTGCCCACTCTCGTCCTGGAAAATTTAAGCGAGATGGTTCTTGTCACCGACCTCAAGGGCCGAATCGTTCACGTCAACCCCGCGGCTCAAGTTTTGTTGGGATACCGCCCAGAAGAGATGGTCGGAAAAAAGGCTTCCATTTTTTTTCGTGGGATCTCCGGCAACCCTCCCGACCTGGCCCGGGAGATGGCCGAAAATCACGGCCCCGACGGGGTCTGGCGAGGCGTGATCCGCAACCGGAAGAAAGATGGATCCACCATTGACGTCCAGCTATCCTTGAGCGAACTTCGAGATCAGAAAGGGCGGCTCGCCGGCTATGTCGGTATTAGCCGAGATGTTTCTCTCAGTAAGGAGATGGAGCGGGAACTAAAAAGGACCAATCGGCACCTGCAGATTCTCGATCGGAAAAAATCCGATAACCTCTCTCTGGTCTCCCACGAACTGCGAACTCCCCTGGCTTCGCTCAGCTCATTTGCCGAGATTTTGCTGGAGGACGAAACGATCTCCGCCGATCGGCGGCGGGAATTCCTCTCGATCATCCGGGAAGACACTGACCGCCTGACCCGATTGATCAACAATATTCTCGACCTCGGCCGAATTGAGATCGGACAGATGACCTGGGAAGATTCGCTCTTCAATCTCCCCAACCGGATCGAGAAAGCCGTCCGTGCCCTGCAAGCACTGGCACTTTCTCGCAAGGTTACAATCGAGACGGTGAAACCGGGAGACCCGCTTTTCGTCAGGGCTGACCCCGACCGGATCCAGCAGGTAGCAATCAACCTGCTGAGCAACGCTCTCGCGGTCTCTCCGCCGGGAGAGTCCGTCCGGGTCGAAGTCTCACTGGTCCGGGGCGGCGGCAAGGTCCGGGTAGCGGTAACCGATCGGGGCGGCGGCATTGAGAAATCCGACTGGGAAAAGATCTTTAGAAGTTTTTACCGCAAAGATAAAAAGAAACAAGGGATCGGACTGGGACTCTCCATCTCCCGAGAGATCATCCACCATTACCGGGGTTCGATCGGGGTGGAACAAAGCTCACCTCGGGGTACAACCATCAGCTTCCTGATCCCGGAGGCGAAGCGAGCGGGATGAACAGAAATTCCCAGCCGATCCTGGTGGTTGACGACGAACCAAACCTCCTAAAAGCGGTTCACTTCATCCTCAGTCAGGCCGGTTACCCCGTGCTGGCCGCTCGGGACGGAGAGGAAGCTCTGGACCTGGTCACTCGAGAACGACCGGCCCTGGTAGTCTCCGACATAATGCTTCCCGGGATCGATGGGTATGAACTCTGCCGCCGCTTGCGGAACCGCTACCCCGACTCCCTGACCCCGTTCATTTTTTTAAGTGCCCGGGACTCGATCGACGACCGGGTGAAGGGAATGCGGACCGGGGCCGACGCCTACCTGACCAAGCCCTTCCATCGGGAGGAATTACTGACAATGGTGGAAACGATCCTCAACCGCCACTTGAGTTACGCGGCCCAGATGATGACCGACGACCTGACCGGCCTGCTCAGGCGGACTTTTATCTTCCAACGGCTGGAGCAAGAATTCTCGCGGGCCCGCCGCTACCTGCGGCCCCTGACGGTGGCAATGATTGACCTGGATAATTTTAAGTCGTTTAACGACCATTACGGGCACCCAGCCGGCGACCAGGCCCTAATGAAAATTGCCCGGCTACTCCAGGAAGAGGTGCGAAATTCGGATTTTCTCGGACGCTACGGAGGCGAAGAATTCTTGCTCGCCCTCCCGGAAACCACCGCCGCAGAGGGCAAGATTCTCCTCGAAAGATGCCGGGAGAAACTGGCCCGATCCAGCGGCTGCCAGGAGGGGGAGACCGCCGGGACCGCGGTCACAATGAGCGCCGGAGTCACCGGACTGTCCGGGGGGGATAGAAATCCATCCGACCTGATCGAACGTGTTGACCGCCTCCTCTACCAAGCCAAGGCCGAGGGTCGCAACCGGGTGGTGGTCGGCTGACCTATCTGCTTAGCCTTGTAGTTTCTTGATGTATTCTTCGGCCTGCCGGCGCCACTTCTCCTCCGGCTTTTGTTTCAGGTACTCGTTCCAGGTTTCCAGCGCCTTCTCCTTCCAGCCCTTCTTTTCATACATCAACGCCAGATTGATATAGGCCCCCAGATACGAGGGTTTTATCAGGAGAGCCTGCTTGAAATGCTCAATCGCGTCATCCACCATCCCCCGGTCGCCCAGAAGGACCCCAAGCTTGGTATGGAATCCCGGGTTGTCGGGGTCGAGTTCCAAGGCCTTGCGATACTCCCGGGTCGCCTCGCTGTACATCCCCTTGTTGGCATAGAAGAAAGCGAGATTGGAGTGAAAGCCGCTGTTTAGAGGATCAATCTGGAGGGCGATCTTCGCCTCGGATATCGCCCGGTCGTACATCTTCTTCTCACCATAAAGGAAACCGAGTTTCTCGTGAGCGTGAGCGTAATGGGGGTTAATTTCGATGGCGGTTTCGTACTCGTTGATCGCCTCGGTGTACTGACTGTTGTTGGCGTAAAAGAGGCCAAGATTATAGTGCGTATCCGCGTAATTGGGGTGGGCGGTCACCACCTTCTCCATCTCCGCGATCGCCCGCCGATAATCTCCCCGGTTGGCGTGGGCAAAAGCAAGGTTAGTCCGAGCGTCCACGTAATCCGGATTTAGCTCGAGGGCACGGGTAAAGGCTTCGATCGCCCTATCGTCCAGTCCCTTCTCGTTGAAGGAGAGACCGAGTTTGAATTGAAGATCGGCGTAATCGGGGTTGGCGGCGACCTTCTCCTGATAAACCCGGATCCTTTCATCGACCCAGTCCTGATCACCATAGATCAGTCGAAGGTTGTCCTGGACTGCCCGATAGCTTCCGTCGATTTCCACCGCCTGCCGAAACGCCTGGTTGGCCTCTTTGAACAGCCGCCTCCGGAGATAGATATATCCCAGATTGTGGTAGAGATCGGCAATCCGAGGGAATTTCTCGATCGCCGCCTGGAAGGTCTCCACCGCCTCTTCGAAGCGTCCATCCTTGTACTGACAGACCCCGAGCCGAAGGGGAAAGTAATAATTCCGGGGGCTGATCTCGATCGCCTGGCGGAATTTCTCGATCGCTGCTTCGTAACGGCCCGCGGTCTCATAGATATTGCCCAGCCTGCCCAGAGCTTCGGGGTGACGGGGCTGGAGTTTCAATGTCTTTTCGTATTCCCCTTTCGCCTCCTCGTCTTTCCCGGCGGCGGTCAAAACCATCCCCAGCTGAAAATGGAGTTCGGGATAATCGGGGTTGATCTGGAGTGCTCGGGAGAGTTCGTCCCGAGCTTCTTGGTAACGACCCTGCTCACCGTATGCCGTCCCCAGTTTCTGGAGAGCCTTCAGGTAACGGGGATTGATCTCCACCGCCCGGCGATACTCGGATATCCCTTCCTGAAAGTCTCCGGTCGCTTCCAGGAGCAGTCCAAGATTGTAGCGGAGATCCGGGTACCGAGGATTGATTGCAATCGCCTGGCGCAAAAGCTCAATCGCCGACGGATAATCACCGAGATCGGCATAAAGTGCGGAGAGCTTGAGACAGGCCTCAAAGTGCTGGGGACTGGCCAAAAGCAGTGTCCGGTAATAACCGATCGCCTTTTCGGTCTGGCCGACGGCAGAGGCGATAGTCCCCAGTTCAAACAGGGCCTCTCGGTTGGCAGGATCAACCTCCAGAATCCGATCCAGCTCCTTCAGGGCCTGTGCATAGAGACCGCAATCTCGATAGTACAACCCCAGCTGACGACGAGCGGACAGGTAGCGGGGATTGAGCTTGAGGGCAATCTGGAGCTCGGCAATCGCTTCCTCGATCCGACCAACCCCATAATAAAGACTGCTGAGCTGGGAATGAAGGTCGGGGTAGTCAGGGTGGAGACGGCAATCCGCTTCCGCTCTGGCGATCAACTTCTGGTAATTCTCCAGCCGTTCCTGGTTCAAACTCTTTTTCTCTTCGAGCGGCGGCTCTGCATTCATAATCAATCTCCCTCACCGGGACGGTCGGTTCCCGGCCCGGTTTTCGTATCTGGGAATTCTGGATTCCGTTTATTATTACCTAAGTTGAGCGATTATTGCGGATGAAATGTGCTAAGATTTTGCCGGCCGACGGGTTGCGAAAACCGCAGCCATATCCAGGAGATATGGCGAGGATTTTCAATATCCGTTCGGACGCAAAAGATTGGTGCAGTTCGCCGCATAGAATCGCTCAATTTAGGTATTACCTGAATTTTGCATCCTCAAAACGCTATTTATGCTATAAGTCACTGTTTATCAATGCGATATCGGACAAAATGATTATTGCCCGGATTAACCCAGCAGATGATCGGCCGGCCGGCAGAGCAGCACAGCATTCTTGCCTGTGGCCAAGCTCCCACGGACAGGAATGTACTACCTTTCCGCCCGCAGTTTGACGGGCAAAATTCAGGTATTACAATCGTTTCCCGCGGACGAACAGGTTGCGAAATAACAGCCGCAGGGTCAAAAGAACGATCTTCAGGTCGAGAAGGATATTTTTGTGGCTATTGTAAAATATTTCATAGCGGAGTTTCGCGATCACCGGGGTCTGGTAATTGCCCAGCACCTGGGCCAGGCCGGTCAGCCCCGGCTTGATCCTGAACTTTTCCTGGAAGTTGGGCAGTGTCTCGCTAAAATAATTGTAAAAGATGGGACGGATCGGCCGGGGACCGATAAAGTTCATATCTCCCTGGATGATATTGATCAACTGAGGGAGTTCATCGATCTTCAGGTGACGGAGCACCCCACCCACTGGAGTGATGAAGGGATCGCTCGGATCCAATAATCGAGCCTTGATCCTATTCTCCGACCCCGGCTCGAGAGTGCGAAACTTATACATATAAAATATCTTCCCGTTCTTTCCCACTCGTTCACCCCGATAGAAAGGTCCTTTCCGGGTGGTCAGGACCAGCAAGGCGATCGAGATGATAATTACCGGGGAAGTAAGCAGGATGAGGGCAACCGCGACCAAGATCTGAAATGTCCTCTTCGCCAGGTTCATAAGATCGGATATATCGACCAACTGCTCCCTATCGGAATATTTGCTCCGCAACCCGACTCGATCAGGTTCCGGTCAAATATCAGGGGCAATGTCAGTGGAATACTACTTGATTACCGGCGGTGATGACAAGTATGATTTAACTCGAATTATTTACGGAAATATAATTTTCCACAAATAACTCGGATTATACCTAAGTTGAGCGATTATTGCGGATGAAATGTGCTAAGATTTTGCTGGCCGACGGGTTGCGAAAACCGCAGCCATATCCAGGAGATATGGCGAGGATTTTCAATATCCGTTCGGACGCAAAAGATTGGTGCAGTTCGCCGCATAGAATCGCTCAATTTAGGTTATAGTTTTCCAGGAAGAGGGAAGATCTCTGGTAACTACTCAGCCAGATAGACCGAAGGTAGAAGACTTTTGGGAACAAAATATGGACGATCAAATAAAACTTAGAGCATTGGAGCCGCGGGACGAACTAGCAGTATTTGTTTAACGGTCCCCTTGATTCCCAGCTAACAGCTCAAAATTGGATCCGAATTACACTATATGGTAAGATACCGGCGTGAGCCGACGGGGGAGCGCAAGATTTTACTGGAGAATCCGGCTTTTGAAAAGCCGGTTGTGGCAACCGCTGTTGGTGAGATTCCGGATATTATTGTGGATGGAGAGAATTGATTTCTCGGTCTTCCCGGGGACACTGACGATCTGACTGACAGAGTGGAGACCTCCTGATTGATCCTGACCTTCAACATTTATTCGGGAATACCGAGTGTTTGCTGATAATCTCCGGCCTGTTATTCCGATCCACGGATGGTTGCCGGTATGGATAAGTTTTATGAAAAAATATCCCTATAGAGTGGTAGTAATGGAACCGCTTGGGAAAGGCGGTTGGGCACAATATACCTATTGCCTTTTATCCCATTTATCTTCCCGGATTGAAGAATTAGTCCTCATAACTGATTCAAATACTCGATTTTTGGGAATAAAACTCCCCTATCTCATTAAACCCAATCTCTTTTCAATGGCGAATCGATTAGTCGCCCTTTTTCACCTTCAGGACCGAAGATCAATCCGCCGTATCCTCAGGGCAATCGAGATACCTTTTAATCATCTGAAAATACTCTTTTATTGCTTAAAAGTTAACCCTGATATTATCCAATTTCAGACAGCGTATTCTTTTGAAGGTTTAATAATTCCCTTTTATCGATATCTTGGGATCAAGGTAGTTTACACAGCGCATGACCTGCTTCATCATCCACCCTATCCGGGAGATATGACTATCTTTAGTTTTATGTATAAAAGATTAAACGCAATTATTGTAAATGGGCAATCCTTAAAAGAAGATTTACTTGCTCTCTTTCCCGGAATTAGCCCCGCCAATATTTTTATCAATAACCTGGGAAATGACCTGGAGATGGAAAATCTGCCGGAGATCTCCCGCCGGGTGGCCAGGAGTCAATTATCTCTTTCCTCCGGGGAGAAGGTTATTCTATTTTTTGGGATTATAAGACCTTATAAGGGCTTGGAAGTGCTTATCTCAGCGTTTGCTCTCCTGCTCAAAAAAATACCGGGAGCCCGATTGCTTGTTGCCGGAGAACCAATCGGGAGTTTTACCGATTATCAAAACGTTATAAATCGGTTAAAAATTGGAGAGAGGATAAAAGTGTTCCCATATTTTATCCCTCTGGAAGAGACCCCTGCTTTTTTTGCCGCTGCCGATGTGGTAGCTATCCCTTATCTTAAATCATACCAGACCGGAATAGCTCCAATCGCATATTCATATAGCAGGCCGGTTGTTGTGAGCCGGGTGGGAGGATTGGCTGACTGCGTAGAAGAAGGGAAGAGCGGTTATTCATTTCAGTCCGGTGATGCCGGAGATCTGGCTGAACGGCTCTTTCTTATTCTCTCCGATACTGAGAAAAACACCGAGATGAAAGAATTTGCCGGAGAGTATTATCGGAATAATTTTGCCTGGGATTCGATTGCAGCAAAATACCAGAATGTTTACCAGACAGTCCTAACCCGGAATATGAAGGAATAATCTCATATTTTATTCGAAACACTTCGGCCGTGGCAAATCTTATGTACTCCACCCCCTGCTTCACCGGCTGGATGGCTACGGCGGAGACTGGCCAGATGGTTACACGCAATCTCCGTAGTCGAGGGGTTTTTAGCTGTTATATGCGGGTAGCGATGATGCTGACAGTGGGAGGGGATGGCTGACAGATAATGTCTATCAGTCATTGCTCTGAGAGGCGGGGGCGGTGGTTTCTGCGATCGGGGTTGTTTTTATCGGGATTGAGGTGCGGGTACTCCGGCGAGGGAGGGGGGAATGAAATAAAAGTTTCCCGAGGAGAGCGGAGGGATAAACAGCCATCAACCAACTTAATCCAAATCGATACCGGGCTATGGGTATGATGAGCAAGATCAAGCCTATTATTTTAGTCGGATTGGTGACGATCTCGCTTTTTGTTTTGCTGGAAGCTGGGTTTCGAGTAATCGCTCCCCAGGACGAGAGCCTGACCTGCATCGATGGCGGCTCCCCCGGAATCCCCGATGAGGAATTAGGACATTGCAATCGCCCTGCTGTTCGCTGGAATGAGACTTGTCCGGAATATCGAATTGATTACCGGTTGAATACCGACGGGCTAAGAAATCCTCCGGTCAGCTCGGGCAAACGTTCTGGTGATAGCTTTCGGATCTTACTTATCGGGGACAGCTTTACTTTTTGCAAGGGAGTAACCTTAGCGGATTCTTGGCCGATGGTTTTTCAGCGAACTCTGGCCGAAAATCGTATCTCGGCGGAGGTTCTTAATGCCGGGGTGCAGGCATACGATACCAGGCAGGAGTTGATATATCTAAAGCGTATTTTTTCTCGGTACCAGCCGGATCTGGTTATTCTGACCCTGATGGCTAACGATATTTGGAGCAACCGGTTGTTGGAAGATAACTCCCAGGCTGAACAAACGGGATCCATTGTCCAGGCACGGGATGAAAAACCCTTCATTTTACATAGTGTGAAATTTTTTCAGAGTCTGCTGATGAGGCAAGACTGGTTGTATTCTCGGATCTATTTGAGCCGGAGAAGAAGTCAGTATTTTCAGACTCCCTTTACCTCTGAGGTTGAAGATCAATTACGGATAACCAAGGAGTTATTGGGACAGGCGGATGAGTTTTGCCGACAGGAAGATACTGATTTCTGGGTATTTACTATTCCTCAACTATTTCAGGTGGTGGTTACCGCGAATCAATATAACGATAATAAGCTTGATCCGGATGGAATCAATCGTGATTTGGGGGAGTGGTGCCGGGAGAGAGGAATAAACTGGGTTAATGCCCTTCCACTGCTTTCCCAGGAATACCGAAATGGAAAACCCGATCTTTACTATCGGGTCGATGGACATCTCAATCCGCGGGGAAATAGATTGGTCGGCAGGTATTTCGCGGAAATATTTATAGGGGAAAAAGGGTCAGGCAGTGAATATTGACATTTTACCGGGTGGGGGGCAGAGAACCCGCAAAACTCTGGTCTGTCCCGGCGAACGGGAAAGTCCATCTAAAGTGAACTTGATCATAGGTCACAATGTTGTCGACTGTCAGATGACTATCGGATGAGGAGGGACTCTTGTTCCGAGCGTTTTCAGGGAACTCGAAAAAAAAGGAGGAAAGCAAGTACCTGGATTTTTCATCTTCGTAACAGCGACTATAGACTAAATTTTGGCCGGTTAATCCGATATTGTGCGAGATCAGTGCCGTTTAGGGAAACCTACAAGATGGTACGGTTGTCAGCAAGTTTAGCATAGGCATTTTTGCCGGTGGTAAGCTTCCACAGACAGGAATGTCTGAGCTGCCTGCTTATCGTCCGGACTAAAATCAGTCCAAGGTGCAAAATGCAGATACAACCCATTTAGTCGCCGTGTTCGTGGAGATCGGATATCCTACCCGCCAACTCGACTTTGAGAATCTTCTCTCTTTCCAAAAGTTATGAAAGAAACGCGATGATAAAAAAAACCGGGAAGACAAAGCGCGGGAGATTTCGCTTCCTGATGATTCTCATTCCGGCCGTTTTCCTGGCCGCGCTTTACAGCTATGGAAGGTTTATCGAGCCCTACCTGATTTCGGTCAGCAGTAAGGATCTCACCATCAAGGGTTACTTCCGATCGCCGGGGACCGTCCGGATTGTCTTTTTGGCCGACCTCCATATCATTGAAGCCGGAAAACGGGAACGGCGCCTGCTCAAGATGGTTCGGGACCTCGCCCCCGATCTGATCCTGATCGGGGGCGACTTCATCAAGACCGGGGCCAACCCCGAAGAGACCATCTCTACCCTCGGCCGTCTCCAGGCGCCTCTGGGGGTTTACGGTGTAGTTGGAAATATCGATCTCTCCCATCGGGAATCCCAACGGCTGCTGGAGGGACTGGCGGCGGCGGGGGTGGAAATCCTCCGCGACCGGCGACAGCGGATCCGGGCGGAAAATTCGGAGTTCGACCTGGTCGGTTTCGACCTCAATCCCTCACCGGAAGAGGTGGCGGAGGTCTTCGCCGGCCGGGAGGCCGGTTTCCCCCAGATCGTCCTCGCCCACTGGCCCTATTTGCTGGATATTCTCACCCCCTATCAGCCGGAGCTGATCCTCTGCGGACATACCCACGGCGGGCAGGTCCGGTTGCCGCTGATCGGCCCTTTTCTGGCCCGCCTCCTGGCGGAGACCCACTACGACCAGGGACTATTCACGGTCCTGGGTAGCCGGGTTTACGTCACCCGGGGAATAGGGATGACCACCCACCAGATCCGGCTCTTCTGCCCCCCGGAGATCGTCTTTCTCACGGTCAACTTCGTCAATCGCGAATATCAATAACCCACCGATAGAGGGAGAGCGTGGCGGCTGTCGCCGACCGGGAAGGTACAGCCACTCTGCGCCCTGCCCGACATACTCGTTTAGTCCCCCGATCCGGCTAACCACCACCGGGAGGTTTTAGGAGTAGTCCGGGAGGGATAATGGCCAAGGTGCAGGATTCCCGATCAAGCAGGACAATCTGGTCGGCGGCAAAGGAAAAGGGCGGAATTTGGCCGGGGGGCGAGACGAGGGAGGAGACATAATGAGTACCGAGCCCACCCCCCCCTTCCTCAGCGGCTCGAGCATCACCAGGGAAATATTAACCAATGATGGCTTTTTTATAAACAGCTTCCACCCGGCTCACCATCCGCCCCGCGGTATATTCCCTTTCGATCAGATCCGCCGCCACCTCGCCCAACCGCCGTCGGAGCGGCTGGTCTTTCAGTAATTTTGAGACGGAACTGACCAGGGCCGCGCCATCTCCGGAAGGGATCAGGAGTCCGTTGACACCATCCTCGATCACGTCGGGGATCCCCCCCACCGCCGTCGCCACCACCGCCCTTTTCAGGGCCATCGCCTCGAGCAGGGCGATCGGGATCCCCTCCCGATAAGAGGAGAAGACCACCACGTTCAGCCGGGGGATAATTGCCCGGACGTCGCGGCGGTAGCCGGGGAAGATCGCCGCGGAGCCGATTTTGAGTTCCGCTGCTCGCCTGATCAACTCCGTCCGCAGTTGTCCCTCTCCAAGAAAAAGGCAACTTAAATTGGGGAATTCCTTCCGCAACCGGGGGAGAGCCTCGAGCAAAAGACCGGGGTTCTTCTCTCCATCCAGCCGGCCGACCATCCCGATCAGCGGTCCGCCCACTGGCAGTTCCGGTTCAGCCAACAGATCACCCTCTTCCCTCCCCTCCCCCGCCGGCTCTTCCATCTCCACCGAGTTGGGAATTAAACTGACCCGCCCGGGGGCAATCCCGGCAGCAAGCAACTGGCGCTCGATCGGACGGGAAACGGCAATCAGTTGATCGAACTTCTTCACTACCATCAGGTCGAGATGCTTATACAGACGGTGGCGGGGCGACCTCTCCACCCAACCGTGGAGGGTAGTGACTGACCGGACCGGGAAAAATCGTCCGGCCAAAAAAGTCAGGAGATCCGGCTTATAGCCGTGGGAATGAAAAATATCGATCCGGTTCTCCTTCCCAAAGGCAACGATCTTCTTCAGCACCCCCGGGTTGAACTTGCCCCTCATTTCCAGAGCCAAGGTCGCCAACCCCAGTTCTTCGGCCTTCTCCACCAATAGCCGGTTGCGAGTCCGGTGATTTTCAAGAAAGATCAGGGAAGAAGTGAAGCGTTTGCGGGGCAAGCCCCGGAAGAGAGAGAGAACCAGAGAGTCCGGTCCCCCGAAAGCGGGGGTGCAGACGATCTGGGCCACCCGGATCTTATTCATTTTCTTCTCCCCCCGATGGCCAAGGGCGAAAGGTCGAGCGGTAGGCGTAGAGCCGCTTCCGGGCGGCCCGGGAAAAAACCAGTGAGGGCGCGGCCAGGAGCAACCCGAGCAGATGGAAGATCCGGCCCGACAGTCGGCAATCACCGAGTGAAAGCAGATGAGCGGTCGCCCGGGCCCGGCGGTAAATCGCTGCCGCTTCGTGCGGCTGTTCCTGGAACAACGCCCGGCGGTGACGGGAAAGCACCTTCAACAAATTCCGGGATATCCCGCCCGGTTCTCGGGTCAAACCGAAAGTATATTTGCGGACCGTCCCCAGGACTTCCGGAACCAGCAATAAGCTGAATCGCCGGGAAACCTTAAGCCAAAAATCCTGATCCTCGCAGTTGCTTAAAGCGGGATCAAAGCCACCGGAACTCCGAAATACTTCCCGACGGACCAAAACGGAGATCATCCCGACCAGATTCCGAACAAAGAGGGCGGGAAACGCTCGCTCCGAAGGTAAAAGCTCGAGGGAGGGGTTATGAAAAACCCCGCGGCGAAACAACCGCCCGGAGGCGTCATACTCCCGGCAACGGCAGCCGCCGGAAATCACCCCGACAGCGGGGTAGCGGCGGTGGTAATCGACCAGGACCTGAACGCACTCCGGGTCCAGGGTGTCATCAGCGTCGAGAAAGCTGAGCAGTTCACCCCGGCTGGCAGCCACGGCCGCGTTTCGAGCGGCCGACGCCCCTTGGTTATCCTGGACAGAATAGGCGACTTCCAGGCCGGGTCCGTCGGCCAGAAAGCGGCGGATCACCCCGTCGGTTCCGTCGGTGGAGCCGTCGTTGACAATCGAGATCTCCAGCGGCCGGTAGGTCTGCTCCCGCACACTTAGCAAGGCCCGTTCCAGGGAGTCCTCGCAATTCCAGGCCGGGATGATCACGCTGACCAGGGGGAAGTTTCGATTGTCGGGTTTTCTCTTCATCCGGCTTCCACGGGAAACGATTTTTTCTTCAACACCCGTCGATAGATATAGCCAAGGACAAACGCATTCCCGGCCAGCATAGTCAGAGAAGTAGCCACCGCCGCCCCGTATATCCCCCAGGCGGGGAAAACCAGAGCCCCTTTGATCAGAAGGTAATTGCCGACCGCGTTGACCGCCAGCCGGATCAGGTCGGCGCAGGCCAAAACCTGGGGCTTGCTCTCAGCGTAGGCGATCAGGGTCAGGGGGGCGGCCATCACCTGGATCACCACTCCAACTAAAAGGATATTGAAAACCCGACCGGCGGCGGCCGCTTCCGCCGCGGAGCGGCGGAAGAGGAAAGCGATCAACTGCCCGGAAAAGGGAAAGAGAACGCAGAAGAGAAGGCCAACCGGGACGGTGATCTTGAGGATCGAGGCGATATAATTTCGGTACTCGGCTATCGAGGTCATCCGGGAAGCCATCGGGGTACAGATCAGCATCAGTGAACTGGAGACCAGCAGGAGCGGGGCGACCAGCCGGAAGCCGAGGGCGTAGATCCCGACCTCGCCCATATCCGGCATATGCCGGGTCAGCATCAGAATATCCAGCCGCTCGAAGATGACTCCACAGACGTAGGAAACCGCCACCCACTTACTGAAATGGAAGAGTTCGAGAAATACATCCCGGCGGTTCCCGCCCGCCGCGCCCGGATACCGGGGCCAGAGCAGAAAACCGAGGGCAGCGGAGAGGAGGGGAAATGCTATATAGAGCACCAGAACCGGGACCGGACGGAGCCAGGCGGCGAAAAGCAGCCCGATCACGGCCAGGACCTTGCCCGCCGGGGAGATTAACTCCACCACCGAAAGGGGAATAAATCGGCGCTGAGCCTGGAGAACGCTGACCACCAGTGTCCTCAGCGAGAGAAAAAACGCGCCGGCAAAAGCCAGGCGCAGCGGTGTGATCAGTTCCGGCTTGTCCCCAAAAAGGCCGACGGCCAGCAGCGGGGAGAGGAAGTAACCGCCGACCAGTACCGCCAAACCCGATCCGAGGCGGATCCGGACCGCCACCGCCAGCATCCGGGCGGCCCGAGGGCGATCCGTTTCCAGGTAAAGCGAAAGGTAGCGGACCAGACCGTTGTCGAGCGCCAGTCCAGCCAGGGTGGCGGCGGTCTGCATTACCACCAGGGCGGCGGAGAGAATACCAAACTCAGCATCGGAAAAGTTCCGAGCGATCACGAGGGTGGAGACGAAACCGAGCGCCACCGCCAAACTCTTACCGGAAAAAACAATCCCGAAATCGAACTTGAACCGGCCGGCGAAGAATCCCGCCCCCGGGGTTTTTATAGTAGTTTCAGTAATCGACCTGCTCCTTTGACTCTCCGGACCGGTCGGGGACCGGTCGGGTTCTTTGTCGCAACCCTTGATAACTTAGACCTAAGTTGAGCGATTCTATGCGGCGAACTGCACCAATCTTTTGCGTCCGAACGGATATTGAAAATCCTCGCCATATCTCCTGGATATGGCTGCGGTTTTCGCAACCCGTCGGCCAGCAAAATCTTAGCACATTTCATCCGCAATAATCGCTCAACTTAGGTTAGACTGAGTTCCCATTACAAATGAGACTCGCAATTAACTGATTCAGGCCGTACGTACTATGTACAGTCTGAACAGAAGGTTGCAACCGTATTATGATAAAGGAGTTCATCAAATAATTCAATCTGAAGAGTGAGCAGAATTCCTTAATTTTTTGTTTGGTGTTTTTAGCATAAATTGCTATAATTATTTGGATTGTAATGGATTCCCTCCGATTTGTTAAATTCTCGGGAGGTATGCGAACATACTCTTGGACAAATTATTGCAATAATCTTCAGAGGAAAAAGATGAGAGAAATCATCAATCAACAAATGAAATTAGGCGAAGTAGATATCTCAAAATAAATTGAATTTGATCCTCGCTTTTGATGATATTCCAAAATTATTAAAGCGTTTGCCGCATATTTATTGCCCACCGGAATTGAAGAAAAAGTTTTTTAAAATACTTGAGGAAATTGTACCACAAGGCATCGCCGCGAATGGCGGTCGCCCCGGGATGGAGCTGTGGAAGATTTTTGTTCTGGGGGGTCCGGTTGAACTGCGGCTAAGACTATGATCGGTTAAAGGAGATGGCGGATCATTATCTGGGATTGAGGGA
>CAYXKT010000052.1:0-17814 GCA_964465735.1 uncultured bacterium
ATTGGTGCAGTTCGCCGCATAGAATCGCTCAATTTAGGTGTAAATTACGCTGCTGAAATCACGCTGGTTCCCAAAGGAAATACAGTCTCGGATTATGGTCTGGCACTCCGTTGAAGTGCTGCTGGGAGTTGATGGCGGCGTCTTTTATCCCGGGGTTGCACCCCGGGCTCTGATGTTAAACGCCCTTCACGCCCCTCCAGTTACCCCAGAGGGGTAAAACATCATAGCCCGGCGAGAATCGCCGGGATCAAAATGGATCAGCACCAATTAATCAGCCCCCTGAAGGGGGGCCAGATCAAAACCGAATCTCCAATTGAGATTGTCCTTGAGTTTAATATATTGACATAATTTTGAAGAGAGTGAGGACTGAGTCTCATTTAAGGTGAAACACCAGTCTCATTGAAAATGAAACGCGACAGATGTGATTGGAGGTTTTCATTCTGACACTAAGTAAACATTGGTGTGGATGATGGTGTTATCAATGAGTTAACCGGCCGGACTCAGAGTGACCTCTCCGGAATGAACTATCAGGTGCTCGCCGTTATCCCGCCGGATTCGGAGCCCGCCATCTGCCATCAGGTCGCAAGCGAGGCCGGAGATTTCCCCTTCGGTCCCGATTGCCCGGACCCGCCGGCCGATGGTTGCCGAGTGGCACCGGCAGAAGTCCAGCGCCGGAGAAAGGTCCCCCTCTTTTTTGAAATCCCGGTAGAATCTCTCCAGTTCGCCGAGAATTCCGGAGATCAGCTCCGCCCGGTCCAGGTTTCCCGCTCCGGCTATCCGGAGGGAGATCGCCCGATCTTTGAGATCCAGGGGGAAAAAATCTCTCCCGACGTTGATGCCTACCCCCAAAATCAGGCATCTCTCTTCCCCGCTGTTCCCGCCGGACTCGGCCAGGATTCCGCAAACTTTCCGCCCCTTGAGCAGAAGATCGTTGGGCCATTTTACTTTTACTCCCAGCCCGGTTTGATTTTTAATGGCCTGGCCGACCGCTGCCGCGGCCAGAAGTGTGATCCCGGCGCATTTCCCCGGGGGAAGTTTTGGCCGCATCAGGAGAGAAAGGTAGACCCCCCCGCCGGCGGGCGAAAACCATTGTCTGCCCCGCCGCCCCCGGCCCCGAAACTGTTGCTCGGCAACTACGGTGGTCCCTTCATCCGCCCCTCGACGGGCGAGTTCGCGGAGAGTCTCGTTGGTCGAATCAACCGCCGGGAAGTAGAAAAGCGGCCGCCCGAACTGTCCGGCCGGCAGTATTTTCCGGATCAAGTCCGCCGATAGCGGGGCCGAAGATAGCGCCGATGGGGGTTTCATTTACTCGGGGACCATATCCCGATAAATATTATCATAAAATTCAAAGACTTCCTCAAAAGTGATCCCGAGCAGGTAGCCGACAAAGATGAGATCCTTGAAGATCTCCATATAGATGGTCAGACTGGGGAGGTAATTCTCCTCCAGAAGATTTTTCTTCAGCTCCGGGATCTGGTCGAAGAGCTTCAGGAAGAGATCGAGCAGTTCTCCCTCGGCGTCTGGCGCGATATCCTTGAGTTCGGAGTTGATGACGTTGAATCCATTGTCGTTGCCGATCGAAATCAGGAATTTAAAACAATCGACATACCGGATCAGCAGCTTCTTTTTCTCCAGATTTTCGGTCGAGCAGGGGTACTTGTAACATTTGGTCAGGTTGGCCAGTTCCCCGATCTTTACTTCCAGGGCGAGGATCTGGGTCTTGATCAGGCGGTTTGGGTCAAGCAGTTCACCGTTTCGCTGGCAGATTCTTCGGATCTCGGTATCGATGATGCTCTGGATTTTAAAGAGATATTTCATCTTCATCTGGATTTCTTCTTTTCTTGGGTTGAGAGTTTTAGTTTAGCTGCCGAAGAGGGCCATCATCACACCGGCGACGGTGGCGGCGGCGATCGCCCCGGCGACGTTGGGTCCCATCGCGTGCATCAGGAGAAAATTGGCGGGATCCGCTTCCTGGCCGAGTTTCTGGGAGACCCGGGCCGACATCGGGATGGCGTCAACCCCGGCGGAGCCGATCAGAGGGTTGACCTTTCCCCGGGAGAGGAAGTTCATCAGCTTGGCCATCAGCACCCCGGAAGCCGTCCCGACCGCGAAGGCGAAGAGCCCGAGGCTGATAATCAAAAGGGTTCGGGGGGTCAAAAACTGCTCCGCTGTGGCGCTGGCCCCGACCGCCAGTCCAAGGAGCAGGATCACGATATTCATCATTGTTCCGGCTACCGTCTCTTTCAACCGTTCCACTACCAGTGACTCTTTGAGTAGGTTGCCGAGCATCAGCATCCCGATCAGGGTGGTGGCCGGGGGGACGATCAGGGCGGTGGCCAGGGTGACCAGGATCGGGAAGAGAACCTTCTCGGTCTTGGAGACCGGCCGGAGCTGGGCCATCCTTACTTTTCGTTCCTTCTCCGTGGTCAGAAGGCGCATAATCGGTGGCTGAATGATCGGGACCAGCGCCATATAGGAATAAGCCGCCACCGCGATCGGACCCAGTAGATGGGGAGCGAGCATTGTGGTCAGCCAGATCGCGGTCGGGCCGGAAGCTCCGCCGATAATCCCGATCGAGGCAGATTCCTGGCCGTTGAAGCCGAGTAGAATCGCTCCTATGAAGGTGGTGAAGATGCCGAACTGGGCCGCCGCCCCGAGAAAGATCGACTTCGGGTCGGCGATCAGGGGTCCGAAATCGATCATCGCCCCGATCCCGGCAAAGATGATCGGAGGCCAGATCCCCAGTTCGTTGCCCCGGTAAAAATACCAGAGCAGGCCGCCGGCCTGGTCCGCCGCGGCTTCCCGCATCATCCCGGCCAGAGGGAGGTTGGTGAGAAACATTCCGAAACCGATCGGGAGCAGAAGGAGGGGCTCAAATTTCTTCCAGATCCCTAAGTAGAGAAGGAGGAAGGCGACGGCGATCATCACCACACTTTTCGGATCGATATTGGCTAGGCCGGTCTCGCCGATAAACCGGAAAATAATCTCGCCCATTATTTGGTTCCTTTACCGATTACTGATTACCGCTCACCAATCCCTATTCAATCACCAGCAGCAGATCCCCGGAACTGACCGCGGAACCGGTCTCGACCGCGATCGAGGAGATCTTCCCTGCCGTCGGGGCGGGAATTTCATTCTCCATCTTCATCGCTTCCAGAATCAGCAAAATCTCACCCTGCGCCACGGTATCTCCGACCTTGAACTTGATCGCGAGGATGGTTCCCGGCATCGGCGCGGTGATCTGGTGGTTGTCGGCATTCCCCGCCGAGGGGGCGACCGGGGAAGTCGGTCCGGAGAGGGGAGGGGTCCGGGAGAGCAGGGGCGGCCTGGTAACCGAGGCTGAAGCCGTTGACGGTCCGGTCTCTTCGACTTCTACCTGATAGGATTTTCCGTTGACCCTGACGTGGAATTTTCTCATCGCGTTCTCCTTGGACAGTTGATCGTTCTGTCAGATAAATTAACCACTGAGGGAACTAAAAGAGCCATAACTTGTCTGGAGCGCTTTCGTTTCTCCCCGGTGTTCTCTGTGGTTTTACAGATTTTCTAAAATTATTAACGGAATAGTCAGCTGAGGACTTATTTTCGGCTCCAATCCGACCAGCGGAAGACATCGGCGGGGTCTCGGATGATTTTTTTCACTCGAACCCGGTCCGGGCAATCGTCTCCGATCAGGGCGAGCACGGCGGCCATCGCCGCTACTTTTTGCTCGGCGTCCTCTCCCGGTGCCGGAAGTGGCAGCCGGGCCGGCTGAGATTCCCGGGCCGGTTTTTCAGCCGTGAATCGGGCCAGCAGTCGGACTGTCAGCCAGACCAGAATCAGAGCGGTAAAGGTCAGGGTCATCCCGATCGCGGTTATCTGCAGAGCCCCGATCAACTTGTTGAGCAGGGGTTCCTTTGCCAGCTCTAAAGGCGCGCGGAAAATTTCCAGAAGTGTCATCCTGCCTCTTCCTGGTATATGGTTTTATTCAGTTTGCTTTTGATAACACGGTATGTGGTGAACCGGTTTTAACGGTGGCCGCGATCTGGAGTGATGGAGCATCCCGGACAGTATATAGTGCAGCAGAAATAATGAGCATTAATCTGACAGTGCGAGTTTAGCGAAGCAATTTCAATCCATTGTCAGAGAAGAAATCGCTTCGTCGGTCCGCAGGCTTCAGGCTCTACCCGCAATCAGACTGGCACAGTTTGTAATATGAAAGCAGTACACTGGTAACTTCAGGTACTTTAAACTCCAAACTTCGAAGTATTACAAAGGGATATTCCCGTGTTTTTTGGCCGGCGACTTCTCCCGTTTGGTCGCCAACATATCCAAGGCGTTGATCAGGCGGGGCCGGGTGGCGGCGGGATCGATCACGTCGTCGATATATCCAAGTTCGGCCGCCTTGTAAGGGGTGGCGAACTCGGTGGTGTATTGGGCGATCTTCTCCTGCCGGGCTTTCTCCGGGTCCTCGGCCGAATTGATCTCCTGGCGGAAGATGATGTTGGCCGCCCCGGAGGGGCCCATTACCGCGATCTCGGCGGTGGGCCAGGCCAGGACCAAGTCGCCGCCCAGGTGCTTGGAACTCATCGCGATGTAGGCGCCGCCGTAAGCCTTGCGGACGATCAGGGCGACCAGGGGAACGGTGGCCTCACTGTAGGCGTAAAGAAGTTTTGCCCCGTGGCGGATGATCCCGCCATATTCCTGCTGGGTCCCGGGGAGGAAACCCGGGACGTCAACCAGGGTGAGAAGCGGGATATTGAAGGCGTCGCAGAACCGGACGAACCGGGCCGCTTTGTCGGAGGCGTTGATGTCCAGACAGCCGGCCAGCACCCGGGGTTGATTGGCGACCACCCCGATCGACCGTCCCCCCATCCGGGCGAATCCGGTGGTGATATTCATCGCGTAGTAGGGCATATATTCCAGGTAATCGCCGTTGTCTATGATCCGGCCGATGATCCGACGGATATCATAGGGCTTGGCGGGGTTGTCAGGGATGATCTCCTTGAGTTCGGGGTCAACCCGGTTGGGGGAGTCGTTCTCCGGTCCCGGAGGGGCGGTCTCCAGGTTGTTGGAGGGGAGAAAGGAGAGCAGCCTCCGGATAGCATCGATACAGGAACGGTCGTCGTCAGCGATAAAGGAAGCGACCCCGCTGATATTATTGTGAGTCATCGCGCCCCCTAGTGCTTCGGCGGAAACTTCCTCCCCGGTGACGGACTTGATCACCTGGGGACCGGTGATGAACATCTTGCTGGTCTGATCGGCCATAAAGATGAAGTCGGTCAGGGCGGGGGAGTAGACCGCGCCCCCGGCGCAGGGGCCCATAATCGCCGAGATCTGGGGGATAACTCCGGAGGCGCGGGTGTTGAGATAGAAGATATCCCCGTAACCCTTCAGCGAAGCCACCCCTTCCTGGATCCGGGCCCCCCCGGAGTCGTTGATTCCCACCACGGGGACGCCGAGCTTGAGGGCGTTGGAGAGGACGGTGGAGATCTTCAGGGCCTGCATCTCGCCCAGCGAGCCCCCGATCACGGTGAAGTCCTGGGCAAAGGCGTAAACCAGTCTTCCCGCCACCTGGCCGTAACCGGTGACCACCCCTTCGCCCGGCGCTTCTTTCTTTTCCATCCCGAAGGAGACGCAGCGATGTTTGACGAAAGCCCCCAGCTCGACCATTGTTCCCGGATCGAAGAGGAGTTCCAGCCTCTCCCGGGCGGTTAATTTTCCCTGGTCGTGCTGTTTTTGCACCCGGGCCTCGCCGCCCCCCGCCCGGATTTTCTCCTGGCGTTGAATTAGATCCTGGAGTTTGTCGGTACCCATAATAAACGTCATCTCCCGGCGGCGGACCTGCGCGGCCTCTCTCGGTTAGATTTTATTCACTTCCGGGGCATCTGTATCTTATACTATTCTGCTCCCCAGGCAAATGGTTTAAACTCGGAAGTCCTCTAAACCGAGAAACCTTGCTTTGCCTTTCTCGTGAAACAAGTTAACATTAAACAGATGAATAATATACCTGAGATCCTGACTTCAGTCGCCGATTTGATTGAGATTGCCGGGAAACTCCCTTCTTCAAACGTGGTTGTCCCCGGTGGCCATCGGCTGGAGGATTTGAAGCTGGTGGAGGCGGCTCGCGACCACGGGATCGTCGATCGGATCATCCTGGTCGGCGATCGCCGGATGATTGAGAGCTCGATCGACAGACTTGGGATCAGGATTGACCCCGATGATATAGTTTCAGCTGCCGACGGCCCGGCGTCCGCCGCGGCCACCGCCGAACTGGTGAGCGCCCGCCGGGTCGATATAGTTCTCAAGGGGGATATCTCGACTCCGGTGATCAACCGGGCTCTCCAGCCTCTGGCGATCCGTCCCACGGTCAGTCTGGCCACGGTCTTTGACGCCGCTCCGATCTCCGACGGGCGGCCGATGATTCTCACCGACGCCGGTTTTACCACTGTCTGCAACTTTGGCCGGATGATTGACCTGATCGAGAACGCCTGTGACGTCGCCCGCCTGGTAATGGGGATTCCCCGGCCCCGGGTGGCCGTTCTCTCCGCCAACGAGAAGCCGATCCCCTCCCTTCCCTCCACCTGGTTGGGGGCAAAACTGACCGAGCGGAGCTGGGAGAAGGCGGTGGTTTACGGCCCGCTCTCCTTTGACCTGGCTACCGACCCGGAGTCGGTGGCTTTAAAGGGAATCTCTGGTCCGGCGGCCGCCCGGGAGGTAGCCGGCCGGGCTGATATCTTGGTCTGTCCGGGGATCGATACCGCCAACGCCCTTTATAAGACTCTGACCGCGCTGAACAAATACGGTCTGGCCTCCCTGGCCGGGATCACGGTCGGATTTCCTTTTTCCTATGTTATACTTTCCCGGGCCGATAGTCTGGAGACCCGGCTGGAGTCGATCGCGCTTTGCAGTGTCTTTGCTCAACGGTCACGAAATTTCTGTCGCCGCTCGAGGCGGCCGGCCAGGCCGAAGCCCCCTGTTTCCCGGATTTTGAGTTTTCAGCTGGGGCCGGAGACCCTGGCCGTTGGGCTGTATTCCGGTGCCACCCTACTCCATTCCCTAAAGGAGCCGATCGAATTTCCGCCGGCTGCCGATCCGGGCGGCCGGAAAGCCGCGGCCGAAGAATTGTTTGGAAGGATCGAAAAAATTGTCCGGTCCTGGAGAATCCGCCGGATTGACGCGATTGCCGGACCGGCCGGTCCTCTGCCCCTGCCGGAGAGGAGACGGGAAACCGGGATTTATCAGTTGGCCTCTCGGAAGGGGGAGGGGATTTCTCTTGATCGGCCGCTCCTGGCCGCTGGTCGGGGAAATTACGGGATTGCGGTCGCGGCCAAACTGGCCCGGCACTACCGGGCACCGGCCTACCTGCTGGATCCGGTACCAGCGGAGGAAACCGATCCCGGAACCCTCTTTAGCTGGCAGGCGGCCGGACAGGTGGCCGCTGAGGAGATCCGCCGACCAAGAAACGAGGTCAATCTGGTGGTCGCCCTGCTCGACCGGCGGATCGCGGTGGCCGCGCTTCGCGGGGGGTGGGTGGTGGACAGGTCCGTCTTCGTCGCCGGCGACGGCGGGGAGGTTTCGGTGTCGGATCCGGCTTTGAGCAAACGGATCGCCCGTGAGATTGGGGCGGCCTTTGTCGCCGCCGGTTGCGATGTCGAGGCTATCGTCCTAACTGGGGAACTGATCCGGAACCGGTCAACGCGGAAGGAGATCCGGAAACTGGTTAACCGGCTGGCCCCGGTGATGGTTCTGGAAGGTTCCCCGGGGCTAAAGGCCCTGGCCTTGGCGGTGGCCGGGGTTCTCACCGGGAAACTTACCCCCCTCCGTTACCGGGCCCCGAACCCGATTAATTCAGAAGGAGAAAAATGAAAAAAACCGATAAACGGCGCTGGGTCTTCCGGGCCTATGTCTACGACCGATCCGGGGCCCTGACCAGTATCGCCTCAGCCTTCAGCAACGAGGGGATCAGTATCGACACTGTGGTCGGTCACGGCCTGGAGCAACAAGCCGGGATCGACGGTAGTGTGGTAATGACCTTCCGCTGCACCGAGAAGGAAAAAGACATTATGGTCCGCAAGATCCGGCGTTTGAGCAAGGTGAAGTCGCTCAAGGAGCATCCCTACGATTCCCAGAACTTGAGGAAGTCGGCGATCATCCGGACGGAAAGAAAATTGGTACCCGGAGACGTGGCGGGAGAGCACTCCTTTCTGACCAGCGAACTGGTCCATTCCGGGCCGCCAGGTTACACCTTTCTGCTGGCCGGTTCACCCAGTGAACTTGATCCGATCCTGACCCGTCTGGGAAAAGAAGGGGTGGTGACCGACCTGGTGTACTCGATTATCGGGCTTTGAGATGAAGACAGAATACAGAATGCAGGATTCACCTTGGTTCCCGGCTCCCGGCTCCTGACTTCCTGAGTCTTTTTAAATTTACATTGCCGCCTCCCTGGCCTATATTCAGAAGTTATGAAATACGAAACCGTGATCGGGCTGGAAGTCCACGTCCAGCTCAAGACCGAAACCAAGATTTTCTGTTCCTGCCCGGCGGAGTCAGGTGGAGAGCCCAATACCCGGGTCTGCCCGATCTGTCTGGGGTTGCCGGGTACCCTCCCGGTTTTCAACCGGCGGGTTCTCGAACTGGCGCTCCGGGCCGGTCAGGCCCTGAATTGCTCTGTCTCCGGGTTCAGCCAATTCGACCGAAAGAACTATTTTTACCCCGACCTTCCCAAGGCCTACCAGATCTCTCAGTATGATCATCCCCTCAACGGTCCCGGCTGGCTGGAGATTCGGACTGAAGCGGGGGGGAGGCGGATCGGGATCACCCGGGCCCACCTCGAGGAGGACGCCGGAAAATTGGTCCATTTTTCCCAGGGGTGGAGCGGAATTGATTACAATCGTTCCGGTGTTCCCCTGCTCGAGATTGTCTCCGACCCCGATCTCCGGTCTCCCCGGGAAGCCCATCACTATCTGACGGGTCTCTGGTCCTTGATGCGCTATGTCGAGGTCAGCGATTGCGATATGGAGAAGGGGAGTTTTCGTTGCGACGCCAATATATCTCTCCGCTTGCCTGACTCCCCCGAGTTGGGGGTGAAGGTGGAGATTAAGAATCTCAACTCTTTCAAGGCGGTGGAACGGGGCCTGAAATACGAAGAGATCCGACAGCGGGAACTTCTGGATCGAGGGGAGCCGATCATCCAGGAGACCCGGCTCTTCAATGCCGACCTGCAGCAGACTTTTCCAATGCGTTCCAAGGAGGAGGCTCACGATTACCGCTATTTCCCCGATCCTGACCTGATCCCGGTTATCATCAACCGGGAGAGAATCGAGGAGATTCGGAGAGACCTTCCGGAATCGCCCCTGGCCCGTCTGGACCGGTTCGAGAAAGAGTATGGCCTCCCCGATTATGACGCCGGGGTCCTGACTGCCCAACGGCCCCTGGCCGATTATTTCGAGGCCGCGGCCAAAAGCGGAGTCGACTACAAGTCGTTGAGTAACTGGATAATGGGAGAATTGCTCGGCAAGTTGAACGAGGCCGGGCTGTCCATCGAGTCCAGCCCGATCTCGCCCACTCGACTGGCCCAGCTGCTGGACTTGATCGATGGGGGGCAGATCAGCGGAAAGATTGCCAAGGGGGTCTTTGCCGAGATGTTCGAGAGCGGGGGCGATCCGGGGGAGATTGTCGAGCGAAGAGGTCTGGTCCAGATCAGCGACCGGGGGGAATTGGCGGAGATCGTGGATAAGGTGATCGCCGAGAACCCGGGTCCGGTGGCCGACTTCCAGGGCGGGAAAACGCCGGCTCTCGGTTTCCTGGTCGGCCAGGTAATGAAGATGACCAGAGGACAGGCCAATCCGAAATTGGTCAATCAGCTGTTTCAGAGCCGGCTTTCCTGACCGGTTGCCTTCCCGGTACCGCCCCGGACGATCTTGGTGGCCAGCGAATTAAAGCTTGGAATCTTGAACTTCCAACTTTACAATAGCCAGCCGGCTTCCGGTCTGTTAGGATGTCACCTTTTTCAGAATGTAGTCCTGGTAGTTTCCCCGCTGTAGCGGTTGTATCCCGGACCAATACTGCCGGGAGATCAATGGATCTCCGTTAGCGGGATCCCGGCTGTCTTTGTCGAAGTTAAAAATAAGGAGGAAGGAAGATGAACGTCTGTATTGTCGGGACCGGTTATGTCGGTCTGGTAACCGGAGCTACCCTGGCGGAATTGGGGAACCGGGTGATCTGTGTCGATAATAACGCGGAGAAGATTGCCATTCTTAATCGAGGCGAGATTCCGATCTATGAGCCGGGGTTGGCTGAGATCATCGCCTCCGCCCGGGAAGCCGGAAGGATCAGCTTCTCCACCTCGATCGCCGAGGGGATGAAAGACGCGGCGGTGATCTTTATCGCCGTCAGCACTCCACCCCGGCAAGACGGTTCCGCCGACCTTTCGGCGGTCGCCGCCGTGGCCCGGGAAGTGGCCGAAAACCTCAACGGTTACAAGGTGGTGGTGGACAAGAGCACTGTCCCGGTGAAGACCGGGGAGAAGGTGGCGGAGACGATTGAGCGCTACAGTCCGGAAGGGAGCGAGTTTGATGTCGTCTCCAACCCGGAATTTCTCCGGGAAGGCTCAGCCATTCAGGACACCTTTCACCCCGACCGGATCGTGATCGGAACTGACAGCCGTCGGGCTGCCGATCTCTTGGTTGAGCTCTACAAGCCACTGAATGCCCCGGTGATCATCACCGATATCAACAGCGCTGAGCTGATCAAGCACGCCGCTAACTCCTTTCTCGCCACCAAGATCTCCTTTGCCAATGCCCTGTCCCGGATCTGTGAGGCCGCGGGGGCTAATGTCGAAGAGGTCACTCGGGGAGTTGGTCTGGATAAAAGGGTGGGGAGTCAGTTTCTCAATGCCGGAGTCGGTTATGGCGGGTCCTGCTTTCCCAAGGATGTCTCCGCCTTCATCGCCATCTCCGAGGAACTGGGCTACGACTTCCGGCTCCTGAAAGAGGTGGAGCGGATCAACGAGGATCAGTCGGAATATTTTTTCTGTAAGATCAAAGAAACCCTCTGGATACTGGAAGATAAGACGATCGCGATTCTCGGGTTGGCCTTCAAGCCCAATACCGATGATATGCGTAATTCTCCCGCAGTCAGAATTATTCGGAGGCTGTTGGCCGAAGGGGCGAAAGTCCGGGCTTACGACCCGAAATCGATGGAGAGAGCTCGGGAAGAACTTCCCGATATCGAGTATTGCCAGGATCCTTACCAGGCGGCTGAGGGGGCGGAAGCCCTGGTCATTCTCACCGAGTGGAATGAGTTCAAGGAGATGGACCTCGACCGGATGAAAACGCTTCTCCGCCAGCCGATCATCATTGACGGCCGGAATATCTATGACCCGAAACGGATGGCTGAAGATGGCTTTACCTACAGGTCAGTAGGCCGGTAGATCTTCAGTGATCTGGTTACGCGGTGGCCGGCGGCCAGCGCCGGCCACCGCGTTGTCGCGTGAACCCCGAACGGGGTGTGAGGTGTGAAGTAATTTTAACCCGCTACCGCGAAAGTCTGCTATGAAGATATTGGTCACCGGAGGTGCCGGTTTCATTGGCTCCCATCTTACCCGGGGTTTGCTTGAGGCCGGTCACCAGGTCTGGGTGCTGGATGATTTTTCTACCAGTCGTTGGGAGAACCTGGCCGACCTCTCCGGCCGGATCAATCTGGTCGAGGGGGATATCCGGGATCCGATGGTTATCGAGCCGCTGCTGGGGAAGGTTGAAGCGGTCTTCCATCAGGCGGCATTGCCTTCGGTCCCTCGGTCTTTCGCCGAGCCGGTTGAGACCACCTCGGTCAACTCCGGGGGAACACTGGCTCTGCTTGAAGCCGCCCGGAAGTCCGGGATCAACCTTTTTGTCTTCGCCTCTTCCTCCTCGATCTACGGTGACACCGCGGCCGAGTCCAAGTCGGAGGATCTCCCGACCTCTCCACTTTCGCCCTATGCTGTCTCCAAGCTGGCGGGGGAACAGTACTGCCGCCTCTACTGGAAACTTTACGGATTGCCGACCATCAGTCTCCGCTATTTCAATGTCTTTGGTCCGGGCCAGAACCCGAGATCCCAGTACGCGGCGGTTCTTCCTCTCTTTATCACCTCGGTCTTGGCAGGACAATCCCCGGTGATTTATGGGGATGGGACCCAGAGTCGGGATTTTAGCTACGTGGAAAACGTGGTCCGGGCTAATCTGACCTGCCTGACCGCTTCGGAAAAGGCCTATGGAGAAGTCTTTAACGTTGCCTGCGCAGAGAGTATAAATCTGCTCGGGGTCTTAGAGCTTATGGGAGAGATCTCCGGGAAGCCGGTTGATCCGGTCTTTAGCGATCGCCGTCCTGGAGATGTCCTTCATTCCCGGGCCGATATCGGTCGGGCCCGGTCTCTGCTGGGCTATTCCCCGGTGGTTCTCTTCCCCGAGGGACTGCGCCGGACCTACAGCTATTTCGCCAGCCGGAAAGGATCGCGGGGTGCCAAAGAATGAATCTGGAGAAGATAAACTGATATTGGCAAGTATGAAGAGTGGAGAAACGTATCTCACCAGCTCCAGAGAATATATTTAGTGTCGGAACGAAAACCTCAAATCACATCTCATTTCTCATTGTAAAGAATTAAGAGCCGAAGCAACCTCCTGACAAAACAAACAGATTGCTTCGTCGTCCCGCTTCGCAATGACCCGGTTTCCGGGGTTTTAGTTCAGACGTTATTTAGGGAGATAACACGCAAAAATCAACCGAACGAATCTCTTAGCAAGGAGAATAAAATGACTGTTCCTCTGTTAGATCTCCCGGCCCAGTACCGGGAGATTGGTGATCAAATGGAAAGGGAAGTAATCGAGGTCCTTCGCAGCGGCCGTTATATCAAGGGGCCGAAGCTGGAGGAGATGGAGCGGGAGTTGGCTGCCTACTGCGAGGTGGAAAAGGCGGTCTCCTGCGCTTCGGGCACCGATGCCATCCTCCTCTCCCTGATGGCCTATTCGGTCGGACCCGGCGACGAGGTGATTACCAGCCCCTATACCTTCTTCGCCACCGGGGGTTGTATCTCCCGGCTGGGCGCCCGGCCGGTCTTTGTCGATATTGATCCGGTCACCTATAACATCGATCCCCGGTTACTCCCCGCCGCCTTCAGCGAAAAGACGGCGGCGATCATCCCCGTTCACCTTTATGGCCAGTGCGCCGATATGGACCCAATCTTGCTGAGTGCTCGGGAGAAGAAGATCCCGGTGATTGAGGACGCCGCGCAGGCGATCGGGGCCCGTTACCGGGGTCAGTCCGCGGGTTCGATGGGCTCGATCGGTTGTTTCAGTTTCTTCCCCTCGAAGAATCTCGGGGCTTGCGGCGACGGCGGTTTTATGACCACCAATGACCCGGACCTGGCTGAACGGCTGACCATCCTCCGTGAACACGGAGCGAAGCCGAAGTACTACCACAAGGAGATCGGGATCAACAGCCGGATGGACGCTCTCCAGGCCGCGATCATCCTGGTCAAGCTCCCCCACCTGGATAAGTGGCACCAAGGCCGGCGGAGAAACGCCGCTTTTTACGACCAACGGCTGGCCGAACTGCCCCTGGTCCTCCCCCGGATCGCCGATGGGTCAGAGAGTGTCTTCAACCAGTACGTGATCCGGACTGAGAACCGGGACGATCTGCGCCGCCATCTCCAGAAACGGGGGATCGGTAATGAGATCTATTACCCGGTGCCTCTTCATCTCCAGGATTGCTATCGCGACCTGGGATATGGGGAAGGATCCTTCCCGGAAGCGGAAAAGGCCGCCCGTCAGACCCTGGCCCTCCCGATCTACCCCCAGCTGACCGAAGAACAGCTGGAGGAGGTGGCCGCCGCGATCGAATCTTTCTTTGCCTGATTAAAAAAGAATGAACCGCAAAGAACGCAAAGAACGCGAAGAAAGGAATTTAAGAGTTTCCGGTTCCGGGTAGCTCTTGTATGAGCGGTATGGTAGGTTAAAAGGTAATGTATAATTGGGGCCGGGGACTCGGGATTATAAATTCCGCGGATAAATGGGGAGCAAGTCGGATGGCATAATTATTATCTCCCGGTCTTAACTTTCCTCCTCTGGTTTTTCTCATCCTTGGTGTTTTTCGAAATAGTAAATCTCAATCTTGCGATACTCATAAACATCAACGTCCCTATAATGAGGAAATGGATATAGCGTCTCGTGCTGGGACTTTAATTTTTCTTTGCGTTTCTTTGCGTCTTTGCGGTGAATAAAACGCGCCGGAGGCGCCTGGTAAGAGTAGTTGAAATGAACAGTCCTGCTGAAAGTTTTGCTCCCCGGGGGTTGGCGACGGCGATCGGGAGTTTCCCCCACTCCGAGCCCGGCCCGGCCCTGGAGCTGATTGAAAAGTATCTCCCCACCGCCCCGGCTTGGCCCCAGCTGCCCAAGCGGGGCCTGAAGGAGAATATGTGTCCCCAGTTCAGTTCCGGCCTCCCGGCCCTGGAACTCGACGAGGGGGAGGGGAAGGTCTATTTCCGGATTGGCGAGGATCTCCCGGCGGAGCTGGAGAAGTTCTATCTCAAGGTTATCGAGGACGACCTGGATTATTTCGGCCTGACTCCTGACTATGCCCTCGGTTTCCACTCTCTGCTGAAATATCTCTCCGACCGGGACCGCTATCCCTTGGTCAAGGGCTGTGTTACCGGCCCGATTACTTTCGGTCTGACGATCACCGACCAGGACCGCAAGCCCTCTCTCTACCATCCGGAGATCTTTGACGCCATCACCAAGGCGATTTCGATCAAGGCCCGCTGGCAGGTGAAGAAACTCGCCCCCTTCTGCGATCTTCCCATCATCTTTATCGATGAGCCTTACCTGGCCTCAGTCGGCTCGGCCCTGATCAGTCTCCAGGTCGAGGAGGTGATCGCCAAGCTCAACGAGGTGATCGCCGCCGTCCACCAGGAAGGGGCCCGGGCCGGGGTTCACTGCTGCGCCAATACCGACTGGTCGATCCTGATGCGGACCGAGGTCGATATCATCAGTTTCGACGCCTTCGGCTACGCGAAAAATCTTCTCCTCTACGCCGAGGATATCCGCGGGTTCTTTCGGCGGGGGGGATTTTTGGCCTGGGGGATTACCCCCTCGACCGACGCCATCGAGGATCAGGAAGTTGATTCCCTCTGGTCGCGGCTGATTACCTCCTGGCAACGGCTGGAAGAGCTGGGCTTCGATCGTGAAGAGCTGGCCCGCCGGGCCCTGATCACCCCCAGCTGCGGGATGGGCACGGTCACCCCGGCCCAGTGCGAAAAGATTCTCCGGGTCAACCTCGAGATCTCGGAAAAGGTCCTGGAATTGTCCGGGGAAAAGGGAGGCGCTTAAAACAGTAACGCTGACCGCCCGGATCTGTTGATGAAAAGAAAATTATATTTTGTGCTGCTGCTGAATCTCTCCTTGTTACCACTGAAGATTCTCGGCGCCGGTTCCCCCCCGCCCGATTGCCCGGGCCAGCCTGAGATAATTTTCCGCGAGGATTTTCAGTCTTGTGTCATCGGCCAGACCAACCGTCCGGGATGCTGGACCACCTCGACCGAAGGTACCGCAAATATCACCTGGGCGGTGGCAGAGCACGGCGGCCTCGAACGGGCAAAGATCTTTCGGGGCCGTGGAGACCACCCCTGGGAAGGTGAATGGAGAACCGAGACCATCGACATCTCCGCTTACCAGGACGCGGAGATCTCGATCGAGGTCTTCAGCGAGATCTACACCACTCCGGATGACAACTGCTGGGTCAATTTTTTCTATCAGACAGATACCGGCGGCCCGGTGATCTGGTTCTCCCGAACCGGGGATCTCTCTCCCCGCCAGACTTTCGTCCGGAAGTCCTCCCCGCCGATCGACGGGGAGAGCCTGACGGTGATTATCCGGGCGTCGACCGAACTGGCGATGGGTGAGGAATACCTCTTCCGCGATATCCGGGTGACCGGCAGCCGTCCCGACCCGACCCCGGTCCCGGAGGAATGATGCTGGGCGAACGTTTATATCCCGGCCCGCTGAAGACCGCGATCCTGCTGGCGGCGCTGGTTGTCTCCCGGCCCCCCCCGCTCGCCGCCGGGGAGGAGATCTGGAGTGAGGATTTCAGTTCCTGTACGGTCGGCCAGACCAGCCGACCGGGCTACTGGTCCACCTCGACTGAGGGTACCGTAAATATCACCTGGGCGGTGGCAGAGTACGGCGGCGTCGAACGGGAAAAGGTCTTTCGGGCCCGTGGGGACCACCCCTGGGAAGGAGAATGGAGAACCGAGACCATCGACATCTCCGCTTACCAGGACGTGGAGATCTCGATCGAGGTCTTCAGCGAGATCTACACCACACCGGATGACAACTGCTGGGTCAATTTCTTCTATCAGACAGATACCGGCGGCCCGGTGATCTGGTTCTCCCAGACCGGTGACCTCTCTCAGCGCCAGACTTTCATCGAGCAGACCTCGCCCGCGATTGACGGGGAGAAACTGGTCTTTTTCTTCCGGTCCTCGACAGAGTTGGCAATGGGCGAGGAGTACCTCTTCCGCGATATCCTGATCACCGGCAGCCTCCTGACTCCGACCGCTACTCCGCCCCCGACCACGACACCTACCCGAACCCCGACTCCCCCTCCGACTCCGCCCCCGAGCCGGACCCCGACCCCAACCCCCACTCTGTCGCCCACCCGGACCCCGACCCCGATTCCTTCGCCGAGCGCCACCCCGACCTTGAGCCCTTCCCCCAGCCCTTCGACGACCGCGACTCCCGAACCTTCCCCTACGCCGACTGCATCGCCCGTGCCCTCCGCTACTGTAACTCCGACTCCAACTTCGACCCTGTCTCCGATCCCTTCGCCTTCGCCTTCGCCCACCCCGTCGCCCTCGCCCACTACGACGAAGTCCCCGACCCCGATGACTACGTCCACTCCCTCGCCGTCATCGAGTGCCACCCCGACACCCACTACCTCGCCCTCGCCGTCCCCCGGGCGGATTGCCCCCCCCTGGATATATGACTACAACGGCAATGGGACCAGTGATATCGCGCTCTTCCGGGAGTCTTCCGGCCTCTGGGCGGTCCGGGGACTGACCCGGGTTTACTTCGGGGCTGTTGATGATCAGCCGGTTCCGGGCGATTACAACGGGGATGGGACAACCGAGATCGGGCTCTTTAGGGAGTCTTCCGGCCTCTGGGCGGTCCAGGGAGCCGATCGGATCTACTTTGGTTCCCGGGGCGATATTCCGGTTCCCGGTGATTACCGGGGAGATGGAACCACCCGACGCGGCATCTTTCGTCCGGGTTCCGGTCTCTGGGCGGTCCGAGGGATAACCCGGGCATATTTCGGTTCCGAGGCTGACCTTCCGGTCCCCGGCTATTATCTGGATGGTTTAGTCAAGCCGGCGATCTACCGGAAAGATTCCGGCCTCTGGGCGGTTCGGGAAGTAACCCGGGCATATTTCGGTTCCTCTGACGATATTCCGGTTCCCGGTGACTATGACGGAGACGGCTCCTGGTCGCCGGCCATCTTCAGAAGGGCTTCCGGTCTCTGGTCGGTCCGGGGGGAGACCCGGGCATATTTCGGTTCCGACGATGACCTTCCGGTCCCCGGGGTTTACGCTGAAGACAGGCAAGACCTGATCGGGATCTTCCGGAAAACGTCCGGTTTGTGGGGACTTCAGGGCGTAAGTCGGATTTATTTTGGTTCTTCCTTAGATCGGCCGGTTGTGAGATAATCCTCTTTCAAATCCGGGGTTTGTTTATCCCAACCCCCGGTTTCGTTACTTCAACCTAAATTGAGCGATTCTATGCGGCGAACTGCACCAATCTTTTGAGTCCG
>CAYXKT010000053.1:0-17788 GCA_964465735.1 uncultured bacterium
CGTCGGCCAGCAAAATCTCAGCACATTTCATCCGCAATAATCGCTCAACTTAGGTATGACTGTCCTCTGCTGTTCTCTCCCGTTGAATTCGGGGAGATCAAGATGATCGAAGACCGCGATATCGGGGCGGTGAAGATTGCCGCGATCGCGGCCCGGGGGCGGAAAAGGGATTTTAGCGATCTCTATTTTATCTGTCGGGAGATTATTTCTCTTTATGATTTAATTAAATTATACGACGATAAATATGGTAACCTTTCGGCTAATGTGTTTCCACATTATGAAAAGTCTCGAATATTTCGATGGCGCCGAGGAAGACGAGCCGCCCGGTTTATCAAAAGAGGTGAGCTGGGAAGAGGCAAAGAATTTTTTCCGCCGCGAGGTCCGGCGGATCTCCGAGTTATTGCTCCAATGAAAAATGCCATCTTAACTCTGCTGTTTCTCGGGATGTTTCTCCTTTCCCCGGCGGTTTTCCCCGAGGTTCCCGGTCCGGTCTATGTCATCCCGGTCGAGGGGGAGATCGAGAAGGGACTGGTCTGGGTGATCCGGCGGGGGATCCGGGAGGCGGAAGAGGTTTCAGCGCAGGCGATCGTTCTGGCGATGAACACCAACGGTGGGGCGGCGAACGCCACCGAGGAGATTATGGAGCTTTTGATCCGGACCAAAATCCCCACTTATACTTTTGTCGATGTCAGGGCTTTCTCGGCCGGGGCCTACATCGCGGTGGCTACCGACCAGATCTATATGGCCCCGGGCTCGATGATCGGTGCCGCCACCCCGATTGCTTCTTCTCCCCTGGGGGGGGCCGCTCAACTCTCCGAAGCCCATCTTGAGAAGATTACTTCCGCCTTCCGGGCGATGATCGCCGCCACAGCGGAGGAGAAAGGGCATCCGGTTGAGGTCGTGGAGGCGATGGTCGATCGCGACGTTGAGATCCCCGATCTGATCGAGAAGGGGAAACTCCTGACTCTGACCAATATTAGGGCGGTGGAATTCGGGCTGGCCCGGAAGACAGTCTCCAGCCTGGACGAGCTCCTGTCCGAGGCCGGATTTGCTTCCGCCCCCCGGGAGGAGATCCGCCTCACTCCTTCGGAGAGCCTGGCCCGCTTCATCACCGGTTCGGCAGTCACCGTCCTGCTCCTGCTCGGAGGTCTGGCCGGGATCTATTTCGAGATTCGCACTCCGGGGTTCGGTCTCCCCGGGATCCTCGGTCTCTGCCTGCTAACTATTTTCTTCTTCGGGCATAACGTGGCCGGCCTGGCCGGTTACGAGGTGATCGTCCTCTTCGGAATCGGTCTGATCTTGTTGCTGATCGAGATTTTTATTACCCCGGGTTTTGGCCTCCTGGGAGGGGCCGGGATCGTCGGTATCGTCCTCTCCATTATCCTGGCGATGGGCCGGGGGCCGCTCTTTGATCCCCGATCAATCATCCACCCCAATTACTTCCGGGCTGTCACCCTCTTCGGGGTTGTAGTGGTCGGTTTTATCCTCCTGACCCTGGCTACCTATCGCGCGGTTTTTAACCGGTCCTCTCCCCTCTATCGGCGGTTCGTACTTACCGCCGGGGAGAAACGCGATCAGGGATCTGAAAGCGTGGAAAACGGGATCAGCGGTCTGATTGACGCGCAGGGGACGACCCTGACCAAGCTGAGGCCGGCCGGGAAAGCGAGTATCGGCAACAGGCCGGTGGATGTTGTCTCCCAGGGGGAATTTGTCGATCAGGGAGAGGAAGTCAAAGTTATCGCCGTTGAGGGTAACCGGGTAGTGGTGAGAAAAACAGTTTGAAGAGCTTGAAGTGCAAATTGCGAAATGACTATAATCGGGAGTTCAGCAGGATTTATGGTTTTGGAGTATAACCCGAGTGACTCGCGTAATCTGTGGACTGAAGAGGGGACTAAGCTGAGGATACTGAAGTGCCGTCAGTGGAAGATTTGTCTTGGTCTTATTAATCGACGGAGAGGATTAAGCCAATGCTCTGGATCATATTTTTGTTAGTGATCGGTTTGTTGATGGTCTGCGTGGAGATCTTCATCCCCGGCGGGGTTGTCGGTACCCTGGGCGGGTTCTGCTTGATGGGATCGATCGTGATGGCCTTTGCCGAGCAGGGATCGGCCTTTGGCTTTTATTGGACGGCCGGGGTGGTTGTCCTCACCCTGCTCGCGCTTATTTTCTCGATTAAGTTTTTGCCTCGCTCCCCGGCCGGGAAGCGACTCTTTCTCGCTTCCTCCGAGGCGGGATATTCCGCCGGCGAGGAGGGGTTGGAAAGTTGGGTGGGGAAAAAAGGGGCGGCCCTGACCACTCTGCGTCCGGCCGGGATGATTGAGATTGAAGGGAAACGGGTTGATGTCGTTACCGAGGGCGAATATCTTTCCCGGTCCACCCCGGTCGAGGTGATCCGGGTCGACGGCAACCGGATCGTGGTCCGGGAGGCGGCGGCGGAAAATGGCGAGGGGTAAAAAAAGGTTGAGAGGAACAGCTTAACTGGTATAATTACCCTTATCGATCTCAGCCGGCTAATAGGAATCGGGGAAATAATCTTGGCTGGCCGGCACTTTCTACAGAATGGCAGATCTTCCAAAGGAGACAGCGTTATGAGTGAAAGCATCGCCCCGCTGATTACCACGGTCCTGATTATCATTGCCCTGATCTTTCTGGGGATCTTCTTTTATTTTCTCAAGGTCTGGATCCGGGCCCTGGCCGCCGGTGCCCACGTCGCCATCTTTAACCTGGTGGGGATGAAACTGAGGGGGATCAAGCCGGTAATCATTGTTGACGCCAAGATTATGGCCACCAAGGCCGGCCTGACCGTATCCACCAATGATCTCGAGGCCCATTATTTGGCCGGAGGCTCGGTGGGGAAAGTGACCCGGGCTTTGATTGCGGCTGACAAGGCGAATATCCCGCTGACTTTCCAGAAGGCTTGCGCCATCGACTTAGCCGGGCGGGATATTGAGGACGCGGTCCGGACCAGTGTCAACCCCCGGGTGATTGACTGTCCCGATCCGGAGAAGGGGAAGTCGACCGTGGACGCGGTAGCGATGGACGGGATTCAGCTTAACGCCAAGGCCCGGGTCACTATCCGGGCCAATATCGACCGGCTGGTCGGGGGGGCAACTGATGAGACGATTATCGCCCGGGTGGGGGAGGGGATCGTGACCTCGATCGGCTCCGCCGAGACCTATAAGCGGGTTCTGGAGAACCCCGATTCGATCTCCCGGCGGGTGTTGGAGAAGGGACTTGACTCCGGGACCGCTTTTGAGATCCTTTCGATCGACATCGCCGATATCGACGTGGGTAAGAACGTGGGAGCGGAACTCCAGCAACGGCAGGCCCAGGCCGATCTGGAGATCGCCAAGGCCAAGGCGGAAGAGCGCCGGGCGATGGCGGTGGCCCAGGAGCAGGAGATGAAGGCCCGGGTCCAGGAGATGCGGGCCAAGGTGGTGGAGGCGGAAGCCGAAGTCCCCAAAGCGATGGCCCAGGCCTTCCGGGAAGGTAACCTGGGAATCCTTGACTACTATCGCTTCCAGAATATTCAGTCCGATACTCAGATGCGTGAATCTATCTCCGGGATTACTCCTGAGGGCAAGAAACCGGTCAGTTGAGCGGGTAAGTAGTGTCTGGACGCAAACCCCAGAAACCAGGACATTGCGAGGCAATTGGAGGTTTTTGTTTAGACCTAAATTGAGCGATTCTATGCGGCGAACTGCACCAATCTTTTGCGTCCGAACGGATATTGAAAATCCTCGCCATATCTCCTGGATATGGCTGCGGTTTTCGCAACCCGTCGGCCGGCAAAATCTTAGCACGTTTCATCCGCAATAATCGCTCAACTTAGGTTTAAACTTCAGTCTTCAACCTAATGACCTGAGCAGTTATAAAAAGGGAGCTTAATCTTGAGATGAAAGGAGAATGGATCTGGATTCTGCTGGCCCTTTTTGGTATATTGCGGTTATTAATGCTGGCCGGGAAGAAAAAAGCCGGGCTGGAGGCCCCCCCCTCTTCGCCCGGTTCCGGCCAGCAACCCTCTCCGATCCCGGAACCCGGGGAAGAAGTTGACGAGCTTAAGGCCTTTATCGATTCTTTAACTAACCGGACGGGGGTTGAACCCCGCTCCCATCCCCCCGATCCGATGCGGAACTGGTCGGACGTGTTCCGTCCTCCGGAGCCGCCCCGGCCCCGCCCCGTGGTGAGCCCGCCCATCCGTTCCCGGCCCCGACCTCCCGCCGCTCAAACCCCGGTAGTTTCGCAGCCTCTCCGTCGTCCGGTTGCGGCGGAAGCACCGCCCCGGCCGTCAAAGGATTTTCTCACCTTCTCCGCGAATCCGGTGGTGCAGGGGATAATCATTTCCGAGATCCTCGGCCCGCCCCGCGGCCTGGAGGGCGGGCTGAAACTCCCTGGAGAATATTCTTCTCGGGGTTTTGATGTCCGCCGCGGTTAATCTTTCGACAGAACGTTTTATAAAATAAGGATAAAGAGTTATGAATCAGAGTGTCGCGCCGTTGGTCACCCTGGTGGTCATCATCGCCGCCCTGACCTTCCTGGGAATCTTTTTTTACTTTCTTCGTGTCTGGATCCGGGCCCTGGCCGCCGGAGCCCACGTCACCCTCTTCAACCTGGTGGGGATGAAGCTGAGGGGGATCAAGCCGGTGCTGATCGTTGACGCCAAGATTATGGCCACCAAGGCCGGGTTGACCGTCTCTACCAACGACCTCGAGGCCCATTACCTGGCCGGAGGTTCGGTGGGGAAGGTGACCCGGGCTCTGATCGCGGCTGACAAGGCCGATATTCCGTTGACCTTCCAGAGGTCCTGTGCCATTGACTTAGCCGGGCGGGATATTGAGGACGCGGTTCGGATGAGCGTCAACCCCCGGGTGATCGACTGTCCCGATCCGTCCAAAGGGAAATTAACCGTGGACGCGGTGGCGATGGACGGGATCCAGGTCAACGCCAAGGCCCGGGTTACTATCCGGGCCAACATCGACCGGCTGGTCGGGGGGGCGACTGACGAGACTATCATCGCCCGGGTGGGTGAGGGGATTGTGACCGCGATCGGCTCCGCCGAGAGCTACAAGCGGGTTCTGGAGAACCCCGACTCCATCTCCCAGCGGGTGCTGGAGAAGGGACTTGACTCCGGGACCGCCTTCGAGATTCTCTCGATCGATATCGCCGATGTCGATGTCGGCAAGAACGTGGGAGCGGAGCTTCAGCAGCGGCAGGCCCAGGCCGATCTGGAGATCGCCAAGGCCAAGGCGGAAGAGCGCCGGGCGATGGCGGTGGCCCAGGAGCAGGAGATGAAGGCCCGGGTCCAGGAGATGCGGGCCAAGGTGGTGGAGGCGGAAGCCGAAGTCCCCAAAGCGATGGCCCAGGCCTTCCGGGAAGGCAAGATGGGGATCCTCGACTACTACCGGTTCCAGAATATCCAGTCCGATACCCGGATGCGGGAAACTATCTCCGGACTCGTCCCCGGTGAGAAGCAACCGGAAAGATAGAGTCCCCGATCCGTCGAAATTTATCCTGGGCCGGATCAGACATCCTTCGCATTAGGTTTCTACCTGTCTCCGTCGGGAATCCGTCCGGGCATTCGGGGGTGCGATCTGCCAGTCAACCCGGCCCCGTCCTTCCGACCCTTACCCTGACCCTGCTTTGATTTCCCCCGAAGGACAAAAAAGGGTGGCGACGGCGGGGTCGGCGGGCTCTATCCCGACCAGGACTTTCGCGGGGGTCCTGTCAGGGGTGCCGAACCAGACTCCGAAGGGCGTATCCTTCATTCCCGACCCAGGTCCGGGCGTCGCGATGGCCGCTAAAGGTCCCGGTCCTCTTTCTTTACTCCGGGCCGGCGCCGGACCACCAGGGAGTAAGCGATTTGCCTGGAGGCAACCATATCCCAACTTGCTCACCTTCTTGTGTTTTGCTACCATAATTTTCGGGCAAGCCCTGGATCGGCCGTTCCCAACGGGGGCGGAGGGTAACTCGCGTCAAAGAGATTTCTTATCACCTGAATTGAGCGATTCTATGTGGCGAACTGCCCAATCTTTTGTGGCCGAACGGATATTGAAAGTGCGCACCATATCTTTCGGGTATGGCTGCGGATCCCGCAACCCGTCGGCCGGCAAAATCTTAGCGCATTTCATCCGGAATAATCGCTCAACTCGGGTGTCAATCAATTGAAAACTTCAGAGGAGACTGACGGTTTGGTTTCGGATTGCTGATGGTTGCGGTCGCGAAAGATAAAAATCTGGTTTCAGTGGTGGTTTTGACCTGCAACGGTCGGGACCATCTGGAAGAATGTCTCTGCTCCCTGCTCGCCCAGACCTGGGTTGAGCGGGAGATCTTGCTGGTAGTCAACGGTTCGACCGACGGTACGGCGGAATTTGTCCGTGAACGCTTCAAGCAAGCCGTTCGCCTGATCGAGCTGCCGAAGAATATCGGTTATACCGGGGGGAATAACGCCGGCCTCCGGGCCGCCCGGGGGGAGTATCTCGCCCTCCTGAACGATGATACCCGGACCGACCCCCGATGGCTGGAAGCGATGGTCACCACCCTTCAGCGGAAGCCGGAGTGCGGGCTGGCCGCCTGCAAGATCCTTTCCTATTATCAGCCGGAGGTTATTGACAATGTCGGCCATCTCATCTACCCGGACGGGACCTTTCGGGGCCGGGGGAGGCTGGAGCGGGACCGGGGACAGTACGACCGGGAAGAGGAGATCCTCGCCCCCAGCGGCTGCGCCTTTTTGGTCCGAAGAGCGGCCCTGGAAGCCGCCGGATTCTTCGACGAGGATTTCTTTATTTACGGCGACGACGCCGACCTCTCGCTGCGCGTCCGCCTGGAGGGGTGGCAGGTGGTCTATGTCCCGACGGCCGTGGTCTATCACAAGTACTCGGCGACTACCGGGGCCTATTCTCCTTTCAAGGCCTTTCTGGTCGAGCGGAACCGGATCTGGCTGACGGTTAAGTGTTTCCCCCCGGGGGCCCTGCTGGCTGCTCCCTTCTTTGCCGCCGGCCGGATTATTCTCCAGGCCTGGGGTGTGCTCTCGGGGAAAGGGGCGTCCGGAGCCTTTGCTCGGGAGTATTCGGCCTGGACTCTCCCGGTGATCCTCGTCCGGGCCCATCTGGCCGCCCTGAAGGGGTTGCCCCGGATGTGGCAGAAGCGGCGGTCGATCCGCCGGAAGAACAAAACTCCCAATCGCGAGTTCTACCGCTGGCTGAAACAATTCCGTCTCACCGCCCGCGAACTGGCGCTGAAAGAATAATCCAATAATATTCACTGATCTGCTAAAATCAAAACTTCATATTGATTTATCGTAACAGATGTTCTTATACCAATGTAGAGTGACAGGAATAATGGGCGATGAGCTGTCGCGGCAAGTGATCGCCTTGATCGGCGGGTGAAGCGCAAGACGAAGTAATGACATTGGGTATTCTTTTGCCTCGTGGATCACTTCACTCGTTTTTCTGAAGGAAAAAATATGAAGATCGGAATCAACGCCCTTTACCTCATCCCCGGCCGGGTCGGGGGGAGTGAGATCTACCTTCGCCGGCTACTCTCCGCCCTGTCCCGGATTGACCGGGATAACCAGTATGTCGTCTTCAGCAATCGGGAGAGTCGGGGAACTTTCGAACTGGGGGAGAATTTCATCGAGCATCACTGTCCGGTCCGGGCGTTGATCCGCCCCCATCGGATTGCCTGGGAACAGCTGGTTCTCCCCTGGCGGGCCCGGCAGCAACGACTTGATGTCCTCCATTCGCCCGGTTTTGTCGCTCCGCTCTTCGCTCCCTGTCCCTCGGTGATTACCGTTCTTGACCTGATCTATCTTGAGTTTCCTCAGACCTTCCCCTTTCTGGCCCGGCAGTGGATGCGCTTTTTGGTCCGACACTCCTCCCGTCGGGCCAGGCGGATTATCGCTCTTACCGGTTATTCCCGGGACGAGATTCTCTGGGGACTGGATGTTCCTCATTGGAAGATCCGGAGTATCTACCTGGGGGGCGGGGAAGATCGGATGGTCCCCCCCGGTCCCGGCGAGGCGGAGGCGGTATTACAAAAACACCGGATCCGGACACCCTATCTGCTGACCGTGTCCGCCGCTCATCCCCATAAAAACCTCATCCGACTTCTCGAGGCCTACTATGGTCTGCCGGAGAAGGATGCCTATCAGCTGGTGATCGTCGGGGTCCGGCATAACCGCTACGGCGCGGAGGTGGCTCGGGCGGTCGAGCGGCTCGATCTCGCCGAACGGGTAGTCTTCACCGGCTGGGTCGACGAACGGGAGAAGGAGATCATCTATTCCCAGGCCGCTTTGACCGTATTTCCCTCCCTTTTGGAGGGGTTCGGACTCCCGGTCCTGGAGAGTATGCGTTACCAGGTCCCGGTCGCCTGCTCCGACCTTCCCTCTCTGACCGAGGTGGCCGGGGAGGCGGCCCGGCTCTTCGACCCCTATTCCTTGAACTCGATCACCGACGCCATCCACGACTGTCTGAGCAATCAGTCGCTCCGCCGGCGGCTGATTGAGAAGGGGCTGAGACACTCCGCCGGCTTCACCTGGGACGAGACCGCTCGGCAGACCCTGGAGATTTATCGGGCGGCGGCCGGTTTCGGGACAGCTTAAACCGAATGATGAGTAAATCCGGTTGATGAGGACAGATGAATAAGCTTTTGCTGGGAAAAATCTTTCTGACCGTTCTGGTCTTCGTTGCGGCCGTTTTGTTTGCCTGCTCCCGACCGCATCGCTACGGGGACCGGATCAAGGTTGCCGGGGTTTATCCGGGCTCCCGGGAGACCCCCCGGACAGCCGTTCTCCACCGAGCCCTGGAGGAGGCCGAGCGGGAGATGCTGATCATCTATGAATCCGTGGAGTATATCTCACCTCGGGAGATGGAGCGGGTCCTGATCGATTACGTGGATAAAGGTTATGATCTGATCTTTGGCGATGACCGGGGGATGGAGGAGATTGTCCGGAAAGTCGCTCGAGATCATCCGGAGACGGCCTTCTGCTTCAACTCCCGGGTCGGCTCGGTCGAGCCTAATTTCTCCGTTTTCAGCTTCTGGATTCACGAACCAGCCTATCTCTGCGGCCGGATTGCCGGCCGGATGACCGAGAGCGGCCGGGTCGGTGCCGTGGCCGGTGAAGCGCATCCCGCTCTCAACGCCATCCTCAACGCTTTCCGGGAAGGGGTCAGAGACGCTGATCCGGATGTCCGGGTGGAGGTGGTCCTGACTGACCACGGGAAGGTCGGGGCGGAGACCGCCCGACTGATCGAGGAGGGGGCCGACTATATCTTTGCCGGGGATCCGGCGGCGATCTCGGTTTGCCGGGACCGGCGGGTCCCCGCTTTCGGTAACCTGAAGAACTGGTATGCCGCCGGACCGGATACAATGATCTCCGGGGCGGTCTGGGATCTGGGGCCGACAGTCGAGCAGGTGGTCGAAGATGTGAAGAATGACCGATATCGGGCCCGGGATCTCAGGGAATGGTCGATGATGGCCAAGGGGGGAGCCTATCTCGCTCCCTACCATTCCTTTGCCACCCGGATCCCCTTTCAGATTCAGGAAGAGATTGATGAGATCCGCCGTGCGATTATTTCCGGGCTTTACCGAGTCGCGGCCGATGAAAACCTTCCTTCTGAGAGCTGTTTCTTTCGGGCGAATGAGCTCCGGAAGAAAGACCGGTTGACAGGGGGCGGGAATCTTGTTACAGATACGGTTTTCAATTCAGAAATTCAAACAGGAGGGAACGAATGAGCGACCCCAAGAAGGTGCTGGAGAATACGGTTAAAAGATGTCGAGAGCGGGATATCATCATCCCCACTTATGAGCAGATGCTTGATCCCAACAAGATCCCCCAGGGGATTAAAGATGAACTGAAGAATATCGGTCTCTGGGATCTCAATGCCCGTAACCTCTTTCGTATTACCTGGAAGAACGAGCCGGTGGAGTCCGGTGGAGGTTTTGGGGGGGTCAACTTCGTCGAGCTGCCCAGTTCTCTGACCGGGGTTAAGGCCCGGATTATTATGTTAATCGGGAAGTGGTTTCCCACTGGAGCCCATAAGGTGGGAGCCACCTTTGGTCCCCTGGTCGAAAAGCTGGTTCGGGGAGAGTTTGATCCCACCACTCAGAAAGTCCTCTGGCCTTCGACCGGGAACTATTGCCGGGGTGGGGCCTTTGATGCCTGTCTGCTGGCCTGCGAATCGATCGCTGTCCTCCCGGCGGGGATGAGCCGGGAGCGTTTCCAGTGGCTGGAAGAAGTCGGGGCGGAGATTTATGCCACCCCCGGGAGCGAATCCAACGTCAAGGAAATTTACGACAAGACCAAAGAGCTGGTGGCCGAGAACCCGGACAAGGTCGTTAACCTCAACCAGTTTGATCAGATCGGCAACGCCGTCTGGCACTATGCCGTCACCGGCCCCTCGACGGAGGAGGTCTTCAGGCAGATCAAACGCGAAGGCGACGAACTTCGGGCCTTCTGTGTGACCCAGGGTTCGGCGGGAACGCTGGGCAGCGGGGAATATCTTAAGGAAGTTTATCCCGGAATCAAGATAGCGGCGATGGAGGCCCTGGAGTGCCCGACCCTCCTCTATAACGGTTACGGCGCCCACCGGATCGAGGGGATCGGGGATAAGCACGTGCCCTGGATCCACAACCTGAAGAACACTGATATGGTGGTGGATATCTCCGATGAGGACTGTATGCGGCTTTTACGTCTCTTCAATGAAAAACCGGGCCGGGAATATTTGGCCAAGATGGGGGTTTCGGAAGAGACGGTGGCCTCGCTTCCTCTGCTTGGCATCTCTTCGATCGGCAACCTTTTGGGTTGCATCAAAACCGCCAAGTTCTATGAGATGGATTCCAGCGACGTCATCTTGACCGTCGCCACCGACTCCGAGGAGATGTATACCTCCCGGTTGGTCGAGCTGAACGAAGAGCGGGGAGCTTACGACACCAGCCAGGCGATCCGCGACTTTGAAGGCTGCCTGATGGGCCAGACCACTGACTGGATGCTGGAATGCGGTTACTGGGACCGGCGCCGGATGCACAACCTGAAGTATTTTACCTGGATCGAGCAGCAGGGCAAGACCGTGGAAGAGCTTAACGACCAGTGGTACAAAAAGGACTACTGGACCAGCCGCTTCCACGCCGTCGAGGAGTGGGACGAGTTGATCAAAGAGTTCAACGAGAGAACCGGGTTGCTGAAAAAGTACCAGTGATCTAACCTGACGCACAAATAAAACGGGTTGTTCTTCCTTCAGTTTGTTCTCTGGAAATGGAGCACCCTGATCAGGAGATTATTCGAGGTAATGGCCAACCAGGAGATATCTATATGATCGCTAAAAAAATTCAAGGCGGGTATCAGCTGGAAAGTCCGACCATCAACGGGGTCTTCGTGGTCAAGTTGACTTTGAGCGATGAAGGCCAAGAGACTATCGAGACCTGCTCCACCACGGTCGGGGTCTGTTCCTCGGTTCGGGAGCTTGACCGGGGGACTATCGAGAGAACAATCGGGCCTGCGCGTTGGCAGCTTCTGGGGGAGATGAAGGAAAAAGGTATCGCCCAGATGTTCATTGACCCCCAGGACAATGCCCGGCGGGTCAAGGCATCCCGGTCCTGGTAATCCGGCTGCCGCCGCCGATTTCGCCCCTGGTTCCCCTTCCCTCCCGGGGGAAGAAGTTAAACTGTAATATCCAATTCAAGGAGAAAGAAGATGTCGCTTCAGGAATTGCTTTTTACCGAGGATCACGAATGGCTCGATCCGGAAAAATCCCCCGCCCGGCTGGGAATCTCCGACTACGCCCAGAAGGAGCTGACCGACGTGGTTTATGTTGAGCTCCCCGAAAAAGGGGACGAGGTCCGGAAAGGGGAGGTTATTGTCACTCTGGAATCGGTCAAGGCCACCTCGGATGTTTACGCCCCGGTCGATGGGAAGATCGCGGCGGTCAACACTGATCTCGAGGCTCACCCCCAGAAGATCAACCAGGACCCTTACGGGGAAGGCTGGCTGGTTGAGCTCGAGATCGCCGACCCTGATGCTCTGCGGCAACTGATGGATTTCGAGGCTTACCGGGAGTATCTCAATAATCAGGGAGAGTGATGCGCTTTATCCCCAACACCGGAAGCATCCGACGGGAGATGCTGGCGGAAATCGGGGTTTTTAGCTTTGAGGAATTAATTGCCGCCATCCCGGAAAGTGTGCGTTTCCGCGGCGATCTTGATATCCCCGGCCCGCTTTCCGAGATCGAACTGCTCCGCCAAGTTTCAGCCCTCTCCCGCCGCAACGGGGATTTCAGCGTTCTCCAGTCTCTGGTCGGGGCCGGAGCCTACCGGCATTACGTCCCTCCCGCCGTATCGGCGCTCCTTTCTCGTCAGGAGTTTTATACCGCCTATACCCCCTACCAGCCGGAACTGAGCCAGGGTACTCTCCAGGCGACCTTTGAATACCAGTCCTTTCTCGCTCGACTGACCGGGATGGAGGTGATTATCCCTTCCATCTACGACGGGGCCTCGGCCACCGCCGAGGCGGCCCTGATGGCGTTGCGGCTGAGCAAAAAAAGCCGGATCCTGGTCTCCGCTTCTCTCCACCCCCATTACCGCTCGACGTTGGAGACTTACACCGCCCCTCACCGGATTGAGCTGGTCGAGATCCCCTGCCGGGACGGTTTGACCGACAGAAATTTCCTCAAGCAAGCTCTCAATGACCAGACGGCGGCGGTAATTGTTCAGTCTCCCAACTTCTACGGGGGGATCGAATCGATCTCGGAACTTTCGCTGTCTGCCCGGAACTCTTCGGTCCTCTTTATCCAGGTTATCGCCGAGGCGCTCTCCCTGGGACTATTGAAGTCACCGGGAGAGATGGAGGTTGATATCCTGGCCGGAGAGGCCCAATCGTTGGGGATGGAACTAAACTTCGGTGGTCCTTACAACGGCTTTCTCGGGACCAGGAAAAAATATCTCCGTCAGCTGCCCGGAAGGATTGTCGGGGAGACGGTTGACCGGGACAAAAAGCGCTGTTTTGTGATGACTGCCCGGGCTCGGGAGCAGGATATCCGCCGGGAGAAGGCCACATCCTGTATCTGTTCCAACCACGGACTGAATATCCTGGCCTCCGCGATCTACCTCTCTCTGCTGGGGACCGAGGGGTTATATCGGACCGCGCTGGTCAATACCCGGGGGGCTCACTATCTGGAAAAGAAACTGGTGGAGACGGGGAAGTTCGAGAGGGTATTTTCCAGCTCGTTTTTTAACGAGTTTGTCCTCAGAGCCCGGATCCCGATGGACGAGGTCCGCGGCAAGCTCCTTGCCGGTGGTTTTATTCCTCCGCTCGGGCTCGGAGACTATCTCGGCGACGATTCCCTGGCCGATACCGCCCTCTTCGCCGTCACCGAGATCCTCAGCCGACAGGACCTTGACCGGGCAGTCGAATTGCTCGCAAAAGGATAACCGCAGAAAATTAGAAAAACAATAACCGCGGATTAGGCGGATTCAGCGGATTAGTGAGTTAATTCAACCTCGGTTAAAAAAAACAATGAAGCTGATCTTCGAAAAGAGTCATCCCGGTCGGGTAGGATATTCCCTCCCGGCCGACGGGTTTGAGGAGATCCCCATCGAGAGTTGTATCCCGGATGAACTGCGAGGCAGCAAGCGAGAGCTGGTTGAAGTCTCGGAGGTCGAGGTTGTCCGCCACTTCACCCGGCTGAGCAAGCTCAACTATGGGATCGAGGATGGCCTCTATCCGCTCGGCTCCTGCACGATGAAGTACAACCCCAAGATTTCGGAGAAACTGGCTGTCCTCGAACGGTTTGTTCTCGCTCACCCTTTTGCCCCGGCCGATCTGGTCCAGGGATCGTTAAAATTGATCCACGACCTGGGAGTGCTGCTGGGGAGGATCACCGGGATGGATGCCTATACCCTGGCCCCGGCCGCCGGGGCCCACGGAGAACTGACCGGGGTCCTGATGATCCGCCAGTACTTCGAGGACCGGGGCGAGTATAGAACCAAGATGCTGATCCCTGACTCCGCCCACGGGACCAACCCCGCCTCCTCGGCGATGGCCGGCTACCAGATTGTCGAACTGAAGTCAAATCTGGAGGGGACGATCGATCTGGAGGAACTGGAAAAAGCGATGGACTCCGAGACCGCCGGCTTGATGCTGACCAACCCGAACACGGTTGGGAAGTTCGACCCGGAAATTGAGCGGATCGCCGAGATTGTCCATCGCCGGGGGGGACTGCTTTATTACGACGGTGCCAACCTCAACGCCACCCTCGGTCTTCTCCGGCCCGGTGACACCGGTTTCGATGTTGTCCATCTCAACCTCCACAAAACCTTCGGCACCCCCCACGGCGGAGGGGGGCCCGGGGCCGGACCGGTCGGAGTGAAGGAGTTTCTCCGGCCCTATCTTCCCTCTCCGGTGGTGGTCTTCGACGGGGCTAAATACCGGTTGCGGGACCCGGGGGAGAAGAGTATCGGGATGATGCGGGCCTTTATCGCCAACTTCCCGGTCCTGCTCAAGGCCTATGCCTGGATCCTCTCTCTGGGGCCGACCGGCTTGCGGGAAGCTTCAGAAGCGGCTGTTATTAACGCCAACTATCTGCTGATGAAGTTGCGGGATTATTACCGTCCCGCCTACGGCGGTTTCTGTGCCCACGAGTGTGTGCTGACCGGTCGGGATTACAAAAAGCACGGGATCAAGACCCTGGACATCGTCAAGCGGTTGATGGATTACGGTTACTACCCCCCGACTATCTACTTCCCTCACTTCAAGCCCTATGCCGAGGAGACGATGATGGTCGAGGTTCCGGAGTCGGAGGGGAAAGAGGTAATCGATGACTTTATCGCGACAATGATTCAGATCGCCTCCGAGGCCGGAAACGAACCTGAACTCCTCCTCGATGCCCCCCGCGCGACCCCGATCCGGAGGACTGACGATGTCCGGGCGGCCCGTTGTCCGATCCTGCACTACGATGATGAGCTGAAGCGGAAGGCTGGGGAATAGGGAATATTAATGCCTGGCCGGCAATACCCGGCTAAACCGCCGGTTCACCCCCATCTGCGCATCCCTGTCCGGGCACCGTTAAGTAAACCTGATCCAGACCGGAATTCCCGGACAACTTTACTCCGAGAGGCTTTCCAAAACAGGTGTCGAGTTTACCTGGTAAGTCTTCCCATCGGAGGTGACCATTATGTGGCCGTGATAGTCGGTCCGCATCACCCGGGTCCCGGTTCTCCGCAGGCGGGACATTGTGTCCCAGTGGGGATGGTCAAAGCGGTTGCGCTTCCCGGCCGAGATGATCGCTACCTCGGGGTCGACCAGGGCGAAGAACTCCGCCCCGGTAGCGGTCCGGGAGCCGTGATGGCCGGTATTGAGAACGGTCGATTTCAGACGCGCCCCGGTTGAGATTATCCTACCTTCCAGCTCATTTTCCGCGTCCCCGGTATTGAGAAAGGAAAAATTGCCGTATTCAACCCTGACCACCACTGAATGATTGTTGGGGTTGGTATCGAAGCGCCGGTTGACCGGAAGGGTGGGGCCGAGCACTCTGACGGTGACCGAGTCACAGAGCGGGATCAGGTCGCCGGTGATGGGAATTTTGACCGGGATTTTCTGGTCGCGGGCCAGCTCCAGCATCTTCTGGTAGTTGGAGGCGGTATGATCGAATCCGGAATCATAAAGAACCCCTACCGGAAACTTCTTCATCACCGCCGGCAGACCGCCAACGTGGTCCTCGTGGGGATGGGTGCAGACCATAACATCAATTTTCTTGACCCCGAGAGATTCCAGCATCGGGATCACGGTGGTTTGGGCGGCGTCGTAGGGGGCGTATTTGCTCCCCGATTGGCCGGCGTCGATCAGCATCGTCTTCCCCTGCGGGGTGATGATCAGGGTCGAGTCACCCTGACGGACATTCATCACAATTATCCGTAACGGATCGGTTGAGGCCGCTGCGGCCGATAAGCCGATCGCCAAACCGCCGATCACCAGAAAGACGGTCAGCGCAACAACTGATTTGTAATTCCGGAAAATCATCATTTCCCCTCCTCAGTAGTTTTAACCTAAGTTGAGCGATTATTGCGGATGAAACGTGCTAAGATTTTGCTGGCCGACGGGTTGCGAAAACCGCAGCCATATCCAGGAGATATGGCGAGGATTTTCAATATCCGTTCGGACTCAAAAGATTGGTGCAGTTCGCCGCATAGAATCGCTCAATTTGGGTTCAAGCCATTTTCTAAATTATACCATATCCCTCAGCAGATTACCAGGCGGGTGACGCCAGTCAGGGCGAAGCGGAACTTACGGAGCACCCTCTTCTGAAATCAAGTGAGATTTAAGAATCCGGATCTTACTCCCGGACCGCCGTCACCTTCCGTGATGGATGCATCAATCCGGGGCGTAACGTCATTCCTCAGGCGTGGCCTTTAGGACGTTGCCTGCAGGTGATTGTTCGCAATCCTCTTTCCCTTTACCCCAGAAGCTGCTTCCCGACCATACCAACAGCAAAACCCAAGACTGCCCCCAAGGGCGGTAACCAGTGTTTGCGCATTTTCGATTGAGGGGCGATATCCTGGAATATGAGATAAAGAATGCCCCCCGCGGCAAAGCTCATTATTCCACCAGTCAACATTGGTTGGTTCTGCAGCCACCAGTGACCGCTGCAAGCGGACACTGGTCCCAGGACGCTGATCGCGAATAGACCCCGAAGAGCGGAGCGGGAAGAGGTTCCGGAGGTCGTGATTTCACGGAAAGAGTTGAAACCCTCGGGCAGATTCTGGGCGCCGATGAACAGCGCAAGGAGTATGCCGGCCTGACGGTTATGCCCAAACAAAGCACCAAGGGCGATTGCTTCAGGAATGAAGTCCATCAGCATCGCCATAAATTGAGCCTTGCTTCCGCCACTCCTGCTCAGGTATGTGTCCAAAGCGCAAAAGACCAGACCTCCGATGCAGAACGTGGCCGCCAGGCTTGTTGGTGGCAGGACGGAAATAGCCTCGGGGATCAATGCGAAGGCGATGGCCGCAGTTAGTATCCCGCCACCGAACGCCACAACTCCGTGTATCAGCTCGCGTTTCTGTTCGGTGTTGGCTGTTCCTTCGGACTTGGCGCAAAGCCCGCCTGTAAAGGCGGCGATGCCTGAGAGCCAAGACACAACAATTATAATTATCAGTTCCATCATCTAACGTCCTTATTCCGGACGCCTGAGTTTCGCCTTCGGCCCTTTATCTCTTCTCCGAGCCCCCATTGGTCTTTCTTTGGAGGATCTCCAGGTTGAGGGACATCTCCGTCGGAACCCGCTCCCTCTCTTCGAGCTTCCTCTTCAGGTGGAGGTATCAACTTTATCGAGGTCCGGTTCACGCCGGCATCTTACACGCAGAGCAGTACAAATCTAACTTTGGGTTGTTAATACAGAATCAAGGGGATATCTTCAGTCCTGATTCTCATTCGCGTATTCTTCTCTGCCCAACTTGTGATTAGGTTGAACCTAAGTTGAGCGATTATCGCGGATGAAATGTGCTAAGATTTTGCCGGCCGACGGGTTGCGAAAACCGCAGCCATATCCAGGAGATATGGCGAGGATTTTCAATATCCGTTCGGACGCAAAAGATTGGTGCAGTTCGCCGCATAGAATCGCTCAATTTAGGTTGAAGTTGGTTTTTTCGGAATAATCCTATCAGAATAATCTTATCGAGGGCAAGAATAAGCGGGAAAAATCCTTTATAATTCCGGTCAGATAACATAATAATACGTTAATAATATATAACCTAAGTTGAGCGATTATTGCGGATGAAATGTGCTAAGATTTTGCCGGCC
>CAYXKT010000054.1:0-17430 GCA_964465735.1 uncultured bacterium
GTTTGATTTTAACCTAAATTGAGCGATTCTATGCGGCGAACTGCACCAATCTTTTGCGTCCGAACGGATATTGAAAATCCTCGCCATATCTCCTGGATATGGCTGCGGTTTTCGCAACCCGTCGGCCGGCAAAATCTTAGCACATTTCATCCGCAATAATCGCTCAACTTAGGTTTAATCTAACTTTGCCATCTAAACGAGTTGGTCCATAGTGAAAATAATGTTCTCATATCCGCCCCTGGACAGTTCCAAGGGGTTCCCGACCCTGGGACAGAACCGGCAGTTCCAGTACTTCACCGAGCCGACCTTCATCTACCCGGTGGTTCCGGCCGTCGCCGCCACAAAACTTCGGGACGCCGGACACGAGGTGTTATGGAACGACTGCCCGGCCGAGGGGATCGACCGGGAAGGGTACTTCCGGCTGCTCAAGCGGGAGCGGCCGGATCTGATTGTCTTTGAATCCAAGACCCCGGTGATCAGGGAACACTGGCGCCTGCTCAAGGAGATCAGGCAGTTACCGCCTACCGCTCACTGCTCACCGCTCACTGTCCTTTGCGGCGACCACGTCACCGCCCTGCCCGAAGAGTCCCTGGAAAACTCCCCGGTCGATTATGTCCTCACCGGCGGCGACTACGACTTCTCCCTTTACGATTTGTGTTCGGCGCTGTCCGGTGCCCAGACCCGTTCCCCAGCCCCCCACTCCCTTCCTCCAGGCATCTGGTACCGAGACCGCGGAGAGATTAAAAACACCGGCCCCTTCCAAATTTATCCCGACCTCGACCAATCTCCCTTCATCGACCGGGACCTGACCAAATGGGAACTCTACGCCTACCGCAACGGCAATTACCGCCTGACCCCGGGGACCTACATTATGAGCGGCCGGGACTGCTGGTGGGGGAAGTGCTCCTTCTGCAGTTGGACCACCCTCTACCCGAAGTTCCGGGTCCGGACAGTGAATAATGTCCTCGATGAGATCGGGCAGATCATTGAGCGCTACCCGATCCGGGAAATAATGGACGATACCGGCACCTTCCCAAGGGGGGATTGGCTGCGCGACTTCTGCCGGGGCGCCATCGACCGCGGCTTCAACCGGAAGCTGGGTTTCGACTGCAACTTCCGCTTTGGAGCCGCCTCAGCCGAAGACTACCGACTGATGAGGAAGGCCGGGTTTCGGCTCCTGCTTTTCGGGTTGGAGAGCGGCAACCAGGAGACACTCAACCGTTTGAACAAAAACCTTCAGGTTGAGACTATCATCGAGTCCTGCCGGTTGGCCCGGAAAGCCGGGCTTTATCCCCACATCACGATTATGTTCGGCTACCCCTGGGAAGATTACGAGCAGGCTCTAAATACCTATCGGCTGGGCCGGTACCTGCTGAAGAAAGGCTACGCCTACACGATGCAGGCCACCGTCGTGGTCCCGTATCCCGGCACCCCCCTCTACCGGGAGTGCCGGGAGAACAGCTGGCTGCTGACTTCCGACTGGGCTGATTATGATATGAAGGCCCCGGTAATGAAACCTCCCTTTCCGGAAAAAGAATTGATGAAATTGGTACGAGGAATGTACTCGATAGCCTATAATCCTCTCTTCTTGCTTCGCAAGGTTCTCAGCGTCCGGGACTGGTCGGATATTCGGTATTTCCTCCGGGCCGGGAAGAAAGTCTGGGGCCACATCCGCGATTTCAGGTAAGTAGTGTCTGAACGGAAACCCCGGAAACCAGGACATCGCGAAGAGGGACGATGGAGCAATCTGGTTGGTTTATGATGAGATTGCTCCGTCACTTCGTTTCCCGCAATGACCAAGTCTATGTAATTTGAGGTTTTTGTTCAGGCACCAAGTAATATCAAACTATGAAAGACCTCAAAAACAAGATTTTGGACATCAGGATTTTTAACCGGCAGTTTTTAAGAGACGATTTTATCCGCCACGCCGGGATCACGATGGCCGGGACCCAGTTGGCCGGAGTGATCAACCTCCTCTTCCATTTGCTGATGGTCCGACTCCTGGACGTAAAGAACTATGGTGTCCTCAACTCCCTGGTGGTCTTCATCGTCTTCTTCAGCCAGCTGACTGCCGCCATCCAGCCCGCCCTGGCCAGGTTCTTTGCCGAGGAGTTAGCCCGGGGGAAGATCGCCCTGGCGGCGGCGACTGTGAAGAGGGCCGGCCGGGATCTGGGGCTGAGTGCCGGACTTCTCCTGGCCATCTTTCTCATCGGGTCCGGACCGCTCTCCGCGCTCTTGCAGATCGACAATACCGGCCTCTTTTACCTCCTGGGCTTGGTGGTGGCGGTTCACCTCCCCGCCTGCTTGCCGCCGGCCTTTCTCCAGGGGGCCCAGAAATTTACCCCACTGGCCATCCTCAATATTACTTATGCCCTGGTCAAATTGTTCGTCGGCCTTGGACTGGTCTGGGCCGGGGCCGGAGAGGCGGGAGCGCTCTCCGGCTACTTCTTCGGCCCCTTCCTGATGCTTCTGGCCGGGGCCTGGCTGCTCCAAAGGTATTTTCGCCGCCGGCCGGCGGCGGTGGCGATTGCTTCCCCGAAAATGGGTCCGATCTATCGCTACATCGTCCCCACACTCCTGGCCCTGCTGTCTTTCGCCGTCCTGACCAATATTGACGTCACCCTGGTCAAGGCCTTCTTCTCCCCGGAGGAAGCCGGCTACTATTCGGTGGCCCAGATGGTGGGGAAGATCATCCTCTTCCTGCCGGCGGCGGTGGCGGTGGTGGTCTTTCCCAAGGCCGCCTCGCTTAAGGCGCTGGGTTCGTCGAGCATCCACCTCTTCCACCGGGGGTTGAAACTGGCCGCTCTGCTCTCCGGCTCGGCGGCCGCGGTCTGCTGGCTGCTCCCGGAGACAGTCCTGCTGATTCTAACCGGAAAAAACAATCCTGAGATTGTTTCCTTAGTCGGTCTCTTCGCCCTGGCGATGGGTTTTTACTCCCTGCTCTGGCTGGAAATCTTCTACAACCTCTCAGTCGGCGCCACCCGGTTCATCAAGTTCCTCCTCCTCGCCGCCGCTGGCCAGGTTACGGCAATCTGCCTCTATCACCCCGACCTCCGAACTATCCTGATTCTCCTGAATATATTCGGATGTGTCTCTTTTCTGGGGACTTTCTTCCTCACCCTGGACTCTCTCCCGGGCCGGGACCGGACAGATGATGATAAGGGAGATCCCTCTTTTCCGGACACCCTGGTATAGTGGTTCAAAGATAACAATCGATAAACTGTCATTGCGAGCGATAGCGAAGCAATCTGTTTCTCTTGTGATGAGATTGCTTCGTCACTTTGTTCCTCGTGATGACAATCTGTATTTTTCGGACAAACCCGTCAGCCTGCTTCATTGACCGCTATGGAATCAATCGACATCTCGATAGTCGTCACCACCCGAAACGAGGAGAAACACATCTCCTCGTGCCTGGAATCGGTCCGACGACAGGATTATCCCGGGGAAAAGTTTGAGATCATCGTGGTGGACAATAACTCGTCCGACCGGACAAAAGAGATCGCCTCCGGTTTTACCCCCCTGGTCTTCGACCGCGGCCCCGAACGCTCCGCCCAGCGCAACTTCGGAATCGAACGGGCCCGGGGAAGATATGTCCTCTATCTCGATGCCGATATGACTCTGAGTGAGGGGCTGCTGAAGGAGTGCTGGGAGAGGTGCGACCGCGAGGGGTTGGCCGGGCTCTATATCCCGGAGCGGATAATCGGGGAGGGTTTCTGGATCCGGGCCCGGGACTTCGAACGGAGTTTCTACAATGGAACCTGTATCGACGCCGCCCGTTTTTTTCTCCGGGAAACCGCCCGATCCATCGGCGGCTTTGACGAGAACCTCAACGGTCCCGAGGACTGGGACTTCGACCGCCGCCTGAGAGGAGCCGGGAGATTGGGGGTAGCCTCCGCGGCCATCTTTCACGACGAAGGAAGGTTCAACCTCCGCCAATACCTGACTAAGAAACGCTACTACAGCCGGGGCTTCGACGACTACATCAAGAAGTGGGGGAAAGATGACGCGGAAATCTCCCGACAGTTTGGGCTCGGCTACCGCTACTGTGGGGTCTTTACCGAGAACGGGAAATGGAAGTGCCTCCTCGCTCATCCTCTTCTCAGCGGAGCAATGTTAAGCCTGCGGCTGGCGGTCGGCCTGGTCTATCTCATTTCCCGGATCCGCGGATAAAGATGAAAAGATACTCCGAAACCATTGCCGACCGCTGGACAGGGAGGCACGAAATTTCGCTGGAAGCGGCCGGAGACCTGCGGGGAAAGTGGGTCCTCGATCTCGGCTGCGGCCACGGCTGGTTCGTGTCCGGGGCAAAGAATCGGGGTTGCCGATTGGCGGTCGGGGTCGATCTCGACTTCAGCGCCCTCAGTACTGCCCGACGGGAGATCCCCACTGGAGCCTTTCTCCAGGCCGGGCCGCCCAAACTGCCCTTCCGAGACGGGCAGTTCGATCTGGCGGTGATCTGGGAGGTTCTGGAACATCTCCCCCGGGGGAGGGAAGATGAGTGCCTCAGGGCACTGCGGCGGACTCTCAAACCGGACGGGAGGCTCTTGCTCTCCACGCCCCGGTTCGATCTTCGCTCCACTCTGACTGACCCCGCCTGGTACCTGGGGCACCGGCATTACACCCGAAAAAAACTTCTGAACATAGTGGTCCGATCCGGTTTTCGACCCCTTAAGGTCTGGTCCGCCGGAGGTTTCTTCGAGGTTCTGAGTATGGTTCTCTTCTATCCCTGTAAGTGGCTTGCCGGGAGAGAGATTCCGGGGAAAAACTTTTTTGAGAGGAGGCGCCACCGGGAATATCAACGGACCCGGGGCTGGTCAACTTATTTCGTAGAGGCGCAGAAGAACCTTGACTGAGCCGAAAGGTGCTCGATCAGATGTTTTTCCACCTCGGCAATTATTCGCCAGTCCAATCTTCGGCTGAATTCCCAGCCTTTCTCCCGGCAGGCGCGGTAGGTATTTTTGTCGGTCAGCAGTTTTAGAACTTCCTGCGCCATCGCCCGGGTATCTCCTTCGGAGACCACTTTGATCACACCCGGAAAGTTAACGGAGTATGAAGGCAGGTCATAGGCGACTATCGGCAATCCGCAGGCCATCGCTTCGGCGATCGCTATTCCGAACCCCTCCTCGTGACTGGGGAAGATAAAAATCTGTCCGCTTTTTAAGAGTTTTATCACTTCCGGATGATTATGATATCCGCTTAAAACAATATTTTCCTGAAGACCGGAAGCCTCAATCTTGATCTTTATCTCCCGCTGGATGCGTTCGTTTCCGCCACCGAGTATCAGCAGACGGGAATCCGGCAGTTTGTCAACCACCAACCGCCAGATATCGATAAGTTCAAAAATACCTTTCGATTGATGCAACCGGCCTGAAAAAACACCCTCGTAATCATTTTCCTTCTCCGGGGGAGTCTCTTGCAGCATTTCCCAGTCGATTCCCGGTGTGATTGTTCGCAAACGCCGTGGTTCAAAGCCGAGATCTTCCAAAGAACCTTTGAGTAAGTCGTTGTCGACAATAATCAGATCCGCCGATTTCTTTATCAACCGGAGGCTGATTTTCTGGGCAGAAGATGGTATTCTCCTTTCCGGCGAGATCAGGTGAAATATTTTCTGTACCCATCGGGTTGTGTTATGAAGCTTTCTGATCATTAAAGCCGGAATTACATCCGGCAGAAAATCGGAGGTGGAGTAGACATATCGCGGCGGCGGGGAGAAGGCGAGCAGCAGGCAGGCCCGGAATGTTCTTATCAGATATGTCGGGATGATAAATCGAAACGTTTTTTCCCGGGAGGTGAGCAGGTATTTTGCTTTCAGGCCTTCTCTGATACAAAGTTTTTGCCCAAGCAGCGATGTCACCACAGTTATCTTATAATCATCCATTCGGCGGGCAAACCGGATAAATGCGATATCCCCACCGCTGACACCGGAGGAGAAGGCATTCATAAACGCAAGTAGAGTATTATTGCTCATCACATCTTTTTATTCTGACGGGGAGGAGATATGGACACTTATGCTTGGAGCTCCGAAGCTTATACCAATTCAATATATACCGAAGACGATATCCGGGTCAAACGTATTCTCCCCCTGGTGGGAAAAGCCGGCAGAGTTCTCGATGTCGGATGTCTTGACGGAACTATCGGACTTGCCCTGAAGAAATTAGGGAACGAAGTTTACGGTATTGACGCTTCAGGGCCAGGAATTAAGGAAGCCCGCCGGCGGGGAATCGACGCCAGCCAGGCAAACATCGAGGAGGAGTTCCCGTTTCCCGATGGGATGTTTGACCTGGTCTTTGCCGGAGAAGTGATTGAGCATATTTTTGACATTGATCATCTATTTAAAGAATTTTCCCGTGTTCTTAAGCCAGCCGGAACCTTGGTACTGACCACCCCTAACCTGGCCGCTCTTGGTCGCCGTCTCCTTCTCCTATTTAACCGCAATCCCCACATTGAAATTACCTTTACCGCCGATGACGCCGGCCATATAAGATACTTTATTCAATCGACATTACTCGATCTTTTGCTTCGCCATTCGTTCTTATCGGTACATCTGACATCCGACGTGATAAACTTCAACCGAAAGGGAACGATCCGAAGCTCCCAACTGGCCAAGCTATTTCCCACCCTGGGACGCAGTTTGATTGTGAAAGCCCGCAAGGGATAGGAAATATTTCATCTATGGATATACCGCGCAATGAAAACATCAAAGAACCAACAGTCGTATTATGATAGTTACTACTCCTCCGGAAATTACCCGGACAACCGCAGATTAAAAGAATATTTTGTGCGACAGTTCATCTCGAATTTTGCCGGGAAAAAAAAGATACTTGAATTGGGCGGCGGCAGCGGTACTCTAACCGGATTCCTCCTCGCTGGGGGTGCTCGGGTTCTATCTGTGGACATTGCTCAATCCGGCGTCAATAGGCTAAAAAGAACATACGCCTCGGAGATCGAATCGGGGCAATTGGCGGTAAGAAAAGATGATGTTCTCGATTGGATAGAACGAGACCCGGAACACTACGACGCTGTTGTCGGTGCCGGGATACTACACCATATTCAGTCATCGCGATGGAAGGATCTGTTTGTCGCGGTTTTTGGTCTGCTCAACGAAAACGGCGTCTTCGCCTGTGGCCCCGAGCCTAATGCCGGGGGAATATATCAACTGGCCTGGAGGCTGGCACCGTTTTTTTATAATCGGATATACCGTATCCCTTATGATCCTGAAATTGAAGCCGACACTTTCCAGATGAAACCTAAGGTCATCCGAGCCCGGCTGCGGGAAACCGGGTTCCAGCAGATTTCAATCAAACCATATCAGGCAATACCCCATTTTTCTTTTTCCTGTTTGGCGGCTGCCGATAAACAATTGATTCGCATTGTACCAGCTGGCGCCTCGATCTATTTGAGTATCGTGGCGAAAAAAACATATAGCCGGTCAGAATTATCGGCTTCCGGGAAAAGACAATGAAATCGGCGCGAAAGAAAGTCCTGGGATTGATAATAATAGTCTCAGTTCTGATGGCGGCTTATACCGTCTCCTTTTCTGCGGTATCCCTAATCCGTTATCGTTCTTTTTCTTTTCACGATATGGATCTGGCGGTTATAAACCAAAATATCTACAATGCCTCTCAAGGGGTTCTGGTCTCGCCGGAGTACGGGATTCCGGGGTTTTTAAGCGGTCATAAGTGGTTCATCATCTTCCTCCTCCTGCCATTGTATGTTCTCTTTCCCGGACCACCGCTGCTGCTGGTTCTACAATCGGCGGCACTGGCGCTGGGCGCGGGGGCGGTATTCCTGCTGGCCCGAAAAATGCTAAATCCCAGGTTGGGCCTGGCAATGGCTTTCGCCTACCTGCTCTATCCCGCCCTGCAGTTTGTCAACCTCTTCGAGTTCCACCCGATCGCCTTCGCCACGCCCCTGTTACTTTTCGCGTTTTATTATTTGCAATCCCGGAGATGGGGTTGGTACCTGGTCTTTGTCGCGCTCTCTCTGTCGGTCCGCGAAGATGTCCCGATCGCCGTCTTCGCCCTGGGAGTTTACGCGCTGATCATCGCGGGACGTGATCAGACCGCGAATTTCTGGAGAAGATGGCGGTGGGGTCTGGTACCGTTAATCTCCGCCCTGATCTGGTTTTATGTCTGTGAGAGCCTGATCCCGCGGTTGGTAGCGGTTCCCACGCCTGTCCGATCCCCGGAGATGGTGGAGTCATTCTTTGGCTGGTTGGGAGCCTCCCCGGTCCAGATCATCTCGACCCTGGTCACCAGACCCGGTTATGTCCTGAGCGGTGTCCTCACCACCTCCAAGCTGGCCTATATCTGGCAGTTGCTCTCACCGGTCAGTCTGCTGCCGCTGTTTTCTCCCGCCGGCCTGGTGATGGTACTGCTCTCGATGACTGAGGGATTGCTCTCGGAAAGGTTCACTCATTTTTCCATCCATTATCAGTATTCATCGATTATCACCCCGATGGTCTTTGCCTCCGCCGTCCTCGGATTGAGGAACCTGATGAAGTGGCGACCGTTGCGGGCCCAGGGAAATTATCTGGCGGCCGCGATTGTCTTAATCTCCCTGCTTACAGCCTGGAGTTTCGGCCCGATCCCCCGACTAACTCAGCAGTTTGCGGGTTGGCGGTTTACCGACGAGGACGCGGTCCGTCAGACAATGGTGAAAAGCATCCCTCCGGACTTACCCGTATTGGCGACTTTTGAATTCACCCCGAAGCTTTCCAGCCGGCCTCAGATGTTTTACTTCTACCACCTCTACGCCTCCTCCCGTCGTCCAGACTGGGCAGGCCATATCCCGGTGATGCAGGAACGGGCGGATTATGTCCTGGTCGATTTCAACGACTGGCTGACCTTTTACGACTTTTATACCCCTGGCGGTGATGGGGCGGTTTACGACTTTCTCCAGGCGGGGAAGTGGGAGTTGGAAACGATGGTTAATTCCCTGGCTCTCTTCAGCCGGGGAGAAAGATTCGTCGCCGGCGTAGTCGAGGCGGCGGAAGCCGGAGCGGGGACCTTCCGGGCGGTGGAGGCGATCCCCGGGCTGGAAGTGGGGCCGGCGGCGGCGGAAGTGGGGGAAGAGTTGGGTTTCCCGGTTCTGCGTTTCGCCGTTGACCTGCAGGCTCGGGCCCCGGTGGGCGACCTCCTCCTGGCCGTCCGTCTGGTCAATCGTTTAACAGCCGGAGAGTTTCTCCAGCAATTTTTGCTGGCCCCCTATCGAGTTTACCCGACCCAACGCTGGCGACCGGGGGAGACGGTCCGAGTCCGGGCCAATATCCTGCTTCCGGAAGATCTTCCCTCCGGAAACTGGGACCTGCAATTGTTCGGCCTGGTTAAGAAGAAAGGGCTTCGCTTACCGCCGGAGGCGGCCACCGCTTTTTACCGTCACTTCGACACCGCGATGGCCCTCAATTACCTGCCGCGGCGCTGGGGGGTCTCACCCGATCAGATGCTGGATCAGCATTTAATTTTATATCTCCCCGGAGCCTTGAGCAGACCCTGAACTGGAATCTTTTCCCGAGCTTAAAACCGGCTGGAGCCGGGGCTTACTGTTTGGCGGGTATCCAAATAACTGTTACCTAAGTTGAGCGATTATTGCGGATGAAATGTGCTAAGATTTTGCCGGCCGACGGGTTGCGAAAACCGCAGCCATATCCAGGAGATATGGCGAGGATTTTCAATATCCGTTCGGACGCAAAAGATTGGTGCAGTTCGCCGCATAGAATCGCTCAATTTAGGTGTTACATTCCTGCCGAGCCCGCAATTCAATGTTTCCCGAAGCCGGCAATAGCCAACGGACGGTTTGATTTGAAAGTTCGACGGAAAAAAACTCTGGCGTTCGCATTGATCCTGGCCGGTTTATGCCTCAGGGTATCTGCCGTTTCGGCCGGAGCATTTCCCCACCGCCAATTCCAGTCCGCTGCGGACTTCGCCGCCTGGAGAGGGGAGGGGATTGAGGCCGGGGGACCGGGACCGGGGGGCCTCCAGGTCCGGGGCGGGGCGGAATTCCGGCTCTTCTCTCCGCCGGGGTTGGGAATCCCGGCGGCCGGGAAACCCTACCTGCGGATCCGTCTCCGTCCCTTCTCTCCCCGGTATCTGCGGGTCTTCTGGCTGGATGGGGCCGGCCGGCCGGTACTGGTCCCCAAATTAGTCCAACCGCCCCGCGACCGGCAATTGCATACCTTCTGGATTCCTCTGGCCCAAAATGCCGAGCACCGAGGGACACTCGAAAGCCTGGGCCTGTTCTTTGGCGGGAGTCCGGGTTGGGTGGAGATCGAGTCGGTCGAGATCCGTCCCTTATCCTTATCGACCTATCTGAGGGACCAGGGGCGGGAGTTTTTGCTCCAGCGACCGCTGAATCTGGCCACCATCAACGGTCTGACCAGTCCCCGTCTGTTCGGTGTCAATCTGGCTTACTATCTCAACCTGGCCGCCGCGATGGTAATTCTGGGGGGCGGGATCTGGTTTCTCCGGATCCGCCCCCCCCGGCGTCGGGTGGTGATCGGGGGGACCGTCGGCTGCCTCCTCTGCCTCTGGATTTTCTCCGATCTGAGGGAGACTCTGGAACAGTTCCGGCAGGTTGGACAGCTTTATTCCGAGTTCGTCAGCCCTCCGCCTGGGGAAAAAACCCTCCCTGACCTGGGGGACTTTTATTCTTTTGTTGATTTCTGCCGGGAACGGATCCCCGCCGGAGCAGTCTTCGCTCTCGTCCCCTATCCCAACTGGCCCTTCGACGTCCGGATCAAAAATCTGCTCTATCCGGCCCGGATGGCTGATTGCGCCACCCGGAAATATTTAGAGGGAGAATATCCCCGCTACCTGGTCGTCTATCGGCAGCCCGACTATGCTTTCGACCCGGTATCCTCCCGTTTGATTTATCGGCCGGAAGGCCGGATGGTCTCCGGATCGGGGATGGTACTCGACCGTTACAGCCCGCATTCTTTCATTTTCCGGGAGGAGTCACCGTGATCGCCACCAGGTTGATAGGAACTCTGGCCGCTTACCTGCTGCCGCTCCTGACCGGGTTGGTTGTCCTGGCGTTGTTGGAAAGGGGAAAAAAGATCTTCCGGATCGGAGAGAAATTAGCCTGCGGTTTTGTCCTGGGGGCGGGGCTGATCGGGTTCTATCTCTTCTATCTCGGGGTAGTCAGGATCCCCTTCACTTTCTTTACGGTGACTTTGATCGCCTGGCCCGGGGTGATCGGCGCCGGTTGGCTGATCCGGAAACGAGGAGTCGGGGCGATTCTGGATCTTTCTCGTGTCCGAGCTTCGACCCCCTGGCGGCGGAGCCGGAAATTCCTGGCCGGACTGCTTCTTTTCCTCCTGGCCGGGAAATTGTTCTTCGCCCTCTTTCACGCCATCTTCATCCCGACCTATTTCGACGACAGCGCGGCCAACTACAACTATAAACCAAAAGTCTTCTACCACACCCGTTCGATTGTCCCTGATCCGGACAACCCCTGGTTCCTGGGCAGCTACCGGCCGGCCTACCCCCAGGGGATCCCGCTCTTCAAGGTCTGGGTGATGACCTGGACCGGGGGCTGGAGCGAGCCGGCAGTCAATATCCTCAGTCCCCTGATCTGGCTGGGGATTGGACTGGTCGGCTGGCGGGCCTTCCGGGATTTACTCGCGTCCTTTCCCGCTCTGGTCTTTACTTATATCCTGTTGAGCCTTCCCCTTCCGGTCTTTCATTCCGCCTTCGCCTATATCGATATCCACTGTGCCTTTATACTCCTGGTCGGGACAGCCCTGATCCGGCGCTGGATGCGGGAAGGTGAGCGAGTACTCCTTTTGACCGCCGGGCTGGTTCTGGCGGTCGGGCTATCGGTGAAGGACGAGATGCTTGCCCTGACCGCGGTGGGGGTCTTTCCCCCCCTGGTTCTCCATCGCCTCCTTAACCGGGTTCGCCTCCGTGACTGGCTGACCGATTTCTCGATCTTTGCCGGGGGACTGCTGATTCTCAACCTCCCCTGGCTGGTGATGAAACGGGTCTGGGCGCTCCAGGTCGGACCGCGAGGTGATCAGCTGGTATTCGAGTTTCACCCTGAGGCCTTCGGCCATCTGGCTGGGTACTTGTTTCAAACCGGCAATTACAGTATAATCTGGCCGGTATTTATTCTCGCGGTGGCCCTGAGTCTGCCGCTGGCGTTAAAAACCGATCTGGGCTATCTGGGACTATCCCTGGCCGGGATGTTTTTAATGACCTTCTGGCTCTTCAGCTGCACGCCGTTTTTTGAATTCTTGAAAATCGGGACCACCATCAACCGGGCCCTATTGATGTTCCTGCCCCTGATGGTTTATTATCTGGCTATCTTATTCGGATATTTAACCGATACCGATCGGGACAGCGCAATTCGGCTAAATCATAAACCAGCAAACACTCCGGGAAAATTATGAAGATCACCGTTCTCATCCCCTGTTATAACGAGGAAGCGACCATCGCTGAAGTAATCGCCGACTTCCGCCGGGCAATCCCCGAGGCGGAGATTATCGTCGGCGACAATGCCTCCACCGACCAGACCGCCGCCAGGGCCCGGGCCGCGGGGACCAAGGTCATCCGGGAGGAGAGACAGGGCAAGGGGCATATGATGCAGCGGATGCTTCGAGATATCGATTCCGATTATTACCTGATGGTTGACGGTGATGGAACTTATCGGGCTGAAGACGGTCCGGCGATACTGGCCCCGGTCCAGGCCGGGGAATGCGATATGTGTATCGGCAACCGCCTCTCCGATTACCAACCGGGGTCGTTCGGTAACTTCCACCTCTTCGGTAACAAGCTGATCCGCTTTCTTACCCGGCGACTGCATCGGGTGGAGATCCCCGATATGCTCAGCGGTTTCCGGGCCTTCAACCGGAAGACCGCCCGGGAACTTAACTTGATTATGGGCGGGTTTGAGATCGAGACTGAGATCAACATCAAGTGTGTCCGCCTGGGTTTGCGCCTCCAATCGGTGGATACCCCATACGGCCGCCGCCGGACCGGCAGTCACTCCAAGCTGAAAACCATCCAGGACGGATATCGAATTCTCCTCACCATTCTGATGCTCCTGCGGGAACACCAGCCAATGACCCTGGCCGGGGCACTGTTCTTAATCTTTCAGATCGTCGCCGCGGTTCTGATCGCCGGCGGTATTATTTCCGGCTCAATCTGGACTTTCGGCCTCGGAATCCTATCTTCTCTTACCGGATCGTTTGCCTTAGTCGGGGGAGTAATTATTCATTCCCTGAACATCTGCCATCGAGAGACCGAGGAACATCTCCGGCGCCTCGATGCCTACCGCAATTTCTGAACAATCTTGAAACCGGCGAAGACAGCTCTGATGGTCGCCACCCGCAATGGCGAAAAGACCATTGCCAGGTGTGTGCGTTCCCTGCTCGCGACCGACTGCTCCGACAAAACAGTCTGGGTGGTTAATGACGGTTCGATCGACCGGACCGCGGAGATCCTGGCCAAGTTCGGGGACCGGATCAGGGTTTTAGACGGCGGCGGACGGGGGGTGGCAGCGGCGAGAAACCTGGTGATGGAGGAGACCGACGCCGAGTTCCTCGCCACCACCGACGATGACTGTCAGCCCCGTCCCGACTGGATTAAGCAAGCGGCCGGACATTTTTCTGCCCCCGGGGTGGGGGCGGTGACCGGAGAAAAAATCTACCGGATCACCAATCTGGTCTCGGCAGTCCGCTCCCGGGAATATTACGTCCGGTACCGGAACCGGACCGCAGAGGCGAAGTCGGTCGAATGCCCGGTGACCCTCTTCCGCCGGGAGGCGATGAAGTCCGTGGGGGGGTTCTCGGTCTGGACCCGGGTGGGGGGAGAGGATACTGATATGGGTTACAAGCTCCGGGAGAGTGGCTGGAAAATCATCTTCGCGCCGGAGATGGTGGTCTATCACGATCCGGAAGAGAGTTTGAAGCTTTACTTGAAGAGAAACTACCGTAATGCCCGAGCGTATGTCCGGGTTTTCTCCTCCCGAAGCCGGGAGCAGAGTCTGAATGACGATTTTTTCCCCTGGTACATCCAGTTTCAACCCTTCTTCACCCTGGCCTTCTGGGGCTGCCTGATTATTGGAGCGATTATTCCGGTACTGCTTGTTTTTGCGGGGGGACTCTTCATCTTCATCAACCTGAGTTTTAGCAACATCACCCGGGAAGTGATGAAGGCCAAAGGGCGTTCGCTGAGAATCTGTCTTGGTTCCCAGGGAATTCTCTTGATCCGCAACACGGTCTGGGTGGGTGGATTCATAGCCGGGTTGAAAAACCTGGCGGTCCGCTATTATCGGAGGCGGAGTTGACGGTCCTTTTTCTCAACGCACCTGGAGCCGAGTTTCACCAGCGATCCAGCCGCTGGGGGGGCAAGGTCAATCGTTCCGGTTACCTGGTCCCTCCGATTTTCCTGGCCATCGCGGCCGCGCACCTCAGGGAACACGGTCGAAAAACCCGGATCATTGATGCCGCCGCCCTGGGCTGGGACGGGAAGGAACTCGACCGCCAACTGGCCGAGATCCGGCCCCGATTGACGGTGATCGAGGCCTCGACGATCAGTATCCGCCAGGACGCGGAGACCGCCCGAAGAATTCGAGAGAAATACGGGGGTCAGGTTGTAATGGTCGGCCTCCACGTCAGCGCCCTCCCCGAAGAATCGCTTCGGGAGTTCCCGATTGACTACATCTGTGTGGGAGAATACGAGGATACCATCCTCGAACTGGCCCAGGCACTGGAGGGGGAGGGGAGGCTGGAGAAAATCGCCGGTCTGGGGTGGCGAGACGGTGAGGGACGGATCAGGATTAATCCCCCCCGACCCCTGGTTGATCTGGATACACTGCCGATCCCGATGTACTCCCAGCTTCCCCTGTCGAAATACTGGGATCCGATCGCCCGCAACCACCCCTGTATCTCAATCCGGACAATGCGGGGCTGTCCTTTTTCCTGTTCCTACTGTGTCGCGCCCCAGGTGATCTACGGCGGGAAGGTCCGCTACCGAGATCCCACCCTGGTCGTTAAGGAGGTCAAAACCCTGATCGGGATGGGGGTGAAAGAGATCTTCATCGACGACGAAACCTTTACCCTCAGCCGGGAGCACGTCCTGGCGATCTGCGGCAAGTTCAAAAAGGCCGGGATCGAGATTGATTGGAGCTGCTTCGGGCGGGTGGACCGGGTTGACCGGGGACTCTTAGAGGAGATGAAGTCGGCCGGATGCTATATGATCCGCTATGGAGTCGAGAGCGCCGAGCGGAAGATCCTTGAGGCTATCGGCAAGGGTTTCGCCCCGGAGCAAACCAAGAGGGCCTTCGCCCTGACCCGGTCACTGGGAATGAAGACCCACGCCACCGTGATGTACGGTTCCCCCGGTGAGACAAAGGAGACGATGCAGCGGACGCTGGAATTCACTCTGGGCTTGAAACCAGACTATGCCCAGTTCACTATCGTCACCCCCTATCCCGGGACCAGATACTATCGGGAGATGGAAGAGTCGGGGCGACTACTGAGCCGAGATTGGGAGGACTACGATGGTTCCAGCCGGATGATCGTCCGGCTGGATTCTCTCGCGCCGGGAGAGGTGGAGGCTTTCGTCGAGCATTCCTACCACCGATTTTATCTCCGACTCGGGTACTTTGTCCGGAGGCTGGTCGGGATCCGCCGCCGGGGGGAACTGCGCTACCTGCTGCAGTCCGGAAGCCGCTTTCTGCGGAGTCTCACCCCCAGAAAGAAATATGACTAAAAGAGCCCATTTGCTCACCGCCGCCGTTATCGCCCTGGCCTGCCTGGTCCTCCTCTTCGATTACTTTTATCTGATCAAAAACTCCGCCCCGTTCAGCTGGGACGAGGCCCACCACTCTCTGTCCAGCCTGGCGATCGCCCGAAGCTGGGTAAGCGGAGATCCAGGGGCTTTCTGGCGAGATACCAACGCTCAGATATATTGGCCGTTCCTCCACTCCTGGGTTTCCGCCCCCTTCCTTCTCCTGGGCGGTTATGATTATTCCTCGCCTCGGTTAGCTTCGGCCTTCTTCGGGGCGTGCTCCATCATACTGGTCTATCTTCTGGGACGGAGAATATTCAACCCCTCGGTCGGTGCCGGGGCGGCCCTGCTCTTGGCTCTCTCGCCGATCTACCATACCCTCTCCTCGACCGTGATGGCAGAGAACCTGGGGCTTTTTCTGATCCTGGTCCTGATCCTCCTCTTCTTCCGGATCTGGGAGACCGGGAAGAAGCGGCTGGCCCTGGCCGCGGGGGCACTGATAGCGGTTCTCTACCTGACCAAGTATGTTTACGGAGCTTTCTTCGGTACAGCTCTGGTCGGGTTTCTGGCCAGCCTCCTGATCCTCCGAGATGAGGATTTCGATCGGAAAAGAGCCTTCCGGACACTGCCCTGGGTGATCGCGGGTTTTCTCCTGGTCTGGGGCACCTGGATGATCGTCCCGCCCAACGAGCCCAAGCTGCGGATGTTCTTCTTCCGGATCGGCGATACCGGCGGCTGGAACCCCTTCGATTATTCCCGGTCGGACAACCACCTCTTCTTTGTCCGGGCACTTTATTATGCCTACGGATTCTCCATTGCCACCTACCTGCTCTATATCGGTGGCCTGATCTTCGGACTGCTGCGGGTGAGAGAAGCGAAAACCCGGTTTCTATTATTTGTCGTCCTGGCTAACTTTATCCCGATGTCGATGATCGTCAACAGTCAGGAACGTTTCGCCTACCTGGGATTTGCCCCCCTGCTCCTGCTCGCCGCCGCCGGAGCCCAATGGTGCTGGATTAGGCTGTCGAAAAATCTCAGGTGGGCTGCCGCCATCTTTCTCGTTTTTCCGGCAATGGGCGACCTCCACAAGCTCCCCGCCCTCTACCGGCAGACTGCCAACGCGATCCTCTCGGTCAACCTCCACCGCCAGGAGCTGCGTTTTGATTATTCCACCCTCTTCGGATTAACCGAAGTCCCTCGATTCTTCCGCTACCCCAAAAAGTACTTTAACCCGTCGGCGGCGACCGCGATGAACCAGGACACCCGGGAGGTAATCGCCTACGTCAAGTCAGTCACTGATCCCCGCTACCCTCTTTGCGTCCCGGCCTGGCTGGGAACCCTGTCACCCCACCTCTGGCAGTGGGAATATTTCCTGGCCGGCCGACCAGTGGTTACCGCCTACCAGCCCGGGGCGGTATATTTTCTGTTGCTGGAAGTCGCGCAAGACTCACCTTACAACCGGCTCGGGAATCTGCACCTGATCGATGGACTGCGGCGTTGGAAGGGTTTTTTACAGAAGGCGCAAAGTTCAGGCCTGATGGACAATTTTTCTACCCGGGAATTTCCCGAGATCGGGCTGACGGTCAAGATTTTTATCCGGATTGCCCCCCTGGATCATTCGGAGTGGAAAAACCCTGATCTTAAATTTTAACCTAAGTTGAGCGATTATTGCGGATGAAATGTGCTAAGATTTTGCCGG
>CAYXKT010000055.1:0-17377 GCA_964465735.1 uncultured bacterium
GACCCTTTTCTATCCACGAATTACACTAATTACCACTAATAAATCCCCCGCCTCGGACCCTTTTCTATCCACGAATTACCACTAATATTTATAAGGCTTACTGCCCACCGCTTACCGATTACCGATTACCGATTATTGAACTTATTTAAACCTAAGTTGAGCGATTATTGCGGATGAAATGTGCTAAGATTTTGCCGGCCGACGGGTTGCGAAAACCGCAGCCATATCCAGGAGATATGGCGAGGATTTTCAATATCCGTTCGGACGCAAAAGATTGGTGCAGTTCGCCGCATAGAATCGCTCAATTTAGGTTAAAACTTTATCGCTTCCCGGACCCGGGCCAGCGTCTCGGCGGCGGCGGTACGGGCGCGGGCCGCGCCGGCGTGGAGGACCTCTTCGATCCGATCGCCCTCTAACCAGTAGCGGCGTTTTTCTCTTAAGGGAGCGAGAGAATCGCTCAAGGCTCCGGCCAGACATTTTTTGCAGTCGGTACAGCCGACTTTAGCGTTTCGACACCAATCCTCCACTTCGTCCAATTGGCCCGGGTTGAAGAGCCGGTGGTAGGAGAAGACATTGCAGTCTTCGGGGTGACCGGCATCACTGAGCCGAATTCTTTGAGTATCGGTGATCATTCCCCGAGCTTTTTCCTCAATCTCGACGGGCGAATCGGCCAGGGCGATGAAATTCTGATAACTCTTGCTCATCTTCCGATTGTCCAGGCCGAGAATTCTCGATGCCTCAGTGAGCAAGGGTCGAGGTTCGGGAAAGACGGGAGTAAAAAGATTGTTGAAACGGCGGACGATCTCCCTGGTCAGTTCGAGGTGGGGAATCTGGTCGTGGCCAACCGGGACCGCCGTCGCCCGATAAAGAATAATGTCGGCAGCCTGAAGGACAGGATATCCGAGAAACCCATAAGTGAACAGGTTCCGGCCCTTGATCTCCCGCAGCTGCTCCTTGTAAGTCGGGCACCGCTCCAGCCAGGGCAGCGGGGTCAAAGAGGAGAGAATCAGGTGGAGCTGGGAATGCTCGGGGACGGCCGACTGGACAAAAATGGTGCTCTTTTCCGGATCCAGTCCGACACTGAGCCAATCGGCGACGCACTGGCGGGTATATTCCCCGATCATCCCGGGATCTTCATACTCGCTGAAGAAGGCGTGCCAGTCGGCGACCATATAGAAACAGCGGTACTGGTCCTGAAGATCAACCCAGTTTTTCAACGCGCCGAGCAGATGTCCCAGATGGAGCGGTCCGGTCGGACGCATCCCGCTTAAAATAGTTGGTGGGAAGTTCATAAGTCAGTGATACTGATCGGTAATCAGCAATCAGTGTTGCTGGTTTAAAAAAACTTTAGCCACTTCAAACTTTAGCCACTTATCACCCGTTTATATCAGCGGGGGAGGTATCTGTCAATCAAACGGCGGGCCAGGGAAAATTCTTCTTCCCGGCTGCTGATCCGACCGTCGAGCCGAGCGGCGAGGAGTTCTTCCAGGATCGGCCGGTAAGCCGGACCGGGGGTAAGCCCCAGGGATTCCAGATCCTGACCGGTCACCTCTCCGGAGACAAAACGGTACCGGGTAAGAAATTGCCGGAACCGCTGGATAGCCAGACCGGAGGTGATCCGGGCCAGCAAAATCAGCCAGCTCTCCGCGCCACACCCACTAAGCAAATCACAGATCCGGCTGGGGAGCGGTTCCTCCTCTCCGGAGAGCGTCTCCAGGATCGCGGTCTGGTCTTCCCGACTCCGGAGGAGTTGCCCCAGAAAACGGCGGGAGAGGTTGAACTTTTCCGCCGTCTGGCTCAGATCATCGGGAGCGAGCTGAAAGATCAGGGCCCCGAAATATACTCTCCAGGGGGAGATCGCTTCCCGGGGGAAGGATTGCTGATACCATCTCAACTCTTTGCCCAGCCGCTCAAGAAATGACCGTGTCCCTTCAGCAATCTGGAGTCGGGGATGGATAAATCTCAGCTGGTCATAGCGAGCCATTGTGACCACCGCCCCCGGCGGGTCGGGCTCGGCGAAGATCAGTTCAAGTTCGTGGCGGAGGCGCTCCGGGGAGACTGTCTCAAAAAGACGGTGATCGACCGCGGTTCGGATCAGTTCTTCCGTCCGGGGCTCCACGGCGAATCCCAGGCGCTGCCGGAAACGCACCGCCCGAAAGATCCGGGTGGGATCATCGCGGAAACTTTGCTCGTGGAGAACCCGGATCAACCCCGCTTGCAGATCGGCGACCCCGCCGGTGAGGTCGATCAGGCGGCCAAAAAGCTCCCGGTTAAGGGAAAAGGCCAGGGCATTGATCGTAAAATCGCGGCGATGGATATCCTCTTCAAACGATCCGGGAATAATCTCCGGGAGCGACCCCGGTTCCGGATATACCTCTCCCCGGGTGGTGGTAACGTCGATCCTTATCCCGCCCCGCAAAATCACCATCGCGGTAGCAAAACGTCGATAGAGCTTGCAGGTCCCCCCGACCGAACGGGCAAAGAGGCGAGCAAATTCCAGCCCGTGCTCCTCAACCAGGATATCGAGATCAAAGTTCTTCCTCAGGCCCAGCAACAGATCGCGGACGGACCCTCCGACAGAATAAACTTTCCAGCCGCGCGAATCCGCGAACCGGCCAATCTCACCGAGCAGTGAGCGATCCCGGGGGGAGAGCAACCGATCCAGCAACGGGGTGAGGTTGAAACCGGGCTTGATCTCCCCGGCAACCGGCTGAGGGACAGATGGATTCATCGATCGATTTGGGAGATATCGCGGACAGAGAAGGAACCACCGGCCAAACCGCAGTCCGGCAATGGCGGGGGCCCGGCCGGATCGGGCCGGCCGATCAGGAAATTCCAACGCCGCTTATACCTTGGCGTTTTTCCGGGGACGGCCTTTCTTTCTCCGGAGGATTCCGAATATTCCCCGAGCCTCAAAGGCCCGATAATTCTGGTAGAACGCCTCGCGGGTAATCCCGTATTTTTTGCAGATATCACCGATGTGGGGATTAAGCGCGGTAGCCGCCTCCCGGATCATCTCCAGCTTGACCTGACCCGGATCGAGCCAGTTGAGAAAATTGTGAAGATTGTAACTCCTGCCTTCAGGCTCTCCTTCCAGGAAGGGGAAGGTCTGGAAGCCAGGCACCTTCTTGATCATCAGCCGGGTCTCGTTATGTTCCTCGAGAAGCTTCTTTAATTCCCGCCGGCCGATAATACCCAGCAGGCCGTATTTCTTGAAACGGTTAAGATAATTATAAAAATCTTGCCGGGTATAGGTAAAAAATGAACTGATCGTCTTCACTCCCAGGGCTGGTTGGGCGTGGACCAGGCGGATATACTCGTAGCGGTTGATAAACTCATCTTCCAGCGGATAGCTGTATTTCCCGTTGAGCCAGATCAGTTCCTCCTGCTGCTCTTTCAGATAGTGATCGACCACCTCCCGGATCCGGGAAAGCTCGAAGGGCTTGGTCAGATAATCATCCACCCCGAGTTTGAGCGCCCTGACCGCGATCTCCTCCGAACCCCGTCCGGTCAGTATAACCACCTTGGCAAAGGGAAAGATATTTTTGATCTCGGGAAAAATATCCAGACCGGTAGCTCCCGGCATCAGATAGTCCAGCAAGACTATGTTGGGGACAAAGCTTTCCATCTCCTTCAAGGCCTGCTTCCCGGAGGCCACGGATCTCGCGGTAAAGCCGAGGCCTTCGAAATACTCCTCGAGCAAATCCCGAATCTGTTTTTCATCGTCAACAATCAATACGTTTCTGGCAAACATAACGTTAAGACTCCTTCGGAGATATTTCCGATAAGTTGTGAACCACAATAACCGGGTATAATCTATTCTTCAGGGTAGCCTCCGCCACGGCTCAAGAGGACCCTCTCGCCTTCAGCGTATTCTCCCGGCTGAAGATTTTAGACAAAAGCAATGTACTATATAAATTTACAAGACGCAAGAATTAATTTATCTACACAGATGGTCTGTCAGCCCCGGGGGTGAAAACGGCGATGAACTTCCTTGAGCCTTTCCCGATCGACGTGGGTATAGATCTGGGTCGTGCTGATCTGCGAATGGCCGAGCAGTTCCTGGACCACCCGGAGATCGGCCCCGCCCCGGAGAAGATGGGTGGCGAAAGAGTGGCGGAGGATATGGGGACCGGCCTGTTTATTGATCCCGGCCTGCCGCAGATATTTTCCGATCAGCCGCCAGAGCCACTGCCGGGTAAAAGGTTTCCCCCTCCGAGAGAGGAAGAGAGCCGGAGAGGCGAAGTCTTTAAGCAATAGAGGACGTGACCACTCCAGGTAATCAAAGAGAGCGTGAGCGGCGCTCCGCCCCAGGGGGACAATCCTCTCCCGGCCGCCTTTTCCCCGGGCCCGGACAAACCCCGATTGAAGATTGATATCGTCGATCTGGAGCTCGGTCAATTCTGAAGCCCGCAGACCGCTGGCATAGAGCAGTTCCAGGACTGCTCGATCACGACAGCCGAGAAGCTCGGAGGTGTCGGGCTGGCAGAGCAGGGATTCAACCTCGGCCAGCGAGAGAACCTGGGGCAGCGATTTCCAGTGGCGAGGCGACTCCACCACCTCGGTGACGTCGCTCCGGAGATATCCCTCCCGGGAGAGGTAGCGAAAGAACATCCGGATTGAGACCAATCCACGAGCCAGTGAGCGGGAGGTCAGCCCCCGCTCCTTTTCCGCCAGCAGATAATCCATCACTTCTTCCCGCCGGACCTCCTCAAAACCGCTTCGCCTCCGGCGGGCAAGAAAAGCTATGAACTTCTCCAGATCAGATCGATAACTGGAGGTGGTATTCGGACTCAAACCCCGCTCGATAGTCAGGAAGGTGATGAACTCTTCGAGGTAGATCCCCGCCGTGGGAAAATTCTCCGCAGGAGTGGGAGGTAATTCCGACTCCGGATCGCCCTCCCCTTCCCGATTCCGGGCGCGATTAAAGGACGAATTGTTCAACAAAATAGTTCCCGCGCCTCTGTTCCCCGATAGTCGAACTATCCCCGTGACCGGGGAGGATCACCGTCGGATCGGGAAAGACCAGAAGCCGGTCTCGGATCGAGGACACCAGGTCTTTTCCCGATCCTCCGGGAAAATCAGTCCGACCGACCCCCCCGGCAAAGAGAGTATCCCCGGTAAAAATCATCGCCGGCTTTCCGCTCCTCTCCAAAAGCAGAGAGATGCTCCCGGGGGTATGGCCGGGGGTGGCGATCACCTTCAGGACCAGTCTTCCGACCCGGATCTCGTCCCCGTGATCAAGCTCCCGATCAGCCCGGGGGGAATCGAGCGATCCGAAACCGAGGTTACTCAGATTCACGCCGGGGTCAGAGAGCCCGGCCGCGTCCCGGCGGTGGATCAACAGTGGGACCTGATATCGATCCACCACCGCCCGGTTGGCGGCAACGTGGTCGATATGGTTGTGTGTATTGATAATCACTACCGGGGACCAGCCTTCCTGGTCTATGACCGAAAAGATCTCTTCCGGGTCGCCCCCGGGATCAATAATCGCCACCTGTCCGGCCGGGTCGGCCAGAAGATAACAGTTAGCCTGAAGGGGACCGACAGATAGGAATTTTATCTGTGGATTCTCGTTCATATTAAAAAACCTCGATTCTTGGTGGAATGTTGGGAGAGATTAGGCAATGGAGTGATGAAGTGTTGGGGTGTTGGGGTAAAGCTGAAACGGTTGAGTGAGCTGCCCATTACCCCAATACTCCATCACTCCAGTATTTCTTTTTTTCTTTTTCCCTCACCCCTTCTCACAACAGTCCGTGTTCGGCGAAACTGTAGTAGTTATCGGCCGAGACAATTACGTGGTCGAGGACTTCGACCCCCACCGCCCCGCAGGCCTGCTTCAGGCGGGCGGTAATCTCGATATCGTCATCACTGGGCCGCATCGTTCCACCCGGGTGGTTATGGGCAAAGATCACTCGACTGGCATTGTGTTTTAAAGCGGTGACGATTACTTCACGGGGGTGGATCGCCGCCCGGTTGACCGTCCCCACCGCGACCTGTTCGACCTCGATGATCTTGTTGGCGGTATTGAGAAAGACCGCCGAGAAGACTTCGCGCTGCTCTCCCCCCAGCGCCTGGCGCAGATAGTCAAATACCGCCCGGGGCGAACCGGCCAGGGGCCGCTCCCGGAGCCGATCTTTCAGGTAACGGGCAGCCACCTCTTTGACCAGACGCAGAGCGATAATGTTTTTCTTTCCCAACCCCGCGACCTCGATTAGCTGATCCCGGGAGGCGTCAATGACGTCTTTTAAGGAACCAAACTTCTTCAGAGCTTCCTTGGCCGGCCGTTTGGTATCTCTCCGCGGCGTGCCCAGGGCCAGAAGCAGTTCGAGGATCTCGTGATCGTGGAATCCGGCCAGTCCGGAACGAGCAAAGCGGTCCCGGAGTCGTTGCCGATGACCGGCGCCATCAGTTTTTTCTCCGGTAGACATATCTCGATTTGGGATCGGAAAAAATATATCTTTTTTCTTGTTGATTGGCTATATTACTATATTAATCTATAGTTTTCAGCAGATATTTTCGGCTTGCCGTCAAAATTTGAGTGCTGAAGATAGCGAACTGGACCTATAGCGATTTCAACCGATCATTTAGAGGACTTAAAAGGAGAGAATAATGGAGACGACTAATTCCGACGGAATCGTAACAGTGGCGATGGTCCCCCGATTTGACGCCTATACCGCCAAGGAAGTGGAGACTTTCCTCCAGGGAGAGGTCTCCTCGGGGACAGATCAGATCATCTGTGATTTTTCTCATACCGATTATATTTCCTCGGCCGGTCTGCGGGTCCTGCTCGCGGTAGCCAAAGCACTGAAAAAGAAGGGAGGTACGATCGCTCTCTGCGGCCTGAATTCCTCGGTCCGGGAAGTCTTCGAGATCGCCGGGTTCATCTCCCTTTTCCCGATCTATAGCGACGAAAAGGAGGCCCGGGCAAAGATGAAGTAGTCCGAGCACCAGCCAGTCATTCTTTCTGCTCCGGATGGTGGAGACGATAGACGGCAGCCTCGATCAGGTCAGAGATCAGCCGTTTGATTTCCGGATCTTGAGGATCATATCCGCGGAAGGCGGCTAAATCCCGGGCGATCACCAACGCCCGGGATTTTTTTATCTCTGAACTCTCCTCAAGTTTCGGCCTCCCGGAGGCGCCCAGGGTGCGACTGCTGGACTGTTCAACTGAGTCCACCGCAGTCTCGACCAGATTTTTGATCACGTCGTAGGCGAAATCCCTCCCTCGAACATCCTGAATCAGCCGGGTCCAGATCAGGGTGAACCAGCGTTGATACTGTCTCCCCAGCCAGGGAATCCGGCAGAGAAGGAAATGCAGGATAAGCAGAAGCAGGGCCGAGGCGGCATAGGTCGAGACGGTAAAGAAATGAGCAGCGAGATCCTGGCGGAACCGTCCGCAAAATCCGCTCAACAGATCGGCCACCGAACCATATCGGGCCTGGTCAAGTTCGGTCTTCAGCTCCCGCAGCTTCTTGGACTCCGAGGTCAGGCCCCGAAAAAACAGGCTTCCCGGGGTGCCGGGAGGAAAGAGTAACAGCTGTCCCGGTTCCAGCTCCAGCCCGGCCGCGGACGCCAGATCCAGCAGCTTTTCCCGCATTGAGGGACCGGAGAGGTGGCTGAGCGGGAGCGGAAACAGGGTCGGCATCTCGGAAGGGTCGGGATATATCCGGTCCATTGCTTCGGCAATCCGGGCGGCGGCGGCCACCTCCTCCTGACGTCCCCGGAGAAAAAGCAACTCAACGTCACCCCCCGGAACCGCCAACTCCAGGTACCGCAGGCTAGGAAAGATCCCCCAGTTGCTATTGAGCAGGGACAGATTCTCCCGGATCCAGACCGGGTCGGCCCGGCGGAGACTGACCAGCACTATCGACCGGTCATAAGCGATTGCCGGCTCGCCAAGAATTTCCGGGATCTCTTCCACTGCCAGGGCGAAGACCGGAGAGAGTATTAGCAACAGGGGAAGCCAGGACCAGCCTTTTTTCACAATCTTCTTCTCCCGCGGTGGAGTCCAGTTCTGTGGAAAATTTAACCACTGAGAACAAAGAGTTAATTAGTGTCTGAACAGGAACCTGAAATCACGTGGAAGTTGCGATGGCACAAGCTATAATTTATCCAGTCACTCCCAGGTGAGAGGATCTCATCTGCTCCTTTTTTATCGGCCCGGTATTCTCTGTGGCTGCCTGATTTTTACCAAGCTTTTGATACTATCTGGGGTCCGGCCGGGAGGGGGCCACTCCGGCCCGGACCTCCACATTATCGTGACAGACCTTCCCCTGTCCCCCCGAGAGCTGGCCCAGAAGCAGTGGGAGTTGGGGATAACCAAAGGCGAGACGCTTCCGAGAGTAATAGACCAGATCCCCATCGAGACGGAACTCGACAAATCCGCTCTTTTTTATCTTGATCTCGAAACTATGCCAGCCCCCCAGCCAGCAATTCAGGTAGGGGCGACGACTGATCTCCAAGCTCCCATCCTCATTGACCAGAGAACAGGTCAGAGTTCCCCCTTCCGGGATCACTCCCCGGGACCATTCGGTCTCCCCGATGTAATCATAGCTGATCCCAACCAGCCATTCCGGCCATTGACCCCGGAGAAAGACCTCGGGGTTGAGGGGGAACCCAAGCGACCCCCCAAAGACCGCCTCTCCCCCGGCGGGGGAGAGAAAGATGTCAGCCCTCAAGACCACCCCCGGATCAAGCGGGAACAACCGCTTGCTGATCACCCCGTTGCGCTCTTTGCCTCCGCCGCCATTACCCAGGGCCGGGGGCGGATTGCCCCGGGAACGGGTAATCCCGGGTCCAGGGAGAAAAAAGGGTATCCAGTGCCGGCTAAGCTCCCGGCTGAAGTCATCGCGGAAGAGGATCGTCTCCCCTGACCGGGCCACCGGGGGAAACCAGACAGAGAGAGAGCAAATCAAAACAAGAGAGGCAAGTAGGGCCGATCCGGTCCTGCTCATTATTCCTCCACTGTTGACTATCCCTCAATTTTTAAAACTCTGCGGTCGGCTCGGTCCGCCGACCTTAATCTCCCAGATCATCCCGTCAGCTCGTTTTCAACCTGGGTAATCAGCTGTTTTAAAGTGTCGAGACCGGGAGCCGGGAGGAGATGAGAGAGTTCGACATTGGTCCGGATATTCCGCAGAGAACCGAGAATCCGCTTCAGGGCTTCCTTCCGCCGGCGGAGGAAAGCCTCCTCGGGATCCAGTTCGGCCTGGCGGGCGCTCTGAAGGAGTCCTCGATACTGACGTCCCACCTCTCTGGCCGGGACTTCGTCTTCGAAGACCGCCGACCGGAGTTGACTGTACTCTTCCCCGGAGATCGCTTTTTTGGTCCGGGCCTGCCGGAGGATGTTTACCGACTCGTAATCGGGGAGCGCAGACTTCTCCCCCCCGGCGAGAGCGGAAGAGAGAAATCCCGGCTCCTCCTTCTTCAGGAACCGGAAGGAGTTGAGAAGCTTGACCACCGTCGGTCTTTTCAGCTTCAGTTCCCGGGTACAGTAACTCTCAAAGGTGGCAAAGCCCCAGTCGCGGAAGGCCGCTTCTTTCTCGACCACACTGACGAAACGCCCCAGTTCAAGCCAGTTCCCCTTGAACCGCTTGACGGCGGCAAGAACGTGGCCTCGGAGCTTTTCCGGATCTTGGTCTTTAACCAGGTTATCTATATCAACTGTATTTTTGCTGCTCATAAAATTTATCGGGTCCAGATACATTAAGCGCCCCACCTGGGGCGTGGACCCGGAATATACCTAAACATTGTCTGAACGAAAACCTCAAATCGCATAAAATATATCATTGCGAGGAACGAAGTGACGAAGCAATCTCAGCCTAAAATATAAAGATGGCTTCGTCGTCCCTCCTCGCGGCGACCTGGTTTTCTTCCAGGCACTGGCTACCCGCCGGGAATGATCCGTCATTCCCCAAGTTCAGTGCTATAATCGGTAGCACAGAAGAAGCCGCTCAGGCAACCAAAATCCCCTGCCGCGCAGCTGAAATTCCCCAGGTCTCCACACTCATAGCCAGCGGAGCAGTTATACTCCTCATAGCAGGAGTAACCCTCGGGGTTGCTGAAAGCTCCGCACCCGGCCCGCGGGGTGGAGCCGGAGCCGGTAAAAGCACCGGCCACGTTCTGGGCAATCTTCTCAATATCCTGCGGTCTCATCTCTCACCTCCTTAAAAACGGGTCCGTCATTGAATATCAACATTTTTCCGTTACCCGGAGTAATGCTCCGGAATTGATCGAATACATTACCATAATCTCGCTCGCTCCACTTAAATTACCAGGAAACCGGGATATAATCTCCCCCGCCCCAGTAAATCCGGGTCAGGTCCCGAATCGCCCAGAGTCCGTTAACCGGACGGTAGATCGTTGGGGAGTCGATCCTGAACCCCGAGTAATCGCCCGGCTGGGGGAAATCCAGCCCGGCACCATAGCAAAACCGGGTCAGACCCCGGATCGCCCAGAGTCCGGTCTCCGGTCGAAAGATCCCCGGGGCGGTGGAGCCGTCCCCGAAGTAATCAGCCGCGATCGGATAATCCCCCTCGACCCCGTAGTACAACCGGGTCAACCCCCGCACCGCCCACAAACCGTTAGTCGGACGGAAAAGACCGATCCCGGCGGTCCCGGTTCCGGCATAATCTCCAGGAATCGGCAGATCACAAAGGCCCCCGAAATAAGCCCGGGTTATCCCCCGTACCGCCCATAAACCGGTCGCCGGACGGAAGATCCCCGGGTCGGTAAACCCATCACCGGTGTAGTCGGCCGGGACCGGGATATCCCCGGTCTGGCCGAAGTGGAACCGAGTCACCCCGGCGGCGGCCCACAGACTGGTTCCCGGACGGAAGACGGCGGGATCAGTAATCCCATCTCCGTCGTAATCGCCGGAAGCCGGAACGTCGCCGGGCTGCCCGAAGCAGAGAATTCCCGGGCTGAATCCGGGACCGAAGTCAATAGCCCACCTCCCATCATCGGCTCGCCAGACCACGGTATCGTCCCGGCCGTCGCCGTTGTAGTCCCGCCCGTCCACCACCAGCCGGAAGGGGGTGGGCAGCGGGGAGGGAGTGGGGGAAGGCAGGGTATAGGAGAAGATCACCCCGTAGTCATAATCACCCCCGAGGGAAGCCGTCCCGTAGAGAGTGTTATCGGCCAGGAGCAGGCCGGAAAAGGGCAGCCAGTAACCGTTTTCCGTCTGGAGGCTGAAGTCGTGGAGGATGGTATAATCGGATCCATCCTTGTTGAGGGCGAAGATCGTCCCCCCGTAGTAGACTCCGCCGCCGGCGGCCCCCCCGCCGACCGTGGTTCCGAAGAGGCGGGTGCCGTCGGAGACCAGGCCTCCCATCGGCAACAGCCCGTCGCCGGTGAAGAGGGCGAAGTTGTGGAGGACTGCATAGTCGGAGCCGTCTGGTTCGAGGGAAAAGACCGTCCCGTAATCGGCCGCGCCGCCGTAGGCGGTGGTTCCGTAGATCCGGGTCCCGTCGGAGAGCAGGGCTCCGATCGGGCCTTCCCCGGCATCGGTCTGGGAGCCGAAGGTATAGAGAATGGTGTAAGAGCTTCCGTCGGTCTGCAGGGAGTAGAGCACACCGGAGTCCGCGCCGGGGGGAACGGGAGTTCCCACGGGAACGGGGCCCTGCACCGTGGTCCCGTAAAGGACACCGGAGGCGAGGATCGGCGCGGCGTAGGGCATTACTCCATCATCCGGGGTGTCGGGGAAACTATGGAGTACCGACGCCGAGGAAACATTCGGCTCGAGCGAGAAGACCGTCCCGCCAGAGAGATAATCCCCCCCCAACATAGTCGTTCCGTAGAGCATCGACCCGTCGCCCGAGACGCCTCCCAACGGGGAGAGGCCATCTCCGGTGAAAGCTATAAAGCTGCGCTGTTCGGTATAGCCGGTCCCGTCGGTCAGCAGGGAGAAGACCACGCCGAAGTTGTTGCAACCGCCGTCGCGGGCAGTCCCGTAGATGACGCTTCCGTCCGAGACCAGGGACCCGGTGGGCTCGCCGGCCGGGCAGGTCTCGCTGCCGAAGTGGTGGAGCACTTGGTAATCAGAGCCGTCGGGGAGGATGGTGAAGACTGTGCCGTAATCGGAGGAACCCCCGTAGGCAGTGGTGCCGTATAGGCTGGTACCGTCGGAGACCAGGGTACAGATCGGGCCGGCCCCGTCGTTGCCGGTCTGACCGGCAAAGTTGTGGAGCACGGCGTAGCCGGTCTGGGTTGAAGCGGCCAGGGGAAAGGAGAACGCCAAAAAGATCACCATCAGCACAGAGCAAGAGCTACGCATCTTATACCTCCGGGTTGCAATTCCTCACAATCAAATCAACGCGTCCAAACTCAATAATTAATCACAGGCAAAGCATAGAATATTCCCCGGGATGAAGTCAAGTTTATTCAATGATTAATTCGGGATTAATTCCGGCGATAATCCGGACGATTTCCCCTACCTCGGTTCCGGCTTCGTGGTATGCTTTTGGTTTATGAAAAAGACAAAACTGCTCTATCCGCTACTGGCCATTCTCCTGGCCGCCGGGGCGGCCAGGTTGGTTTGGGATACCAGGACGAAGGCGGGACACAACCTTCTGCTGATCACCCTCGACACCACCCGGGCCGATCACCTCGGCGCCTACGGTTATCTTCGAGCCCGGACCCCGGTTCTCGACTCTTTAGCCGGCCGGGGAACGGTCTTCACCCGCTGCTTCACCAATGTCCCGCTCACCCTCCCCGCCCACGCCACGATCCTGACCGGTCTCCTCCCCCCCGCACACGGGCTGAGAGTCAACGGAGGGGGGTGCCTCCCCAAAGAGATTCCGACCCTGGCTGAATTCTTCAGTGACAAGGGCTACCGGACCGGAGCCTTCGTGGCCGCCTTCGTCCTCGACCGGAAGTTCGGCCTCGACCGGGGCTTCGAGGTCTACGACGACTACGGCGTTCCGCAGTCCGAAGAAATTTACGACGAGAGCGCTATGTACCGTTACCGGCGGGGGGACGAAGTGGCCGAGGCCGCCCTGGCCTGGCTGGCCGAAGACACCGACCGGCCCTTCTTCTGCTGGGTCCACTTCTTCGACCCCCACCGTCCCTACTACTTCCCCGCTCCCCCCGGGGAGGGGCTGAAAGGCGCTTACGACCGGGAGATCGCCTTTATGGATTCCCAGGTCGGAAGATTGCTCGATCTGCTCCGGCAGCGAGGGCTGGAGGAGGAGACGATCGTGATCGCTCTCGGCGACCACGGGGAGGGACTGGGCGACCACGGGGAGGAGGAACACGGGCTGCTCCTCTACAACCCGGTGATGCGGGTGCCGCTGTTCGTGGCCGATCCCTACCCGGGAGAGCGGACGGCCAAGATCGACACCCTCCTCTGTATCGCCGATATCTTCCCCACCGTTATCGAGCTTTTCGGCGGCCGGCCCCCGGCCGGGATATCCGGCCGGTCCTTCGCCTCCGCCCTGGCCGGAAAGGCGATGGCAGACGGCGAGATCTACCTGGAGACCGAGTTTCCCTTCACCGAATACGGCTGGAGCCCCCTGGCCGGACTGGTCTCCGAGGAGTGGAAATACATCCGGGCACCGGAAAAGGAACTCTACAACCTGGCCGACGATCCCGGTGAAACCATCAACCTGGCCGCGCGCCGGGCGCCCCTATCCGCGAAGCTGGATGAGAGACTGGGAGAGATCGAGGCTTCGCTGACCATCCGGAAGGCCGGGGAAACCGAACTGGCGGAGCGGGAACGGGAACTCCTGGAGAGCCTCGGCTATCTGGGGTCCGGCGGCGCCGCCACCCGGGAAGGGAAGAACCTCCGCAATCCGACCGACGCCATCGGGCTGCGGACAGAGTTCATAACCGCGATGAGCCTTCTCCACCGGGGGGAGAGCGCGGAAGCTGAACGAAGCCTGAAGCGGCTGATCGACCAGAGCCCGGAGAGCTACATCTTCCGCTTCCGGCTGGCCCGACTCTACTATGACAAAGACCGGCTGCAAGAGGCGGCCGCCGCCTTCCGGGAACTCGCCGTCGCCTTCCCCGGGGAGTTTCCGACCCACTACAACCTGGGCAAGACTCTCAACCGGTTGGGCCGGTATCGGGAGGCGATCGCCGAACTGGAGCTGGCCCTGGAGATCGAACCCGAACAGACGGCGGGCTGGAACAACCTGGGGATCGCGTTTCTCAAGACCGGGAGGTTGGAGGAAGCGATCTCGACCTTCCAGCAGTCGATCGACTTCGACGAGCGCCAGCTTGATCCCCATAACAACCTCGGCAACGCCCTGCTCGCCCTCGGCCGGGTCCGGCCGGCGGCGGCAGCCTTCGCCCGGGCGGTGGAGATCGATCCCGACTTCTTCGAGGGGCGCTACAACCTCGGCCTGGCCCTGATGCGGCTGGAACGGTACCGGGAAGCGGCGGAACAGTTCCAGCAAACGGTCAGGCTCCGGCCGGACTTCCTCCCCGCCCGGCAATACCGGGACGAGGCCCTCCGCCGGGTCGGCGGCGATTGATCCCCGGTTCTTTGCCGGGCCACAGAGGCAACTAACCGATCAGGCGGGAGAAGATGATGAAATACAGGCCGCTGAGCAGCAGGGTCACTCCGGCCAGGGGGAACAGCAGGCGGTAGCAGGGAGACAGAGAAGCTTCAAAGTAGTCCCGGGAAAAGAGCAGGCAGAGATGGACCGGGGAGAGCATCATCCCCATATATCCGCAGCCGAAGGCCAAGACCCCGTAAGCGAGGAAGAGAAGCGGGGAAAAGCCGGCCAGGAGGGGCAGGATGACCGGGAAGGAAGCGCCGACGAAACCGATCGCGATCCCGGTGATCAACCCGGAGAAGAAGGGGAGGAAGATGACCACCAGTAATACCGGGATCCGGTAAGCCAACAGTTCCTCCCGGACCTGGAGGACGGCTCCGCTCTCAGATAGAACCCCCCGAAAGATCATTATCGCCGCCACCAGGAGGACAAAGTGCAGATACTTCCCTCCACGCAATGCCCGGACCAAGGCATCGGGCCTCAGCCTTTCTCTCCAGCAGACCAGGATAATTCCGGCCGACACTCCGGCCAGGACCGGGATTTCCGGGGGAATGGAAACAGAGGCGGTCAGACGGATAAAAAGGTTAAAGAGAAAGATAACGATTAGGATCCCGACTATAGGCACGGACTCCCCAAAGAGGTCCGCCAGACCGGAACTTCTCGAGGGTCGGGGACCGGAAGAGGAGTGATTTCTCAGCGGACGCAACAGGAAAAGCCATCCGGAGAAGGTGGCGAAAACCGCCAACGGGATCTGGAAGAGCATCAGCCGGACGGCGGATATTTCGAGCAGGCCGGCGGCCAGGATGAACCCGGGGTAGAGCGGCCACCAGTACTCCCAGACGTGGCGGAACCAGTAGTTGATCACCACCTTGCGGGCGGCGGTGAGATCGGTCTTTTTGACCGCCGTCGCCACCAGGGGGGCGGAGAAGAGCGCGCCTCCCGGCAGGGGAAGTATCCCGACCAGGGCCGGGATCAGGGCGGAGAGGGCCCGCTGCCCCCGAACCACCCGGGAAAAGGCTTGAATAATCCGGTTGAGATTCCCCGACTGTTCCATCAACCGGCTGAGAAAGAGGATCAGGACCATTATCGCCGAGAGCAGGATCGCGGTCCGGTCGGTTAGCCCCCGGCCGACAATCCCGGAAACTTCTCCGCAAGAGAGGCCGGACCAGAAGCCAAGAACCAGGGTCCCGAGGAAGAGAGAGAAGCTAAGATGAACTCGAGTCCGACTGAAAAGCAGGACCAGAATGAAGACAACAAGAATTTTGACCAGCGCAGGCAATGGTTACCTCTTGACTTTTTTTCGAAAAGATCATATTACTGAACTTCCCAATATATTTACAGGAATAATTGGGTATCCGACCCGATATCCCCTTCCCCAATTATCAGGATTGCCTAAACTACGAGATCAGATACGATGCTGACCGCCGCCGAATTTTACCAGGACCCCGAAGTTCAGGAACGGATCGCCGAGTACTGCGGGGGAAGCGCCCGAGAACCAGAACTCTGTACCGCCGAATACATCGTCGGTTACGGAGAATCCCTCCAGGGGATCCCGGCCCCCGAGCCCTACGTCTCCACCCCACCGCAAGGGTTTCACGATATCCTGAAGCAAGGGCTGGATATCTTTCGATCGGTCTGGGACAAAACCCACATCCTCGGGGTACTTGACATCGAGTACTTCAACCTCGACTACCCCGGGGAGGTTTACTTTGACCAGATCAAGACCTTCCGGAAGCTGGAGCCGGTCTACGGCTCGATTAGGGAGATCTTCCGAGGTTACGGGATCGAGCCGCTGACCATTATGACCGGACAGGGTTATCACTTCTCCTTTCAAATCAAATCCGGGACCAAGGCAGCGCTGATGCTGGAAGATGTCGGCAACCTCACCGGATCCCTGGAGGAAAAATACCGGGGCAAACTGAGCAAACGTCACCGTCCGGTCTCTCTGCGATACGGTCGGGCCTACGACGGGATGGGCCGGGTGATGGAGCACCTGGTACACCGTATTATCCGGGAGACCGCCGATTTGACCAACCTGCCGCTGGTGATCACTGACGTAGCAATCGGTTCGCATCAACACGGCCGGGAGGGCATCTCTCTCGATCTCTCCTGCTTTGGTGACCCGGTCTATATGCGGGATTGCCGCTGCGCTTTTTCCACCCATCAGAAGCATAAAGTCCAGCGGTGGAAGGTTGGTGATGCCATTGCTGACGGGACCCCGGTCCAGATCGCCATCCCCCGAAAAAACCTCGCGCTCGACGAGACCATCTCCCTGCGCCGCCACTTCCGCGACGCCGCCGAGTATGCCGGCACCGTCCACTGCCTGATCCCTGACTTCACCGTTAACTTCAAAAATCTGATCAATGACTACCTCGCCTCCGATCTTTACGGCTTTCATCGGTGGTTTGATAGCGAACAAGCTCATCCCCGCGAGAAATGGGGAGAGACCTACGACCGGATGAATTATCGCGACCTCCCCCCCTGCGTCCGCCACCCCTTAGAGGCACCTAACGACGGGCTTTTGAAACCGACCAACCTCCAGACCCTGACCCGCTGTCTCCTCGCGCTCGGCTGGCATCCAAGGCATATCGCCGGACTGATCACCTCCCGCTGGATCGAGGGCCCGGACTGGCCGGCGGACCAGTGGAAACACTTCGACGCCGAGTCGCGGGCAACATTTTATGTCCGGACCTTTACCGGACTGCTGGCGGTCGGTCTTGACGATCTGCGGGATCATAACTGTGTTTCCCACCAGGAAAAGGGTTACTGCGTCGAGCCCTTCTGCGGCTACAATCTGGCCGATTACCGGTGGTCGGGAAAGTTTTAACCTAAGTTGAGCGATTATTGCGGATGAAATGTGCTAAGATTTTGCTGGC
>CAYXKT010000056.1:0-17348 GCA_964465735.1 uncultured bacterium
TTAGCACGTTTCATCCGCAATAATCGCTCAACTTAGGTATCAATAATAGCCGATAACTTCCCAGATCTCAATTGATCGGCCGGGCGGCCAGGGCGGTGATGATCGCGTCGAGCTGGTCTTCCCCCCCCCGGCTGAGGGTGACCTTGAGTCCCTGGACCTTGATCCCCTGATCAGAAGCTTCCATCGCCGCCATAATCTCCACCAGCTCGGGGATCGTGACATTCTCCAGATCGATCGTGACCAGAGTCTGGCGGTAGAGGTCGGCCACGGTCTGGTCGCGCGAGGGCATCCGCTTCAGCCGGGCCGAAGGGGCCTCTTCCCGGATCAGCCGCTCCAGATAACCCTTGAGAGTAGCCTCCCGATCGGCGCCCGCCAGCCGGGAGGTCACCAATCCGACCTCCCGGGTCAGATCCCGGTAACCGACCTGAGCTCGGACCACTCGGGACAAGACATCCTGGCGACTCCGAACGTCGTTCTGCAGCTCTTTGTACCGATGGTAAAGGGAATTTTCGCTCAGAACAAAGAAGTAGAGCACCGCCATCAGGAAGAGGAGAACTCCGCCCAAAATAACTGTCCGCTTTTCTCTTGGTTGTAAGCCCATTAGCAAATATCCCTATCCGAATTTATTTTACTTCTTCCCGAGGGGCAAGGGGGATCAGATACTCGAACTCTACGGTCACCAGTTCCCCCCCTTTCCGGAGGGTCTTGGAATCCCGGGTCTCCCGGATCTTGTCACCGGCAAAGTACTCCGACTGGGCCAGGGCATTTTTGATCAGCTCCGCCGACCGATAATTATTGGTTCTTCCTCGGAAAATCACCCGGTTCTCGTCGATATCCATCACCACCACCTGGACTTTGATTGATTCCGGAACCGTCCGGCTGATCTCCCGGAGAATATCCAGGGCCGAAACCGAGACCAGCTCCCGGTAATACCGCAGTTCCTGTCTGGCTTTCGCCAGTTCCTCCTCCATCACCCTCAGTTCCTGTCCGGGAACCGGAACCGGGGTCTCAGGGAAAGTCAGGCGAACGATCTGCCGGATCCGGCGGTCGAAGTTCTTGACTTCCCTCTCCTCCATCCCGATCTTCCAGAAAAAGGCCAGAGCGAGGAGGACCAAGACCCCGGCGGTCAGGAAGGCCGTGAGTAACAGCCGGCGGCGGATCTTCTTCCAGGCACCGGCAAAGGCAAACTCCTCCCGGCGGAAGTCCACCCGGTCCGAGGTCGGAGCGACCCCGCTGAGGGCCAAGCCGATCGCCACCGATGACTCGGGGCCGGGCGGATCGCGACGGGAACGGACCCGATCGGAGGGATTGACCTTTAGAATCTCCAATCCGGTCTTTTTCGTCAGGTATTCTCCCAGGCCCGGCGAGCGGCTCCCGCCCCCGGTTAAAACCAAACCCGACGGCGAACGGCCGCCGCAGGGAGCTGAGGCGCCGGTCACGGTCCGGAGCAGTTCCCTCCCCAGAAGTTCATAGGCCACGGAATAGGTCTCCCTGGATATCCCCGGATCACTGGCGAGCTTGAGGTCTTCCGCCACGGCAAAATCAACCCCGGCGGCTTCGGCGATGGCTGCGGTGACGGTATCGCCTCCCCAGGAGATGGAACGGAGAAAGACCACCCGCCCTCCGAGGATAAAGGCCGCCCCGCTATGGCCGGCTCCGATCTCTAAGAGTACTGTCACCTGATCGGGGGCGATCAGCGGAGAGTCAATTACCGCCCGGCTGGCACCCAGCAGATCAATATTCACGCGGGTCGGACTGATCCCGGCCTCGGCCAGGAGACGGAGTCGATCTTCGAGAACGGTTTTTTTTACCGCCGCCATCATCACCCGGGACTTCCCCTCCGGGAGTTCTTCCACCACCCAGAAATCGATAATCACCTCCTCCAGGGGAAAGGGGACGTGGAGTTCGGCCTCGGAGGCAATCACCTGGCGGATCTGGGCGACCCGAGAGAAAGGGACCTCGAGCAGCCGGATGAAAATATGGTGGAGCGGGAAGGAGGCGGTAATCGTATCTTCCTTGATCTTCGTTTCCTGGACCAGATTCCGCAGCCCCTCCCGAACCAACTCGAGCGGAGCGGGGCCGGCTTTCTCCCGCAGAAGCGGGAGCTGGCGGTAATCGGTCAGACGGGGGAGCCGGCCGGACCGTTTCAGGGCGGCCACCCGGATCGCCGAGGTTCCGATCTCGATCGCCCGGCAGGAAGGCGCCGGACCGGATCCGTTCTGGAAGAGATTGGTGATTTTCATAATAACCGAAAAATAATTTAACCGATGATACCTGAAATAGCCGCGACTCTGTACCTTGAACTCTAAACTCTGAACTTTAAACTTTCAACTTTGAACTTTAAAACCTCTACTCCTCCACCCGCCAGTAACAGATCACGATCCGGTTCTCCTGGCGCTGCACCACGGCCCGGATCCGGACGGCGGTTCCGACAAACCCTTTATCGGCAGTCTTCCCGACCCGACCTTCGGAGAGGATGGTAAAGAACTCGCTATCGACCTTGAAATTCTCCATAAATTTAGTCAAAACCTGTTCCCGCAAGTATTCGTCGTCGTTGACATCCGAGACATTCTCGAACGCGAGTTCCTCCCGGGCGGAGATGATATCCGCCGCCAAACTGGTCTGGTCGTCGTTCTCGTCCTGGAGCATCACTTCCAGGATCTCCCGGGGGGCGGTATTGATATTCACCTTCCCGTCACCGTAAACCGTAATATACCCCCGCAAACCTAAAAAGGGTTTCGGCGCCCAGGGATCGATCAGTTCCAATCCTTCCGATTCCAACTCCTCCTCAATCTCTTCTCTCCGAGAAGAACCGATCAGCAGCTCCCGGGGGACCCCCTTGATCAGGGCCAGCTCCCCGAGCGTCTCCATCGGACCAAACCGTTCAAATTCATCGGTGCCGCCAACCGGTTTATCCTCGAACCAGGTCACGATGGATTCCATCAAACCCGTCGGGGTATCGAAGAGTCTTCGGGCAAAGGGGTCAATCCCGTCGGCCGCATCGGCCAGCTCCCGGATCATCTCCAGCAATCGTTTAAGCCGGAGGTATTCCCGGGAATCCTTATCGACCTCGTTTTTATCCTCTTCCATCTCCCCCAGCTGGTCGGCGGCCCGTTCCAGTTCCCTCGCCTCCTCTCGCTTCCTCTCGATCACTGCCTTAGGCCGGCGTTTCTCCGGATCTTCCTCCTCCTCACTCTCCCCGGAACCGCCGGCGGCCAGGGTCCGGGCAGCGGTGATTTCCGCCACCGCGTCTTCCAGAATCAGGTTGATGTTGAACTTTCGATCCTCGTCGACGATTTTGAAGATGAATTCCCCCCGACCGAGTTCGGTCCACGACTGAGGCAGGGCCCAGGCTTCATCGAGCCCGTCATAACCCGTCTCCTCCTCGTCTCCATCGACAGCGCGTTGGCGGCCGGCGGTTTCCTCCTCTTCTTCTTCGGACTCCTCGAGACCGGCCAGCTTGTCTTCCTGAAGAACTCGGATCGCCTGATTGATCCCGGCCTGGGCCAGAAAAAACGCCTCGGTACTGTCTCGGGCTCCGGCCGCCATCATCACATCCAGTCCGCTTAAGTAATTATACTGCATCACCAAAACCCCGAGAAGGGCGATCATCAGCACCACCGTCAACAGGACCACACCGGATTCCCTTCCCAAGCGCCCCGAGGGAGATCCACCACGGCCAACCGGATTCACAACTCCTCCTCTTCCTCTTCTTCTTCCGGCCGAGGAGTCATCGGGAGATAGGCAGTGGTAGTGAAGCGAATCGGCTCGGTTTTCGGCAGACCGAGGGCCAGAGTAATCCTCACCCCATAAGGCAACGGCGGTGTTTCCTCCTCTTCCCCCTCTTCAGCCTCTTCTTCCCACTGCCAGCTCTCCACCCACTCCAGCCCATCATAGTATTGAAAGTCCAGGGCCCGGACATTCTCGGCTAAGATCACCTCTTGACCCTCTTCAAACGGCTCCTCCAGGCTGAAGTAGGGAGCGGTCCGCATCAGGAGCAACCCTTCGCGCTCTCCAGCGCCCAGGTAGTAACTGATCTCATAGGAATCGTAACCGTCCTGATCCTCACTGCTCTGGAGCGAGGTGGTGGTGACCATCCGGAGGGTATCTGACTCCCGGCCCGCGTACCACTCGTCATCCCCGACGAACATCTCCCCTTTAGGGGCGAACAGCGGTTGGTAGGCGCCGCTGATCTCCCGGGCCATCGTCTCCAGAACGATCCGGCTGGACTGGTAGATGTCGGAGACCCTGTCATAATTTACAGTAGTCTTGACCACCATATGGTAAGATCCATAAACGGAGGCCAGGATCACCGCCCCCAGGGTAACGGCGATCAGAATCTCCATCACCGTGAACCCGCCCGCGCCGGAAGATGATTGCCGCCGGTCAATTTTCTTCACCGGACTGTCACTCCTCCATTTCCAGGTCTTCATCCGGATCAAAATAGAGACTCACGATATAGGTGGCCAGCCTGACCCCGGAAGGATCTTCCCCCTCCCCGGAAGGCTCCTTCCCTCCCCCGGAAGATTGAAGCCGGCGGAGGGCCCCGACCCTGACTTCCAGCATAGCCTCGACTTCGATCTCTTCCACCGCTTCCTCAAGCTTAAGAAACGGATGAGGGTCTTTGCTCGGAGGACCACCTCCTGGATAACTGGGGAAACCAGCTTCAGCGTTGAGCGCGGCAAAGCCAATGACTTCCAGCTCGGCCAGCCGCTCGCGGGCCAGCAGCGAGGCCAGGGTCACCTCCCTCCCCCGGCGGATATTGGATACCGTGGCGCCGTGGGTAACCAACAGGGGCACCACGCCGATTGCCAGAACGGCTACCGCCACCATCACCTCAAGCAGGGTAAAGCCCTCCGCCCCAACCGATTTTCGATCTGTTTGCGCCGTCATTTAATCGTTATCTCTGAGCGACCGGTATAGGATTTGACCCGGATCTGCGCCCGTTCGCCCCGAGCATTCTCCAGAGTGATCACCGCTCCGTTGGAATTCCCGCGAGGATAAAACCTGATCAGAGGCTCGAACCCCTTTGTTGCCCGGGTCTCCAGTTCCAGCCGGCCGATCTTGATCTCCTCCGGGATCTTCCATCTCTTTACAATCTCTACCTCATCCGCCTGACCATAATCTTCCCCGGTCACCTTTCGCCTCTCGAGGGAGTACTCCCCCGCCTCCCGGTCAATCCGAAAGGTATGAGGGCGACCTTCGATCACCGCTCGGGCCCGGGCGTAATCAAGCGCCCCGGCCAGCTCCCGGCTGAAGCCAATCAGCCGTCGCCCGGAGAAGAGCCCGGAGAGGTTGGGAAAGACAACCAGGAAGACCACCCCGATCAGGACCACGACGACTGAAAGTTCGATCAGAGTAAACCCCGCCCGCCGGTTGCGCCAGACCCACTCCATAATTATACCCGTTTATTCTGCCCCCGAACCACCGAGATCCCAGTTAGTAATATCGGCATTCTCCCCGGTTCCTCCGGCGGCGCCGTCCTTCCCATAGGAAGAGAGATCAAAGTCCTGGCCGTGCTGGCTGACCTTGCTGTAATTATAGGGGTTACCCCAGGGATCGACGGGAAGCTGTTTCAGATATTCCGGGACCAGGGCGGCGAGAGAGTCGGGATAATCAAAATGATCGGTGTAATACATTCCCAACGCACCCTCAATATTCTTGATCTGGAGCTGAGCGGCCGCCTTCTGGCCCTTCCCGATCTGCTTGAAGAACTGGGGAGCGATCACCGCCGCCAAAAACCCGATAATCGCGATCACCACCATAAGTTCCACGAGCGTGAATCCGGAAGAGACAGAAGTACCGGCTTTTTTGCTGTTCATCGGAGACCTCCTTTTTGTAGTTCAAGGTTCAAAGTTCAGTAACACTTTAGCCTGCTAAAACGTTATTGATTGTCATCGCGATCCGACTTTTTTATCCGGCTACTCGTAGATCCGGCTTCTCGCCGATCCGGCTTCAAACGGAAGACGGGAGACGGAAAACAGATAAGCAATCTCAACCTAAAGATTGCCGGCTGATAAAACAGTAGAGACTTTTAAAGAGCTAAAGTGTTACAAAGTTTAAATTTCAAAGTTCGGAGTGCAAAGTTGTTTTTCCCCCACCAATATCGCTCTTTCACTCTATAGCCGCAGAATATCAACCTTGAGCTTCCTCAAGCCAAAACCTGGCTCATCTGGAAGATGGGCAGCAAGATCGAAACCACGATATAACCGACCACCACCCCCATCACCACGATCATTATCGGCTCCAGCAGTGAAGTCAGGGCGCTGACTGTGGTCTCAACCTCGTCCTCATAAGACTGAGCGATCTTCTCCAGCATCAGTTCCAGGGAACCGCTGGCCTCCCCGATGGCGATCATATGGACCACGATCGGGGGAAAAACCCGGCTCTTGCGGAAAGGTCCGGCGATCGACTGTCCGGCCCGGATCGCTTCGAGCGCGTCCCCGATCGCGGCAGCGATCACGGTATTGTTGACGATCGAACCGACAATTTTCAGCGATTCGATCAGTGGCGCCCCGCTGGCAACCAGAGTGGACAGCGTCCGGCTGAAACGGACCACGGCGATCTTTCGGATCAGGGGACCGAAGAGGGGCAGCCGAAGCTTGACCCGGTCAACCAGCATCCGACCCCGGCGACCGTTCTTCCAAAAATTGAAGAGGAAGTATAGCCCGGCCCCGATCAGGATCAGGGCCCACCAGTAGCCACGCATAAAGTCGCTGACGCTCAAAAGGATTACCGTAGGAATCGGAAGCGCCTGCTGGGTCTCGGCAAAGATACTGGTAATTGTGGGGACAACGTTGACCAACAAAAAAACGATCACCGCTATCCCGATCAGGCCGACCAGGATCGGATAGACCATTACCGAACGGATGTGATTGCGCATCTTGACATTCTTCTCGGTCAGATCGGCCAACCGCTCCAGGACCACATCCAGGGCCCCGGCGGCTTCCCCGGCCGCGATCATATTAGTATAGAGCGGAGGGAAGATTCGGGGGAAGGCCTTGAGAGAATTGCCGAAATTATTCCCGGCGTTGACCTGATCTCGAACCTGGATAATCACCCGCTTCAGGGGGCTTTTCTCCAGCTGGTCGATCAGGGCGTTAAGGGCCTGGACCAGCTGAAGGCCGGAGGAGAGCAGAGTGGCGGTCTGTCGGGTGAAGACGGCCACCTCGGACGCCTTCACCCGACGGAAGATCCGGGAGATAGCCTGATCGCTCCGCAGGTCCACCTTCTCTTCCGACTCCGTAACTTCAGTCGGGAAGAGTCCCTGGCGGCGGAGCTTGGTCCGGGCGGCGGCGGCGCTGTCGGCGTCGATAATCCCCGACGCCTGCTCCCCCTTCGCGTCCAATGCTTTGTAATCAAATACCGGCATAGATATACAGTCCTCGGCTTCGCCTCGGCCAACAGGATTATTGGAGTGGTGGAGTACGGGAGTGCTGCCGGCCTGTGGCCCGGATTTTCTTTATCCAGCACTCCATTACTCCGTTACTCCGTTGCTCTTTATAACTATAATATTTAAGCGGAAACAACTTCTTCCCGGGATGATTTATGCCTCAACGATATCTTCCTGGGTAACCCGGACGACTTCTTCAATGGTGGTAAACCCTTCCTTGACCTGGCGGGCACCGTCCATCCGCAGGGTCCGCATCCCTTTTCTCATCGCCGCTTGCTTGATATCTCCGGTATTGGTCCGCTCCAGGATCATCCGGCGAATCTCATCATCGACTAAAAAGATCTCAAAGATCCCGCTCCGGCCCATATACCCGGACTGGAAACACTTATCACACCCCTTACCCCGGTAAAGGGTACCTTCCGGGATATCGTCAAGGGTAAGACCAATCTCCTTAAGAGCTTTCTCTTCCGGGCGGAAACTCACCCGGCAATGGGGACAGATGGTCCTGACCAGCCGCTGAGCCATAATCCCGACCACCGAGGAAGAGACCAGGTAGGGTTCGACCCCCATATCGATCAGACGGTTGATCGACCCAGCGGCATCATTGGTATGGAGAGTGGAGAAGACCAGGTGTCCGGTCAGACTGGCCTGGATAGCGATCTCGGCCGTCTCGTGGTCCCGCATCTCCCCGATCAGAACCACGTCCGGGTCCTGTCTCAAGATTGAACGGAGACCACTGGCGAAAGTCAAGCCGATCTTGGGATTGGCCTGGATCTGCCCGATCCCCGACATCTGGTATTCGACCGGGTCCTCGACCGTAATGATATTCTGTTCCTTCGAGTTGACCGCGGAGAGAGCGGCATAGAGGGTGGTGGTCTTCCCCGATCCGGTGGGCCCGGTGACCAGGATAATTCCGTGGCTCAACTTCAGCAGACGGGCGAAGAGGACCAACCGGTCCTCACTCATCCCCAGATCGTGGAGGCTGTAGACCTGAGCCGAGCGGTCAAGGAGCCGAAGCACGATCCGCTCTCCAAAGGAAACCGGGATCAGGGAAACTCGAAGGTCGATCTCCCGGTCGGTGATCCGGATCTTGATCCGGCCGTCCTGGGGAAGGCGTTTTTCGGCGATATTCAGGTTGGCCATAATCTTGATCCGGGAAGTGATCGCCGACTGGTACTGCTTGGGCGGGGTCAGGGCCTCGTAAAGCACACCGTCGATCCGGTAGCGGACCCGGAGTTCCTTCTCGAAAGGCTCGATATGGATATCACTGGCCCGGGCCTTGGCCGCCTCGAAGAGGATCAGGTTCACCAGCTTGATCACCGGAGCCTTGGAGGCGATGTCGAGGAGGTCCTCGGCCTGGTCTTCCACGGTGATCTGTTCAGCGGCCTCGTCCTCCTCCATCCCCTCCATCACCGCCTCCGCCGCCCCCTCCGCGTGGCCGTAGGATCGGTTGGCAATCCGGACGATCTCGTCAGGGGGACTGACCACCGGGAGGACCTCTTTGTCCAGAAGCAACCGCAGATCATCGAGGGGCTGGAGGGAGAGCGGGTTGGCCATCGCCACCCGGACTACTCCGTTCTCCTCTTCCAATGGGATCAACTGGTGAGCAAGGAGAAAATTAATCGGCACCCGGGAGATGATCTCCTTATCGACCATCTCCTCGGAGAGAGTTTCCAGGTAGGGCAGATTGAGCTGACGACTCAGGGCCCGGCGATACTGCTCCTGATTGATCGCCCCCAACTCGAGGAGGATATCACCGAGGGCCTGTCCCTCGCCGGCACCGGCCTGGCGGACCCGGGCCCTCTGCAGGGTCTCGTCATCGATGGTCCCTTCTTCGAGGAGGATATCTTCAACTGTCCGATGAGAAATCATAATTCATCTGCTGATGGTTACTGGTGATAGCGCTGACCACCCCGGTCCGGTTCCGCCGCCGGCTTGCCTCCGCCAAAGGAGACTCGGGGGATACTGTCGAGCAGGGAACGCCGAGGAGCGCTTTCCTGCTCCTCGGCCTCGATCACATTCCCCTCCTCGGCTACGATTCCGGAGGGAACCCGGGAACCGGGGGGAGAGGGCGGAATCAGGGCGTTCTCCCGATTACCCATCCTCCGCAGTTGATCGGCGTGACGAGCTTTCAGATCCTGGTAGGACTGTTCTTCTTCGAGTCGCTGCTGCTCTTCCTGCGCCGCCAGTTCGGCATTCTGGGCACGTATCATATCATTGATCTCCGGGGCGTGGCGACGCTTGAGGTTGGTCAGATCAGCGATCTGCTGGGTAGTCCTCACCACTCGAGGAGTGATAAAGATCAGAAGATTGTTCTTCACCTTCCTGGTCGAACGGGTCCGGAAGAGGAGACCAAGCAGGGGGATATCGCCCAGGATCGGCACCTTGCTGATCGACTCGTTCCAATCGTCCCGGATCAACCCTCCAATCACGATAGTATGATTATCCTTGACCGTAACCATCGTCTCCGTCTCCCGGTCGAAAGTCTCCGGGGTAAGCCGGATGCCGGAAACCTCCTGGCTGCCGAGCAGAGTCGATATCTTCTGAAGAATCTTCATCCGGACCATCTCGGACTTGGAGATATTCGGGGTGATGGTCAGCTCAATCCCCACATCCTTGTACTCAATATTCTGGAAGGTCCGGTTGCTGTTGGATCCGCTATCCTCAATCTTGGAGAGATAGGGAATATTCCGGACCACCTTGATCTTGGCCTCCTCGTTGTCCATCGTCAGAATCTGGGGTGTAGCCAAAATATTCACGTCCTGGTTGGTCTGCATCGCGTGCAGCATCACCGCGAAGTCAGGCAGACTGGTCCCGCTCCCGGCCATCTTCTGGACAAATCCGATCGACATCCCCTCGACCCCGGGAGAGGAACCGATGGTCCCTTCCGCCCCCCCGGCGGCCCAACCAGCCAATCCGCCACCGAATGCCGACTGGGCAAAACCCTGGGCGTTATTCCGACCCGCCGACATCCCCTCGACATCGGGGAACCCAACCCCGTTTTGATCCATATCGAGCCATTCCACGCCCAGTTCGAAAGTCTTCTCATAGGAGATCTCGGCGATCAGGACCTCGACCAGGACCTGGTCCCGGACCACATCCAATTTCTGGATGATCTTGAGGATATCGGCGTAAGCTTCCTGAGGAGAATCAATGATCAGGGCGTTGGTCCCCTTGTCCTCGCTGATCAGAACCGGGTCCTCGCCCCCCTTGGGTTGACGTTTGGAGACAATAGAATTCAAGACCTTGGCCATCTCCTCGGCAGCGGTGTTCTTGAGGAAATAGACGTGGATCCTCGTCCGCTCGGTCTCCACGTCCAGGCGCTTTATCAGATCCTGTACCCGATGGGTGTCGTCTTCATTGGCCAGGACGATCAAGGAGTTGGTCCGCTCATCAGAGATGATCTTTAAAATCTTATCCACCGCCTCCAGCTGGCCGGGAGGCTGGCGGCGGCGGGGGGTAGGCGGTGCTCCCGGGATTTCTCCCACCTCCTCAATCACCTGAGAGATAGAAGAAGCAAGCATATCAGCCGAGGCGTGACGGATCGGAATCACCGTGATCTGGGTTTCGTAGCCGGGGATATCCAGCTCCCGAACGATCTTGACCAACCGGTGGATGTTGGAGGAGATATCGGTCACGATCAGGGTATTGGTGGTCGGATAGGCGATCACACTGGCATCCTTGGAGAAGAGCTGCCCGAGAGCGCTCCGGACCCGTTCGGCCGAGGCATACTGGAGGGGAATCAACTGGGTGATAATCGTGTCTTCGGGAACGATCTGTTCCAGTCGGTCACCAACCGCCATCGGGATATTTCTCTGCCGAGCGTCGGTCTTGGAGGCGATCTTGGTTACCTTCCCGGAGGGGACGGTAACAAATCCCCGGACTTCCAGGATCGATTCAAATACCTTATAGACATCTTCCAGAGGGATCTTGGTCGGGGAGATAACAGTTACCGGACCTCGGACATTTTGATCGATAATAAAATTCTTCCCGGTCAAATCGCTGATATACTTGATAACTATCCGGATATCGACATTCTCAAAATCCATCGAGACCATCCCCTCCTCGTCATCAAATAAGGCCTGGGGTCGGGCCGATCCGGCAAGGAAAAAGACGGCGAGGACAATCCCAATGGCAATAACCGGGCGAAATATAACTCTGGTTTTCTTCATTATTTGTTCTCTCGGTTCGTAAATGCTCAGGTAATTAGTGCAGCGCTGCAAAAGCAATGGACGATAATCTGTCATTGCGCGCGTAGCGAAACAATCGCAATCCGTTGGCAGGAATAGATTGCTTCGCCACTTCGTTCCTCGCGATGAGAGATTCTATGTGATTTGAGGTTTCCATTGAGACACTAATCAGGTTGAAGACTGAAGGTTGAAATACCTGCCCTTCTCCGGACAAACCCGGCCGGCATCCGATCAATCAATCCTGCTACCGTGTCAGCCGCCTCAAATTATCTGAGCCTCATATGATCACGCATATATTGTCCCTGAAAGTCTTCCACCTTCAGTTTATCTATCTAAAGTATCTGCCTCGATTAAATGATTATCGAAAAGTCGGATCGGAAACAATCAATAAGTCTGACGGCCGATCACCGGTTCCTGGGACCCGACTACAGTTCCAATAAATTATACTGGATCTGATATTCCAGATTGATGATCTCCCCTCCGCGCTCGATCTCCACGATCACGGTCTCTTCATCCTGAACTTCCTGTAAGATCTCCAGGGCGCGGTCCTTACTGGTAATTATCTCTTCGTTAGCGGCCCGGATAATATCTCCCTTCTTAATCCCCAGGTGGGATGCCAGATGTCGGGGGGGAAGGACCAGGATCTCGTAGCCTTCCGCCTCACCGCGCCGGGGACGGCCCGGCGGGTAGTAAGTTCGACAGCCGACATTGGTCAGGGCCTTCATTATCTCCGCCTGGACTTCCTTAATCTTGACCTTGACCTGGTTAACATCGAGCAGCTGCCAGAGCCCTTTCCGGCTGACCAGCCACTTGTTGTTGGAGATCAACTGCCAAAGACCCCGCTTGCTGATCAGCCACTCATTCTTGCCCAGCGGCCGAATCACCCGGGAGATCGGGAGTGCGCGCTTTGCCACCGGAATACTATCCTTGAACATTGAGATGGTAAATACATTCCCCTGGTGGTCAAGTACCACCTGGTTGCGGTGGATCTCCAGTACGATCGCCCCGGCAACCTCATCTCCAATCCGAGAATAATGCTGCTCTTTGTTGGCCACTTCCTCGATGATCGCCGAACTCCGTTTGGGATCGCTCTGGATTGAAGTCCCCAGCAGGTTCAGATTCGGCGGGGGAATCGCGGCGGGAACCGGAGTCGGCGGCGGTCCCTCGGCCGGGGCGGCAAACTTTTCTCTCCAGAGATTGCGGCTGACAATCACCCCGTAATAATCCGCCCCCAGCGGGGTCGAAGTTGGCAGATCAATCCCGGAGCCGACCGGCAGGACCGGGGTCTCCGGGGTTGGGGCGACCTGGTAGTAGGTCCAGAACATATACCCCCCACCGGCGACCAGGATCAGGGCCAGGATCAGGTTGATCAGGGTGATCTGTCTTCTCGTCAGCATTTTAAATATTTCCGATAACTGCTCAGATCATTAGGATCTGAATGAAGATCTCCAATCACATCGCATCTGTCATCGCGAGGAACGAAGTGACGAAGCAATCTCATAACAAAATAATCCGATTGCTTCGTCGTCCCTGCTCACAGTAACCAGCTTTCCAGGGTTTTCGTTCAGAGGATCTCTACCTGGATAGTTAGTATTATTGGACAATAGTATTTGATCAAGGAATATTCGGCAGCCTGAACGGAAAGTCAACGCTACTGATTATAGCCATCAAATCGCCAATCGTTTCCTATTCTGATTAATTTCTGCTGGCGCGCTCAGTCCCGCTTTTCGTGAGGCACGACCTGGTAGCGGGCGATCTCGCCGCGCCAGAGATTCAGGTTAACCTCGGGAGGAATTTCAAACGCCCGATCTCCCCGGTCCCGCCCCTTCTGCAACAAAGTCCAGAAGGCCTGGTGAAGGCCCTCGACCACTGAACGGGCCGAAAAGTCCAGTTCCGGTTTCTCCAGAAGAAAGTTCGATCGGCCCTGCATATCCCGAGCAATGATCTCCGCCAGCAAGTCCCCCCAGGTAGAATATTTCCCGTTTTCAATTCCGGACAGGATCTCGCCCGACTCCTCCAGGTACCCGTTGAGGGTCACGGTCAGATCAGGTCCGGAGATCGGACTCCGGGAAAAAGTGCTGGCCGAGCGCAGGGGTTCAGGTCCGGAGGGGGGAGAAGGAGAAAACAGCAACCACAAGCCGACCGAGATAATCAGCGAAGCCGCGACCAGGATTAGCCGACCGGAGTGGAGGGGTCGTCCCAGCAGTCGCAACGACCTCGGCCGGTCCCCGACCAACGCCATTGTCCGCCGGGAAAGGCTGCGAGGGAAGTTGACCTTCTTCAGAGCAGAGAGCGAATCCCAGGCCGCCGAGGCTTCTTGTAGTTTTTCCCGGCAACTCCGGCAACCAGCCAGATGCTCCTCCAATTTCTCCGCTACCGAACCCGGCAGGTCCTCACCAAGTATCCGATCGAAGATATAACCTTGTAATTCCAGGCAGTCCATAGATCAGCTAATTCTCCGGTTCATTCCGGCCGCTTTATTCCTCGGGCGACAAAGTTCCGGCGCAGTTGTTCCAGGCCGTAATGGAGCCGGGAACGGACGGTCCCCGACGGTATCCCCAGCACCTTGGCGATCTGACGGTATTTCAACCCTTCCAGTCGACTTAAGATAATTACCTGTCGATGCTCCGAAGAGAGTCCGGCCAGTTCCTTTCGCAAGATCGCCTCCATCTCTCTCCCCCCCGCCTGGTCCCGCGGGCCGGGATCTTTGCCGGCAAGCAGATCGGATATCCGCCGGGGGTGGGGACCATCCCGGCCGGCGATCTCGGTCTCCAGAGAAACCTCCGGCCGCCGTTTTGCTTTCCTCAGCGCGTCCCGGCAGAGATTGATGGCAATGGTATAGAGCCAGGTCTTGAAATTCGCTCCTTGGCGAAATTTTCCCGACTGCCGGTAAACGCGGAGAAAAGTCTCCTGGAAGATATCTTCCGAAAGGTGATAATCCCTGACCACTGAGTAGATAAACGCCATCAGGCGATTTTGATATCGGGCGAGAAGTGCTTCCAAAGCAGCCGGATCGCTCTGACAACACCGCTGGATAAGCTCCTCGTCGGCCCAATCCATTACCTTGCTCTCTTATACGTTAGGGTTAGTAAAATAGTTCAGGGCAAAATACTTGCGCCACCCTAACACAAAAACCTCGGGAGAGACAATTCAAAGAAGAAAAAAGCGGACCAACGAGGGAGTTACCGGTTAGCGTTCCGAGGCATAGATGATCAGCTGGTTATAGAAACCGTCCCCGGCAAAATCGAGACCGGCAACTCTACCGGGGTGGACAGTGAGGGGCCCAACAGGCAGAAGGGATGATTTTCGATAGGAAATATCGTATGGTCCCCCCTTGGCTGCCCCGGAAAAAGAGAAGAGATGGAGCCAATAGCTCCCCTCCTCGGACAGTTCCAGAAAGACCAGGTCCCGCTCCCCACCAAAGCCTTTGGCGTCGAGGACCGCCAGCCCCAAAAGCCGGGACCCGGACTGAAGCCCGGGGAGCGGGATCTCAATCCCGGGGTCAGGCGCGGAAAACAGTTCTCCGCAGCGGGGTAGCCGATGGAGAAAGAGAGAATAGCGTCCCGGATAGGCTCGCAGGAGAAGAAGGCCGTCTCGAAAACCGGACCCCCCGATGTCCAGGGCCGCCATCCCGATCAGGTTATTAGCCGGGGGGGAGACCAGATAAGAAACAGCTTCCGGAGCGGGATCGTCCGGATTGAAGCGGCAGATAAACACCTGGTCCCGGCCGTCGTCCCGAACCAGAACCGCGGCCTCGCCGCTGAATCCGTCCCGGTCGTAATCGACCCCGGCCAGGGCCAGGATCTCGCCGGCGGGCAAGAACTGCCGCGAAGGACCGACCTGCTGGAAACGATCTCCCCCGTCGGGGGCGAGACGCCAACCAAAGAGAGTCCACCCCGCTTTTTTGTCCCGGACCGCGGTCAGGACCTCGGAGAGATTCCCATCTCCGGAGAGGTCGATCGAACCCAGGGCGGTAATCCAACGATCAATTCCGAGGTCAAACCCCAAAACGGGGGAAGAGGCCGGGACTTCCCCCGGAAAAGCACGAGGATAAAAAAGAACCGGGAGATCGTAGGGGAAAACCTTCCACTCTTGGCGCGGATAAAGAAACGTCAGGGCCTCAAGATCGTCCCGGCTCAAGGTCCGGTGAGGGGCGGCGCCTAAATAGCTGAGGTCGTGCATCACCGCTCCCGGATTGAAGGAATGGCCAACCCCCAGCAGATGCCCGATCTCGTGCAATGCGGTCTGGAGTAGTTCGGGAGAATCGGTAAGATTCCAGTCATAATCCCGGGCGTTGAACTCGATATCGACTTCCTCGATCCGGCCGGGATCTTCTCCCGGCCAGAGGGTCGAGACGGCGGCGACCTCGGAGCCATAGGGCCAGACTCGGGACGCCCAGACCATTGTATTGTGCCCATCCCGAACCGCGCAGCTCCCTTCCAGCAGCCCCTCGCAGACAAAGGTAATCTCACCCCGGGATTTTTCTTCCCATTCGGCGAAGGCCCGCTCCAGCCCGGAGACCGACTCCAGAGAAAGAGGCGAGTCGGCGGCACCGATCCGGTAAAAAATAGCGGTCCGCTCCGGGGGCCAGGAGAGGAAAGATCCATCATCACCGGTTTTAACGGTAAAGGCTCTGAGGCCTCCGGTAACCAGGAGCGCCAGGGAGATCAGTATGGCTGTGACGGAAAGATGCTTCATCGGGTGAGTTGATTTTTTGGCCCGCGGACCGGGCAAGCTTGCAGGATCTTCTGTTCCTCCCGAGGAGAACCATCAACGGCGGAGGCATTGACGATCGCTTCGACAACTTCGTATCCCCCGCTCACCTCGCCAAAGATAGTATGGCGGTCGTTGAGCCAGGGGGTAGCGGCCACGGTAATGAAGAACTGGGATCTATTAGTATTGGGCCCGGAGTTAGCCATCGCCAGTAACCCCGGCCGATTGAACCGAAGCTCAGGGTGAAACTCATCGGCAAACGGTTTCCCCCAGATCGAGGATCCGCCCCGTCCGGTTCCGGTCGGGTCACCAGCCTGGATCATAAAACCCGGGATCACCCGATGAAAAATTATCCCATCGTAGTAACCCCTCTCAACCAGGGCGAGGAAATTCTCCACTGTCTTCGGCGCCCGGTCGGGGTAGAGCAGCAGTTCGATTGTCCCCCGGTTGGTCTGCAAAATAACCCGGGCCGGGCGGGCCGGCTCGTTGCTAAGGACAGCCTTATCCAGAGCATCCTGAACCGCTTCAGAAACCAGTTGCGAACTGAGAGTGGCTCCGCTGACCGCGTCAACCCGGGAAGACTGTTGCTGGACGATCTTTACCTCCATCTCTTCTTTGACCTTTTTCGGGTCCCAGTCCGGCACCCGTTGATATTGAATATCAGCGATCTTACCCGCCCGGATCTCCACCGTCAACTCGACCTGACCAAAAGTACTATCCGACGATACTCCCGGATAATTCCCATCGGAATAATCCTGAGCCGACAGGGAAAGGCTGAAGAAGAATAGAGCTGTCAGCATAGATACAGCCCGTGCTGGAAATTGGATTTTCATAACCTTAGTCCTCTAACTCAAAAATATTCTGACAAACAAACTAACCATAGAGAACGCAGAGCAGGTCAGGAGAGAACAAATCAGATAAAATGCCCTTTCTCTTCTCGGTGTAATCCTAAAATACCATCTGATGCCTTGCTGGAGCAAAGAGATATTGCAATTGATGTAACCTAAATTGAGCGATTCTATGCGGCGAACTGCACCAATCTTTTGCGTCCG
>CAYXKT010000057.1:0-17126 GCA_964465735.1 uncultured bacterium
TTGCGGAAACCGCAGCCATATCCAGGAGATATGGCGAGGATTTTCAATATCCGTTTGGACGCAAAAGATTGGTGCAGTTCGCCGCATAGAATCGCTCAATTTAGGTAAAAGTTTCTACTGTTTGATAAGCCTGCGATTGTCATTGTCCGGCCACCCTCAACTCAAAAACCTCTGCCGGTTTATCCGGCAGGTGAATAAGTTCAACAGCTAAGCCCGGCCAATCTCTATCCACAATATTTGGCCGGCATAATTCATCTCCAACATCGTCTGTCAAAAAAAATGCGTTGTGTAAATGTCTATCCATTCGGAGTTTTTCTCGCAACCCGGAGAAACTTGACGCGATGAAGTTTTCCGGTTAGCATTGATGATCTAAGAGGTTCAGGAAACAGATCAGTGCGATGGGCACTTTTCCCCCGCGAAAACATTACACCCAACAAAAATAACTATGAGCACATTACCAACCAGTAAATATCCCGACTTCATTAACGGCGAACTGCTGGGCCGGCTGGCTCAAGAGACCCGGGAGGATCCGGGGCGGATCCGGGCGGCGATCAGCCGCGCCCTGGCCAAGGAACCGCTCACCGTGGAGGAGACAGCCGGGCTGCTGGCAGCCGACTCCCGGGATCTGCAAGAAGAGATCTTCGCCGCCGCCCGCCAACTCAAGCGTGAGGTTTACGGCAACCGGATCGTCATCTTCGCCCCGCTCTATATCGGCAACCTCTGTATCAACGACTGCCTTTACTGCGCCTTCCGCCGGTCCCAGAAGGATACCATCCGCCGGACCCTGAGCGATGAAGAACTCCGGCTCCAGGTCGCGGCCCTGGAAGACGCCGGCCACAAACGGCTGATCCTGGTCTTCGGCGAACACCCCGACTACTCCCCCGAATTCATCGCCAATGCCGTTCGAACCACCTACTCGGTAAAGAAGGGCCAGGGGTCGATCCGGCGAGTAAATATTAACGCCGCCCCTCTCGATCATCAGGGTTACCGGACCGTTAAGGAGTCCGGGATCGGGACCTACCAGGTCTTTCAGGAGAGTTATCACCGGCCGACTTACCAGTCTGTCCACCCGGCCGGGACCCGGAAAGCCGACTATCTCTGGCGGCTCCACGGCCTGACCCGGGCCTGGGAGGCGGGCTGCGACGACGTCGGGATCGGGGCCCTCTTCGGACTCTATGACTGGAGATTCGAGGTCCTCGGCCTGGTCACCCACGCTCGCTTCTTGGCCGACCGGTTCGGTTGCGGCCCCCACACCATCAGTTTCCCCCGCCTGCGGATAGCCCAGGGGTTCTCGCCCGGGGCCGTGGAGATGGTCTCCGACCCCGACTTCAAGAAACTGGTGGCCATCCTCCGGTTGGCGGTCCCCTATACCGGGATGATCCTGACCGCCCGGGAACCGGCCGCCATCCGCCGGGAGGTAATGGAGTTCGGTGTCTCCCAGATCGATGCCGGGACCCGGATCGAACTGGCCGGCTACACCAAGGAAGGGCCCCAGGAACTGAAACGGGAGCAGTTCGAGATCGGCGATTCCCGTTCCCTCGACGAGATCGTCGGGGAGCTGCTCAACACCGGGTACATCCCCAGCTTCTGTACCGCCTGCTACCGGCTGGGCCGGACCGGGGTCGAGTTTATGGAGTATGCCGTCCCCGGATTTATCCGGAATTTCTGCACCCCCAACGCCCTGCTGACCCTGACCGAGTATCTCGAGGATTACGCCTCCCAAGAGACTCGCCGGACGGGGGAGTTGGTGATCGAGCGGGAGGCGGCAAAACTTGCCGACCCCCGTTTAAATGATCGCCTGACCCGTATCCGCTCGGGAGGGGAACGAGACCTCTATTTCTGATGAAATCTCTCCCGGATTCGGGGGGTGGCCTCTCTCGGGAAGCGATCGCGGAGTTGTTGGGTCCGATCTCCCCGGAACGGGTCGCCCAACTCTTTTCCCGGGCCCGGCAGGTCCGGCGCCAAATCTCCGGCCGCAAGATCTTTCTTCGGGGAATCATTGAGATCTCCAATTTCTGCGGGAAGGACTGTTTCTACTGCGGAATCCGCCGATCCAACCGGAAGGTTAGCCGCTACCGGATGCCGGAGAGAGAAGTCCTATCCACCACCCGAGCCGCCTTCCGGCACGGCTACACATCCGTCCTCCTCCAATCCGGCGAGGAGACCAGCTCGGATTTCCTCAGCTGGGTAGAGCGGCTGACCGGACAGATCAAGCAGGAGACCGAAGGCCGGATGCGGATCGTCCTCTCCCTGGGAGAGCAGGAACCAGAGACTTACCGCCGCTGGCGTAAAGCCGGGGCTGACCGTTACCTCCTGCGGATCGAGACCTCCAACCACGACCTCTACCGCTCCCTGCACCCGCCGGACCACCTCGCCGAAAGACGGCTGAAATGTCTCCAGGTTTTGAAGCGGCTCGGCTACCAGGTCGGGTCGGGGATGCTGATCGGCCTCCCCGGCCAGACCCCACAAGACCTGGCCAACGACGCCCTCTGGCTCAAAGAAATTTCCGTCGATATGATCGGGATGGGCCCTTATATCCCCCACCCCCTCACCCCGCTGGCCGGACGGGCCGGGATAAAATCACCGGCGGAACGGCTCCAACTGGGGCTGAAGATGATCGCGGTCTGCCGGATCATAATGCCGGAAGTCAACATCGCCGCCACCACCGCGCTGGGCGTCCTTGACCCGGCCGGGTGGGAGATGGGGATAAGAGCCGGAGCCAACGTGGTAATGCCCAACCTGACCCCGCCGGACTACCGCCAGGATTATAACCTCTACCAGGGAAAGCCGGCCGAGGAAGACGGGGCCCGGGGATTGGATGCCCTCCGACACCGGATCGCCGCCGGCGGCGATGAACTGGCCTCCGAAGAATACGGAGATTCTCTTCACTTCCGTCGGCGGATAGGTTAGGGTGAGTTAAGTTTGAAGTGCCTGAAGTTTGAAGTGCTTAAAGTTTGAAATGCCTCAGGGACCGGCAAAGGGAGAGATGGATGAAGATCTATATCATCGACGACGATATTGATATTGTCAACGCCCTGACCGCCTCTCTGGAAGCGGCGGGCTACCAGGTCGGATCTCAGAACGAGGAAGACGGACTGGTAGAGAAGATCACCCGGTTCAACCCGGACCTGATCATCCTCGACGTGATGTTCCCGGGAGATCAGGGGGCCGGCTTTCGGATGGCTCGAACTATCCGCCACCAGGAGCAGTTCAACCGGGTTCCGATCATAATGCTCTCCGGCGTCAATCAGGAGGGAGAGTTCCTCTGCAAATTCTCCAGCCGGGATATCGACGAGATCTATCTCCCGATCACCGAGTTTCTCGAAAAGCCGGTGGACCCCGCCATCCTGATCGCCAGGATCAAAAAACTGACCTGATCCCGCCACCCCCCTTCGCGGTCTTTAGACGGACCTGCCCGGCTTTAGACAGGCCTGCCCGGCTGTAAAGGGAGAATCTCGGGTCCTGACCGCGGCAGAGGCCGGGATAAAACTCCCCGGCGAGAATTTTAGCGGAGGTCGAGGATCAGGCCGTAGGTCGGACCGTGTTCGATCCTGAGGCGATAGCGGCCGGGGAGGAGGCGAGGGATAATCGGCTCCTTCTCCCCCCGGGTAAGAAAAGACCAGACCATCTTCCCCTCTTTCTCCAACTGAAGCCGCACCCCGTTAAGCGGCCGGCCCTCCCGATCCCGGATCGCGAGCCGGCAGGCGGCCGATCCCTTCTCCCCGCGAAAAAATTCAATCGCCGCCTCAATCCCCTCCCCCGTGAGGGACTGCCGGTGTCCCCGATTGTTCTCTAACCCCCGTCCGGCCCCATAAGCGAGCGGCCGCTCCGCGGCCATCACCAGTTCGGCTGGGCTAAAGTCACTTTTCCCTGAAGAGACCGGACAGCCTTTCAGACGAGAAAGACAGAACCCGATCACTCCCAGAAAGACCTCACCTCGGGGGAATAACTTCTCCGCCATCTTCCTCTCAAGGTAATCAGGGACAGCGGACGAAGCGGCCGCGGCCCGAAGGAGAAACTCCCCGGTCCGGTCGAGTTCCTCCGCCCTCTGGCGGCACCGGGGGCAGGATTCGAGGTGCTCCTCGACCCGGAGGGACCCGTCTCCGTCCAGTTCCCCGTCCAGGTAGCGGCTGAGGGTTTCTCCTGACGGACAATTTTTCATTATGCTTGTTCCTTTCCGGTTCGCTTCCGTTTGGACGCAGGATAATTATCGTTAAATGTCTTCCGGCTTATTCGGATTGAAGTCCTAAAGTGTTAAAGTGGCGGGCACCTGAGCTCAGCCCATCACTCCATTACTCCACCGCTGCCTGCCGATTTTACATTTGATACAATAAGGCTCCGTTCCCCGGGCGAAATGGGATAAAACCCCTTCCTCCTATCCTGGTGCTCACCTAATAGTCGGATAAAGGGCCGGTTTTATTCCCAGATATCTTCCAATGAAGAGATCCGGGCCGACGCCATCATCTCGGCCAGCTGGGCCTTGGCCAGATATATTTCCCTCCCCACGTAATTGGTATCCCCCTTTCGACCAACACGAGCGGCAATCTCCCGGTAAGTGAGACCTTCCAGCCACTGCTCGAGGATCGATCTGCGCCTCCGGGGCAGACCCCGCATAAATTTCTCCAGCAACTCCCCCGCCTCCCGGCGGATCGCATCCCGGCCGGGTCCTAATTCGGGCCCGAGCCAGGTACTTTCTTCCCGCTGGAGGATTTCCGTGTCCTCCAGCGGAATCGGGACAAAACTACGGACTCGGTCAACCGCCTTGTTGCGGGCGATGCTCCCGATCCAGGTGGCGAGACTCGACCGGCCGGAAAAGGAAGCCCAGGAGGTGAAGACCGCTTCCCACGACTCCATAAAGACGTCCTCCCGGTCCCGCCCCGCGACCCCCACCTTCCCGATCACAAACCAGACCAGGGGGCCGTAGCGGTCATAAGTTTCCTTAAAGAGCTTCGGATCCATTGTCTCAGTTGGTTATGGTCACGGGCTCAAAGGCCGGGGAAAACCAGGGTCTCGAGGCTATCATCAAATCCAGAACCGATCCGTGAGTTGTTGGTAAACGATGGAAAGCGCCGCTCACCCTTTTAGGACGACCGCCCGGCAACCAGGAGCAGGAGATATCAGGCAAAGCAGACAAAGCCGCCGGCCCGACTGGGTCCGAAACGCTTTTCAGCTTTTGCTCCGAGAGCAAAGAAACGTTCGATCGCGAAGGGACGTTGGGCTGACTCTTATTTCAGCTTCGATCCGGAGATATTGACCAGAAACGAACGGGAGGGGGGGATCTCTTCTTCCCGCGTTGGCTTCCCCTCGGACTCGATCAGCCGGTAGCGGAGCAGAGCGGGGTCCTTGATCGCGATCCGCAGATCGCGGAGGGGGTAGACCGATGGGTTATCACAGTAGATTAGGAGGGTCTCCCCTTCTTGTTCGGTCCGAAATTCCACCGACTCCCGAGCCAGCCACCACTCGCTCAACTCCGCCATCGGAGCAAACCAGACCCCTTCCTCCTGGAGGAACCGGATAATCCGCTCCAACCGGATCAGATTTTCCGGCTGGGCGATCTGGGGAAGATGGGTGAGAAAGGCGAAGACCCCTCCGCGCTTCTGATAACGCCGAAAGATTCTGTGCGTTTTTCTGATCCGGATGGTGGGGTCGGTCTGAGAGGTTATCTGGAGAAGTCTCAAGCCGTCGGGATGATAGGGGTACATCAGGCGGCGGCGGAGCGAAGGCAGCAGCAGAGTCTTAAGGGTGGTCGGAGGGAGATCGAGATCCGAGCCATAAAGAAAGCCGAGGCGGTCGAGAGCCTGAAAGGTTCTCTGGTTGCCGGAGAAGCAGGGGCTGCGGTGACCGCGGGGGGGAAAACCGATGCCGGTCAGGATCTCCCGGCCCTGCTTGAGTAATAGGTACTGTTCCTCACCGGTGAGGTAAGCCATCTCCGCCCCCATCTTGACCGGTCGCCCCCGGTTCTTTTCGTGGAAATGGGTGCAGCCGTGCTGGGCGATCTCGTGGCCATCGCGGCGGAGCTTTTCCAGCATCCTGACCGGCGGACTTTCGGGCGTGAGCAGATACTGGCCAAGATGATTGGGGATAACAAAGAAAGTCCCCCTGACCTTTAATCTCGCCAGCAGTTCCCGCAGTCGCTCCGCCAACTCCAGCGGGGTGGCCGCCGAAAAATCATCATTGGTCAAGACCGCCGCCATCGGAGCGCCCCGGGGGTAGAGAGAAACCGAGATCATTGAGTCTTCCCGAAAGCGGACTGGAGGACCGGAGAGATAATCGCGCCAGATATAGCTGACATTGAACCCGATCCAGGCCAGGAGAAGAAAGAGCCCGAGCCCGGAAGACAGGAGGATCCTTTTACGGTTATTTTTCGTCAATTGTCTTACCCCCACCCTGACTCCAAATCAAAGAATATAAAAATACAGGATTCACCTTGACTCTCGGCTCCTAACTGTGTCGTGTTTCATTTTCAATGAGACCGGCGTTTCACCTTAAATGAGACTCACGCCGCACTCTATCCATAAATATGTCAATATATTAAACTCAAGGACAATCTCAATTGGAAATTCGGTTTTGATCTGGCCCCCCTTCAGGGGGCTGATTAATTGGCGCTGATCCATTTTGATCCCGGCGATTCTCGCCGGGCTATGATGTTTTACCCCTTTGGGGTAACTGAAGGGACGTGAACGGCGTTTAACATCAGAGCCCGGGGTGCAACCCCGGGATAAAAGACGCCGCCATCAACTCTTAGCAATACTCCAACGGAGTGCCGGATCATAAGCCGAGACAGTATTTCCTTTGGGAACCAGCGTAATTTCAGTAGCGCGATTTACACATTATATCAGATACCAGTCTCATCTACGATAAGACGCGACAATCTGCTGACTGCTGACTTCAGTCTCCTATTCTTATATATCATATATCTCCCACTCTTCATAGTTCGACGGGGACAGTTCGGTCAAAAAACGCGACGGGGTCTGGATCGTCTCCATCCCCGAGCGCTGGCGAAGGGTTTGGGGGTAAAGCAGATAGAGCTCGTTTCGGCAGCGGGTGGAAGCGACGTAAAAAAGCCGCCGTTCTTCCTCCAGGGCGGCGGGATCGCCGTAACTGGCGCCGGTGGGGAATTTCCCTTCTACCAGCCAGACCAGGAAGACCACGTCCCATTCCAGGCCCTTGGCCTGGTGGATGGTGCTTAAAACCACCATCTCCCGCCGTTCCCCGGGTTCAAGCTCATCGGCCACCACCCCCCCGATCATTGCCAGTTCGTCAAGGTAGATTTCCAGATCGTCGTAACGGCCGGCGTAACGGGCCAGCTGGACCAGATCCTCCCGGCGCCGGTCATAGTTGGTAAACTCGTTTTTCAGATACTGGTCGTAATCGCTCTCCAGAACCGTCTCGATCAAGTCGTCCGGACGGCGGCCGGCCAGACCGCTCATCAGCCGAATCGTCTGGGCAAAACCTTGCCAGGCCTCCCGGGCCCCGGCAGGGACCGCGGCCGCGACCAACGGGCTCTCGATCTCGGAGAGCGGATCGCTCAACTCTTTTAAGACCGCCCAGATCTTCTCCGCGGTCCGGGGGCCGATCCGGGGCAACCGGACCATAATCCGTTTCCAGGCGATCTCGTCGCGGGGGTTATCGATTACCTTGAGATAGGAGAGGACATCCTTGATATGGGCCTGCTCGAAGAAACGCACCCCGGAACGGACAGTAAAGGGGATCCCCCTCCGGGTCAACTCCATCTGGACCTCCATCGAATGGTAGTGGGAGCGATAGAGGACGGCGATCTCGGAAGGGCCGGTCCCCTCGTCGATCAGTTCAGAGATCCGCTGGACAACGAAATCCGCCTGTTCATAGATATTCCCGGTCCGGACCACCGCGGGCAGAGATCCGGGCTGCTTCACCGGCCGCAGTGTCTTGCAGTACGAGTCCTCGACCCGGGCGATCACCCGGTTGGCGAAAGCGAGAATCTCCGGGGTGGACCGGTAGTTGGTCTCCACTGTGAAGACCCGGCAACCGGGGTACTGGCGGGGAAAATCCCGGATATTCCTGAAGAGCGCGCCCCGAAAGGAGTAGATTGACTGGGAGTCATCCCCCACCACCATAATGTTGCAGTGGGTCCCGCCGAGGAGTTCGACGATCCGGGCCTGGACAATATTGGTATCCTGGTACTCGTCAACCAGGATATACCGGAACCGTTTTCGATAATGCTCGCAGATCTCGGGATGCTTGACGAGAAGCTTCTCTAAAAGCAAGAGAAGATCATCAAAATCGAGATAGTTCAGTTCCTGTTTCCTCTGCGAATACCTCCGGGCGGCCCGCTCGATCTGGGCGGCAATCTCGCTGAAGTGTGGGGCCTTGAATTCCACCGACTCGGCGATCTCGATCCCGGTATTCCGGGCATAACCGATAATTTCCAGCAGCACCCGCCCCTTGGGAATATTTTTGGCCCGGGTATCGATCCCCGTCTCCCGGGCAGCAGCCTCGATCAGGACCCGGGAGTCCTCACGATCAAGGATGGTATAGTTGGTCTGATAGCCGAGCAGTTCGGCGTGACGGCGGAGCAGCCGGTTGCCGATATGGTGGAAGGTTCCGCCCCAGAGCCGGGAGAGGTCAACCGGGACCAGATCCTCAACCCGGCGGAGCATCTCCTCAGCCGCTTTCTTGGTGAAGGTCAACAGGAGGATCTCCTCGGGACGGACCCCCTGGTTGAGGAGATAGGCGACCCGGTAGGTAACAATCCGGGTCTTGCCGCTCCCGGCCCCGGCAATCACCAGGGAAGGTCCGTCGGGGGAGAGGACCGCGGCGAGCTGCTGAGGGTTGAGTTCCTTTTCGTAATCGATCTCCACCCGAGGTGAAGTCTGTTTCAATCCGTATTTTCTCTTCTTTACATCCATCTTACATCTCCAATCGAGGGTCTAAATAATCCCGGGCGGCGTCACCAAGCAGGTTGCAGGCAATCACGGTCAGGGCCAGAGCCAGGCCGGGGAAAAAAGTCATCCAGGGGGCGATCTTCAAGTATTCCCGTCCGGCGCTGATCATAAACCCCCAGGCGGCGGACGGAGGCCGGACCCCGAGATCAAGAAAACTCAGGGCCGACTCGGCAAGGATAAAGGATCCCACCTTGAGACTGGCCACGACCAATATCAGGGGGAGGCAGTTCGGCAGAATATGGCGGACCATCACCCGCAGATGCGACGCCCCTCCCGCCCGGCCGGCTTCGACAAATTCACGCTGCTTCAAGGAGAGGGCCTCGCCCCGGATCACCCGGGCAATCGAGGACCAACCAACCAGAGAGAGGGCGGCCAGGACCGAGAAAAAACCGGGCGGAAGGACAATCGTGATCCCGATCGCCAGAAGCAAACCGGGAAAGGCGAGCGTGATATCGGTGACCATCTGGAAAAAGGAATCGAGCGGACCGGAGAAATACCCACCGACCAGACCGACCGCGCCCCCGATCAGCAGGGAGACCGCCGTCGCCGCGGCCCCGATCAAAAGCGAGATCCGGGCCCCGTAGAGCACCCGGCTGAAGACATCCCGCCCTTTCTCGTCAGTCCCGAAGAAATGCCCCCGATTAGGGGAGCGGGAGACCCGGTCAAGGTCAACCGCGTTGGGGTCAAAGGGGACGATCAAGGGGGCAAACAGGGCGCAGAGGATCATCAGGGCAAGAAACCCCGCCGCCACCGCTGCCAGCCTTTTCTTTCTCAAAAACTTAAGCATAATCACCGTTTAGCGATCACCGATCCCCACTCCCCAAACGAATTCTCGGATCGATCAGACCATAGGAGAGATCAACTACGATATTGACGGAGACAAAGACCACCGCCCCGAAAAGGACGCAGCCGATAATCACCGGATAATCCCGCTGGAGGATAGCGTTCATCGCCAACCTCCCCACCCCGTCCCAGGAAAAGATGGTCTCGGTCAGGACCGCCCCGTTGAGATAGGAGCCAAAATCAAGACCGGCCAGGGTCACGATCGGGATCAGGGAATTACGCAGAATATGCCGCCGGACCACCTGGAAATGGGAAAGTCCCTTTGCTTGGGCGGTGACCACGTGGTCGGACGAAGCTGTCTCCAGCATACTGGCCCGGGTAACCCGGGCCAGGTAGGCGGCCGAGCGGGACCCCAGAGTGATCGCGGGAAGGATTAAAAAGATCAACGCCCCGCCCCCCATCCCCGAAGCGGGAAACCAGCCCAGGTAATAGGAGAAGACCAGGATCAGGATCAGACCGGCCCAGAAGACCGGGATCGAGATCCCGCTGATCGCCAGCAGGGAACAGGCCCGATCCCAGATGCTGCCGGGATAGAGCGCGGAGACAACCCCCAGTCCCAGGCCGAAGATCAGCGCCACCACCATCGCCCCCAGGGCCAACCGGGCGGTCGCCGGGAGTTTCTCCAGAATCATCAGGCTGACCGGACTGCCGGTAAAATAGGAACGGCCCAGATAAGGGACTTTAAAGAGCGGAGACCCGCTCTCCCCGTCTCCCCCCTCCTTCTCTCCCTTTCCGCCGGGGATATTGATCGGTGAGATATTCGCTAAGAAATGTCCGTACTGAGAGAAAAAGCTCCGGTTTAACCCCAGCCGGGCCCGGTGACGCTCGATCACCTCCGCCGAAGTCCTCTCCCCGACCAGGGCGTAAGTCGGATCGCCGGGGATGCTTTTAACCAGGATAAAGGCGATCAGGGTAATGCCAAGCAGGGTGGGGATCGCTACCAGAAGCCTCTTCGCCAGATACCGGATCATTGAAAGTCGGCCAGTTCCATCTCCAGCCGCTTCCGGGCCGGGTCCTTCCGGTGAGATTCCAAAAATGACTGGTCGAGGGCGGAGAGCATCAACCCCTTGATCTGATCAAGGGAAAAATCAAAATGCTCCATTGCCAGAAGCAGTTCCCGGGAGAAGGTGGTGTCACTGATAGCAGGGTCATCAGTATTCAGCGAGATCCTGATCCCGTGATCGTAGAGCTTACGGACCGGGTGGGAGAGAAGGTCAGGGACAGTCTGGGTCTGGACATTGCTGGTCAGGCAGATCTCCAGGGGTACCTTCTTATCCCGGAGCCAGTCCATCATCTCGGGGTCATTGATGACCCGGACCCCGTGCCCGATCCGCTGGGCACCCAATTTCTCCACCGCCACCCGGATATTGGTCTCCCCTCCCCCTTCCCCGGCGTGGACGGTGATATTGAGTCCATTCTCCCGGGCGACCTGGAAAGCGGTGACAAAGAGCTCGGGAGGAAAGGACTCTTCGTCCCCGAAGAGATCCACCCCGACCACCCCGAGTCCGGAGTAATCGGCGGCGATATTGACCGCCCGCAGAGCGGGCTTGATTCCATTGGAGCGGGAGATGCCGACAATGAATCCCACCTCGATATCAAATTCGCTCTCCGCCTTCCGGGCACCCTTGAGCACTGACTGGAGCAACTCCTCCCAGCTATGCGGACTCTCCAGGGTCATAAAGACCGGGGAAAAACGGAGTTCGAGGACCCGGATATTGTCCCGGGCACAGTCGCGGCAGACACAGTAGGAGACAAACTCGATCGCCTCCAGGGTGGGGAAAGCCATCCCGATCCAGTAGAATTTATCGAGAAACTCAACCAGGCCGGCCGCCTTGTCCCGGATCTGAACGTAATTACGGAGTTCTTCCAGGTCGCGAGTCGGGAGCTTGATCTGGTAATCGCGGGCAATCTCCAACAGCAGTTCGGCCGAGACACAGCCTTCCAGATGGCGGTGGAGTTCAACTTTGGGCAGGCGATGGATCTGGTCATCAAGATGCTTATTAATCTGCATTGGATTCGGGCTCCTTCGAGAGTCAAGCTTATCGTGCTGAGAGAGTAATATACCACTTGAGAGACTAGTAGAGAAAGCAAAAACTCCGGAGGCCTCCGGGGAAGGATCACTTGTCCGGCTCGGTTAGCCTCAGATCCAGAAACTTATCTCCATTATAAATCAAGGGGATACGGTAATTTTTCAGTCTCGGGGAACGGATCATCACCTCTTTCTTGTGCCAGAGAAAGACCCAGGGGGCCAGGTTGATCACTCGCTTTTCGGCGGCGGCGAGAAGTTCTGCCCGTCGAACCGGATCGGCGGCCCCGGTGGCGGCCGACAAGTTTTCGTCCACCTCGGGGTCAGTGAAGAGAGCACGGTTGCCGCCGGGGCCGAGGTTGGCGGAATGGAAAGTCGGGTAGAGGAAATTTTCCCCGTCAGGATAATCGCCCCACCAGGAAAGGTAGAAGAGATCGAACTCACCGCCATTGAGCGCCTCCAGGAAAGAACTCCACTCCCGCTGGACCAGGATCAGCTCAATCCCGACCTCTTTGAGGTAGGACTGGATCACCTCGACGATGGTCAATACTTCCCGGTCGGACTTGAAGAGCAAAGTGGCCCGGAGAGGAGATTCGACCCCGGCTTCCTGGAGCAGTTGGCGGGCCCGGTCGGGGTCGTAAGCATAACCCTCCCCCGCCGTCTTTAAAAGACCGGGGGGGACCGGTCCCGAGGCGGCCACCGCCCGGTGTTCCAGGATCGCTTCGATAATTTTCTCCCGGTCCAGCGCGTAGTTAAACGCCTGCCGGACCCGGAAATCATCGAAGGGCGGACGGCGACAGTTAAAGCCGAGATAATATGTGTTGAGGCCGACCCGGCTGTCCAGGAGATCCTTCCAGGGAAGGGTAACGGTATATCTTTTATACTCGGCCCGAGGGACCTCGATCAGATCAAGGTTACCCTGCTCAAACTCTACCGCCGCGGTCAGCGCCTCCGGGATCACCCGATAAACCACCCCCGGCAGCTGCGGCGGTCCGGCAAAATAATCCGGGAAGCGGATTAATACCAGCTGATTCTGCCTCTGCCACTGGCCGAGAAAAAAGGGCCCGGTCCCTACCGGCCGGACGGCAAAGTTCTCCCCGCAACCCTCCACCGCCTCCCGGGGGATGATGGCGGCATTGGGGAGGGCGAGAAAATTCAGGAAGAGACCGACCGGGCGACTCAGCTCAATCTCGATCACCTCGGTCGAAAGGGCCCGGATCCCCGGGAGACCCGGTGAAATTCCGGAACGAAAATCCTCCGCCCCGACCACTGCTTCTAAAAGCCAGAAACGGGGGGAGTTGACCATAGGATCGAGGAGACGCCGCAGAGAGTAAACCACATCCTCGGCAACCAGTTCCCGCCCGGAGTGAAACCTGACTCCTTCGCGGAGATGGAAACGATAGAGGGTACCCTCGGGGGAGATCTCCCAGCGATCGGCCAGATCGGCGACGATCCGGCCCTCCGGGTCGAACCGGACAAGGTTGCTGAAGATCTTGGCCGCTACTGTCCCCGAAGAAACATCGACGATGAAGGCCGGGTCAAGGGTGGAGAGATCTTCTTTTAACCGGAGACGGAGAAACCCCTCTTCGCTTACCTGGCGCGAACCGCAACCGGGGATCAGGATAACGAGGAGCAGAGAGATGATGATTTTCCGGATGATCTCCATCCTATATTTCCCCGGGGCTACAGGCTTTCCGTCAGAATATCCGGTTGGGATTATGCCTGGGAACTGGTGAGAAACCTTTCTTGCTTTTTCTTTCAATATCGATCTTCCCCACCAAATTGTATTCTTTCATAATACTTTTCCCCGTAAACTACCGTGTTCTGTCAAAAATAATAACCACAGAGAACACAGAGAGCATTGAGATAGAAGGGATTAAATAAAATAACTCTTTCTCCCCCACAATGTTCTCTGTGGTTTCATTCTTTTTCATAAAATTTATGACAGTACCCACTACAGGAAAATACCCGGCAGACAGCCGGTATGAGTCCCTTGCTCGACCACGATCTGGCCGTTGACAATAACCCACTCGATCCCCTCGGGGTAGCGGCAGGGATCCTGGTAGGTGGCCCGGGCCCGGATGGTTTTCGGATCGAAGATTGTCAGGTCGGCCGCCGCGCCGGCCCGGATCCGTCCCCGGTCAGTCAGTCCTAATTTATCGGCCACAAGGCCGGTCAGTCTGAAGACCGCCTCCTCCAGGGTCAGGGTTCCATCCCGGACGAAATCCCCCAGGACCAGGGGAAAAGTCCCGAAGGTACGGGGGTGGGGACGTCCCTGGGCCAGGGGTCCGTGGTTCGGCCGGGCCGAAGCGTCGGAGCCGATCATCGCGTAGGGTTTTTTCAGGATCCGGACCAGGTTGACCGGGTCCATCCCGAAGAAGAGGGCCTCGACCGACAGTTCCTCCTCGATCAGGACCTGGAAGAAAAGTTCGACCGGGGAGATACCGCGGTCCCGGGCCGCTTCTTTCAGGTTCCTCCCTTCCAGTTCCCGGTTAGCTTCTCCGGAGACCCGGGAGATAACCACCTCGCTCCAATCGTCCCGCGCCACCTCGCTTTTCAACTTTTCCCGGAGCCGGGGGTCGCGGAGGCGTTTAAGTTCCTCGGCGGCGCCGCCCTCAATTGCCCAGGGGGGGAGGAGGACATCGAGGTCGGTAGCCGAAGCGATATAGGGATACCGGTCACAGTGGACCGAGAGTCCCCTGCTTTGGGCGTCTTCAATCATCTTCAGGCAACGATCGAGCTTCTCCCAATTCCGCCGCCCCTGGGCCTTGAGGTGGGAGATCTGCAGAGAGACACCGGTCTCGGCGGCCAGCGCCAGTGCCTCGGCCACCGCCTCTTCTACCCGGTCACTCTCGCTGCGCAGATGGGTGCTGTAGATCCCTCCGACGGCAGCCACCGGCCGAAGCAGTTCCGCCAGTTCCTCAAAATCACTGAAGGCCCCCGGGGGATAGACCAACCCGGTAGAGACCCCCCGGCTGCCCGCTGCCAGTTCTTCTTCCAGCAGATCGAGCATCCGTCGCATCTCCTCCCGGGATGGAGGACCGTCCCCATAGCCGATCACCGAACCTCGGAGGTTTCCCTGGCCGGTCATCGCGATCAGGTTGACGGCGCTCCCCGCTCCTGCCACCCTTTGGCGGTAGCCGGCCAGACCGGTCCAGTCGATCTCCAGGTTCCGGTGCCGGTACCGGTCCCGAACTCGAGCCAGCTTTTCCCCGGCCAGGGGGGCGGCGGAGGAGCCGCACATCCCGATCACTTCGGTGGTCACCCCCTGCCGGATCTTCCCCTCCGCCCGGGGGTCGGCGAGAATCGTAAAATCGGAGTGGGAATGGATATCGATAAAACCGGGAGCGACCGCCAGACCTCTTGCTTCAATGACCTGATCAGCCTGGGCCTCAGCCAGGTCTCCGATCTCGACCAGACGGCCGTCCCGGATTCCCAGATCGGCCTTCCGGATCGGCCCACCGGTACCGTCAATCATTCGGCCGTGCCGGATGATCAGGGAAAATCGGGAAATGGGGGGATGGGCTGACATCTGTCTCTTCCTCCGTCAGAGCACGGGGGGTTACATTGATTCCGGAGCAGCAACGCCGAGCAGGGTGAGCCCCTCGGCCAGGACCATCTGAACCCCCCGGGCCAGAGCCAGCCGGGCCAGGGTCAGTTCCCGATTATCGGAGATCACCCGGTTAACATTGTAATAACCGTGGAAGAGGGCGGCCAGTTCTTCCAGGTAGGTGGGGATGAGATGACAGTGCCGGCTGACGGCCGCGGCCCGGACCTGTTCGGGGAAGAGCATCATTTTCCGGATCAATTCCATCTCCCCGGGTTCGGTCAGGGGGGAGAGATCGACGTCGGCGAAAACGGGAGGTTCACCGCCGGTAACTTCCCGGTACTTTTTAAAGATGCTGTTGATCCGGGCGTGGGCGTACTGCACGTAATAGACCGGGTTATCGTTGGTCTTCTTCCGGGCCAGTTCAAGATCGAAATCGAGATGGCTCTCCTTGCGGCGGCGGACAAAGAAGTAGCGAGCGGCATCTCGTCCGACTTTCTCCAGGACCTGGCGCAGGGAGATAAACTCGCCCAGCCGGGTGGACATCGAGAGCTGTTTTCTGCCTTCGTAAAGGGTACTCAACTGGACGATCACCACCTCGAGAATCTCCGGATCGAGACCGAGGGCGGCCATCGCCCCCTTCAGGCGGGCGATATAACCGTGGTGATCAGGGCCCCAGAAGTCGATCAGAGAGGAGAATCCCCGGTCATACTTGGCCCGGTGATAGGCGATGTCGGAACTGAGGTAAGTCAGTTCCCCGGTGCTTTTGCGTAAAACCCGGTCTTTCTCGTCCCCATAATCCGAGGACTTAAACCAGAGCGCGCCGTCCTTCTCGTAACTGCACCCCCGGGCGGAGAACTCCGAGAGAACCGCTTCCACCCCACCGTGATCGACTATCTCCTTCTCGCTGACCCAGGAATCAATCGTCACCCCGAAGTCTCTTAACTCGCCCCGGATCATCTCCAGCAGGGAGGCGGAGGCCCAGTCGCCACAATATTCGATCGCCGCCTCTCGCTTCATAGCGGACCACCCCCCTTCCGGTTCCGGGATCATACGGGCCAGGGTAACGATATACTCTCCCTGGTAATGGTCGGCCGGGAATTGGATCTCTTCACCGGCCAGTTCCCGGTGGCGGAGGAAAACCGAACGGCCAAGGATCTCCAGCTGACGGCCCCGGTCATTAAGATAATATTCCCGGACCACCTTGAATCCAGCGGCGGAAAGCAGGTTAGCTAAGACATCGCCCACCGCCGCCTGCCGCCCGTGGGCCACGGTCAGGGGTCCGGTCGGGTTGGCACTGATAAACTCCAGCAGGACCGTCCGGCCCTCGCCGGCGTTGGAAACCCCGAAGCCGCCGCCGGAGGCGAGCAACCCGGACAGACCGGCCTGAACCGCCTCCGGGGAGATGTAAAAGTTGAGAAACCCCTGCCGGGGGTCGGCCGCAACTCGAGCGATCTTGCCCTGAACGGAGAGTTTTTCTCCAATCAGATCGGAGATCACCCCGGCAATAGCGGCCGGCGGCCGCCGAGCCTGAGAGGCCAGGACCATCGCCACGTTGGTGGCCAGATCGCCGTGACCCGTCTCCCGGGGGATCTGGAACTCCGGAGGTGGGAGTTCAACCGGCGGCAGGAGACCGCGGACAACAGCCTCCTTTAAAGCGTCGGTCAGCAGGGAGGTGATTTCGGTTTTAATTTCCGCGAACATTATCTCGTTCCTATCCTTCTTCTGAGTTTTATCTAAACCTAAGTTGAGCGATTATTGCGGATGAAATGTGCTAAGATTTTGC
>CAYXKT010000058.1:0-15645 GCA_964465735.1 uncultured bacterium
GGCCAGCAAAATCTTAGCACATTTCATCCGCAATAATCGCTCAACTTAGGTTGAAGTCATTGCCGGACAATCCATCAGTATAAGACAAGGGAGAGCAACTCAATGAAGGGAACTGAAGAACTCAAGTTAAATGATTATCTGCGGATCATAATCGAGAACCAGCGGCTGATTATCTGGGGGACGGCGCTCTGTATCCTGGTCGCGGGGATTTTAAGCTTTATCCTCCCTCGGGTCTACCAGAGCCAGCTTCTGCTGGAAGTCGGGAAGATCTACCTCCCTCCCGCCCGGGACAAATCCACCCAGGACGTGGAGTTAATCGAGGAGCCGAAGGCCGCGGCGGAAGTTTTAAGAAGCGAAGCTCTCCTCTACCAGGTCCGGGAGAAACTGGGGCTGACCATCCTGATCGAGAAGATGCGCCAAAACCTGGAAGTGGTCACCTTTCCCGAGGAACGCGGTTCGGTCAAGATGGGTTCACCCCTGATTGAAATTATCTACCACGGGAATCCGCCTCCGACCGCGGTCCAGGTCCTCAACCTGCTGGCCGCGGAGATCGTCGCCGAACATTCCCAGACTTACGAAGACAACGTTAACGCCCTGCGCAGCCGGATCCGGAACTTGGAAGGGAAGATCGCCGACCTTCAGAAAGTGATTGAACAGCAGCAGAACTATCGCCGGCAGAGCATTGAACAGGCGGCGCTGATCTCCGGAAAGGTCAGAGAATTCGAAAAAAAGTCCCAGACATTGAACGTCGGGGAGCTATCGAACACCGAGGCGATCTTTCTCAATTCCGCCGCCAGTAACCAGGAGCGGATCCTGACCAGCCTGAACGACGCGATGGCGGCGGCCGAAGTCGCGATCGGAGAAAACCAGGAGAAGATCGGCGACTACCGCGACGAGATCGCCAACCTGACCAACCTGGCCAACCTCTGTCGGAACACCCGGGTCCGGAGTAAACCAGTCATACCCGAGAAGCCGATCCGGCCGAATAAATCCCTGAATATCATCATCGGCGGACTGGTCGGACTGACCCTGACTGTGGGACTGGCCTTCTTTAAGGAATACGGCCGGCCTTAAATCAGGCTGGAGACTGTTTTAATCAGCAGGGCGCGTTCCTCGGTCAGTTCGGGGAGCGCAAAGCTGGCTGCCCCCGACCGGCAGCCCCGGACAATCTTTGCCAGTCCCTCCTCCGAAGGTGAGTTGAAGACCAGGCCGTGCCGACCCCAGCAGAGGGCAATCTGAAGCTGGTGATCGTCAACGTTCTCCCGGTACTTTTTCAGCCGCGGATAAATCACCGGTTTGCGGTTATTGGTCAGACAGAGAAGGATGCTTCCGATCCCGGCGTGGCTGATGACCAGGTCGGCCGCGCGGACGTGCCGGCGCATCGTTTCAAAGTTAAAAAATCGGTGGGCAGCGCCGGAGACCGGACGGTAATCCGAATCCCCAAGCTGGAATATGACCTCCTCTTCGATCCTCAATCCGGCTAAGATCCGATCGACATTAGAGAGCATCCGGTCGAAAGTCAACGGGCTCGAGCCCACTGTGACTAAGATCATATCACCCTCCCCCCATAGACCGCCCGGCGGTAGCGGCGGGCCAGCTCTTCCCACTGGACCAGGAAGTGATCGACAAAGAAATAGACCAGTTTCCCGGAGAGGGAGAGGCCATCGATCCGGGCCAGCGACTCCAAATATATCGTCTTCGCCCCGAAAAGTTTGCCTAAGTAGATAAAGGGAACCGCCACCCCGGCCCCGGTGGTGATGATATGGGTCGGCCGCTCCCGTCTCAGGATCTTCCCGGCCAGGAAAAGGTTCTTCACGAATTTTATCAGGCTCCGGTTGGTAGGGTAATAAGCCCAGTAAACCCGATGATCTTTGAGCAGGATCTGCGCGTCCTCAGTCCGGAAACTAACCCAGAATTGGGGATGATCCGAGAAACAATCCTGGATTCGGAGCAGTTCAAAGAGGTGACCACCCGAAGAGCAGATTAAGGCGATCTTATTCATAATATTTTTCCCGTAAGGTAAGATAGGCCCCGGCCAGGGTTTTTGTCACCAGATAAGGCTCGACGGAGGCAATGGCCTTTTCCGGAGTGTACTGATCCGGGCGGGAGATCACCTCCTCCAAAGCGTCAGCCATAACCTCCGGGGCGGCGGAAAGCACCACCCGTCCGCTCACAGAATCCCGAACCACATTTTTCGTCTCTCCGACTCCGGTCACCACCGCCGGCAGGCCGCAGTTCATCGCCTCCAGCAAAGAGATCGGCATCCCTTCGAAAGCCGAGGTGGAGAGGAAGACCGAGCTGGCCTGGATAATCCCGGCGATCTCTTCCGGCTTCCGCCGGCCGAGAAAGAGCATATCACGACTCAGGCCCTGGACCTCGGCTCCCGCCCGGATCTCCGCTTCCAGAGGCCCCTCCCCGATTAGGAGGAGTTTCAGTCCCGGCCGGCGGCGCCGGGCAGCGGCAAAGACAGAGAGGAGCAGCGGGAAATTTTTCGGCGCCACGAATCGCCCGACAAAAAGAACCAGAGGTCCGTCCGGGGGGAGATGATACTCGGCCCGGAAGCGCTCTCGAAATTCCCGGACGGCGGCCGGCGACCGGCGGTAGAAAATCCGCTGGTTGACCCCGGTCGGCTGAAATTCGAATTTATCTCTCCAGGCGGGGAAACGGCCGTGATAGTAATCCAAGGCTTCCCGAGATACGCAGTACACCCGTTCCATCCGTTCCAGAATCGGCTTTTCCAGCCGTCCATACAGACCCGAGAAGCGCCGCCAGCGGCTGGACGAATGTACGCTCCCGATCCGGCCGGGATGGCTATGAACAAAGAGAAAGGAGGGTCGGCGCAGAGGAAGAAAAGGCAGAACACACTCGGGGCGATGAAAGGTTAAAAGCGAGTCCTTCAAACCCGTCCGAATCTCCGGTCGGGAGAGAACGGTCTGGAAAAAGCAGGTCAGCGCAAGAGGAACGAAAGGTTTCTTTTCCGGTTCCGGAACGCAATGGAGCGGGAAAAATTCGATCTCTCGCTCCCCCATCCGGCAGACGGTCCAGCGGCCGGGGGGGTAGAGGACCGGGTCGGTGGTGATCCCGACCAGACGGATCCGGAAGTCCGAGGGGGAGAAATCGACGAACTGGCTGACGAAAGTCTCGATCCCGCCGATCTTCCGGCCGGGGGGATCCAGCGGATGTATAATGGCCAGGGGGATCTGTTTCATCGGGAAGTCGATCGGCTGAAGGCAAAGCCGAGCCCCAAACTGCCGAAGATGAAATAGACAATCGGGGGGCTGGTAAAGACGGCGATTGCCAGGCTCGCCACCAGCCCTTCGATGAAGATCATCAGAACGCCAAGACCGAATGCCTTAAATAGCGGATCCCGTGAACTCTTGAGCCGCCGGGAGAGCTGGCAGAGGATCACCGCGCAGATCCAGATAAAACAGACCGCGCCCAAAACCCCGGCTTCACCCAGGATCGCCGGCCAGCAGGTATCAGTGATATATTTCGGTTCCCGAGGGCTGAGCCCATAGATGGTATTCAGGCCGTACTTCTGATAGACCGGGCTGTAATCGACCTGGCTCATCCAGCTGCCGAACCGCCCCAGCCCCGCCCCCCAGGGGAACCGCTCCTCGGCGATCGTGACGCTGGTCAGGTAAAGAGCGTTCCGGGCCACCAGACGCGGATCTGCGCAAGTGACATAGGCTTCGAACACATTCCGGTAGAGAGCCTCGATCTTTGACCAGGCCAGGATCACGAAAGCGCCGGAAAGTACGCCGATGATCAGCCCGTAGCGGAGCTTTCGGGAGAGCGACTGCCGAAAGAGGCCCGCGGCCAGCCCCCCGGCGATCCCGACCAGGTTGATTCTCCGCATCGAGAAAAAGGAGCCGACCGAGAAGAGCAGTCCCAAAAAGAGATATCGGGCCCGGTTGAAGGTCATATAATATCCGAAGCAGTACAGGGAGAGGAAAGCGAAAAACCAGCCAAAGATTCCCGGATGGGTGAAGATCGACTTCACGGTAGTGATCCCGTACCTCTGCTCAATTAACAGATCCTGGCCGAGCAGGGTCCGGAATTCCCGAGGGGAGACCAGATCGATCAGTCCGCCCAAAAGGATCAGCAGACCGACCACCGCGAAGAACCTGCCGTAGAACCGGATGGTTTTCTGGTCCACCGGCAACTGGAGGACGGTAAAGAAGAAGAGAAAACCTTTCAGGTATAAAAAGAGCTGGGCCAGGGCGATTCCCAGCGGGACTTCAGCCAGCAGGCTGCCCAGGAGCGAGAAGACGACAAAGGCGACGAGGGGGATCTCCAGGTGGGTCTTGTAAAAGATTTTCTTCCGGGCGCAATGCCCGCCCAGAATCAGGAGGAAGAAGAGCAGGACCAGAATCTCATCGACGAACTTAACCAGCGGGGCGACCGCAGGCAGCGATCTCTCCAGGTTAAGAACCAGCAGGTCCTGGAGAAGGAGGAAGACCCCGAAAGCGATCAGCGTGGGATGCGGCCGATAAATAAAAGCCGCGGCGGCGGCGCCGAGGAGGATGACAGCGAGTATGAAGAGCCCCAGCGAGCCCTGGGGCAGCAGATGCCCGATATAGATCAGACCGCCGGTCAAAAGCAGGGGCCAGATAATATATCCCGGCCGGAGGGCGGCCGCTCCCCGGGCCTGATCCGTTTTTTTTTGATTGTCGATCACAAAGAATTCTCCCCGAAGAGCAGATCGAGGGAACCTTCCAACTCTCTCTTCAACCTCTCCCCGTGCTGGAGAAGCTCTCCCCGAAGCTCAGGGCCGGCGCGGAGAATCGCTTCCGACTTTTCGATCAGATCTCGGGCGGTCACAGTCTCGATCTCCAGCACCGCCTCCCTCCCCAATGTCTCGGCCACGATACCATAAGCCTTGGGCTTTTCATAGGCGATGGCGATCACCGGGGTTCCCCGGGTGAAAGCAAAAAGAGTGGAATGAATTCGAGTGCCGATAAAGAGGCTCATCTCTCCGTAGAGATCGCGAAGTTCCTCGGTGGAATAGTCGCCGGCCAGAAGGACCGGATGAGCCTCTCGAGCTCGTCGGGCCACCTCCTCGGCGACCGGCCGGTCCGAACGGGAGTGGGGCATCAAAAAGGCCCTCGCGCCCTGCCTCTTCCCGAGTTCAATGATCGAGGCGCTGACCGCCTCGAGATACCGGTCGAGAAGTTCCTCGGGGTGAGGGAAACCGGGAAAGTGCCAGTCTCGTACGGTGATACCGATCTTCAGGGGCGGGAGAGGGGCCAGGGCAATCCCTTCCCGCCGCAGGACCGCGGCCAGAGTAAAACCCGTTCCCGGCCGGGGGGATGACGGGGTCCAGAACGCCAGGTCGGGGAGTTGGACCACCCGGTCGGAAAAGATCTGGAAATCGTTTAAGAGCAGATCGCGGGAAAGCCGGTCCCGGACCACGATCTTCTCCAGGCGGCCAAGCGAACGAACGGCCAGGCGGCGGGAGAGGCGGCCCTGGAATGGCCCGAAGGAATGCCCCAGGGCCCGGACCTCACGGCCCAGGGCCCGGCTTAAAGAAACAGCGAAAAGCATCCGATAAAGATAGATCAACTGCCTTACTCCCCCGTGAGAAAAGACGTGGCTGCCACCCTTGAGAATAACCAGATCGGCTCGGAGCAGACATTCGACCTTCTCCCGGTCCGACCCCCTAAGGAAGGCGGGCAAACGGGATTTCAGGATCCGCGCCCCGGCCCCCAGGAAGAAACAATGACCGAGGTGCAGCCCCGCCGCCAATAGCGGCCGGAGACGACCGGAAACGGCAAAGACGGCGGGGAAAAAGGAACCGTAGTGAGCCGTCAGGTTCAGTGGTTTCAGATGATAAAAACGGACCGGGTCCCTAACCTCCCGATCCGAATAATCGACATTAAAAAGTGAGATCGAGCAACCGGGATACTTCTTCCGGAGCAGACCGACAGTACTCTCCAAAATCGCCAGATCGCCCTTGTTCAGGGCATCGCTCATACTTAACAGGGCCACATTCATAATCAGGATTCGATCCTCAAGGTCTTTCTCCAGAGATAGGCCAGGGGAATGAGAACCGTTAAAACAGTGGAGGCGGCGATCCCGTAAACACCCCAGATCCTCATCAGAACCAGGTTTAAGACCACCTTCAGTCCCAGTCGCAAAAGCCCGAGGTTGCGGATGATCGTGGTCTGCTTGTAGATGATGCAGACCCGGGTCAGGACAATACTGATCAGTTCCGGGACCAGACTGAAGAGGAGGATCAAAAAGAGGAGAGAGACGGCCTGAAGATTCTCCTCGCCGAAACCGCCCCGGTCGAGGGCCAGGCGGACCATCCAGTCCCGGAAAAAAAACATAACCCCGAACAAGACAACCGCGATCCCCCCCACCGCCCAGAGGGCCCGAAAGATGCTCTTTCGGATCGACTTCCTCCCCGTCGTGGAATAAACCCTTCCGGACCAGTGGGAGAGCAGGGTAACCAGCATCCCGCCGGACAGGAGGATGACCGGGATCTGGTAGAAACGCTCGGCATAAAAAAGATTGGAGATCGACCCGGTGATCAGCCAGGAGGCCATTGTCTTGTCCACAGTGGGGATCAGGGCGATCGCCACCATCCCCACCATCTGCTGGCCGGCGACGGAGAAGAACTCCTTGAGCCGACTGGAATCGCCACCGGCAAAACTCAAGCCCAGATGCCTGACGTCGCGGAGGAGGACGAAGAAGCGAGCTGATTCCCCCAGGAGATAACCGATCGGAACGGCGTGGATCCCCAACGGTTGGCGAAAGATCAGGATAAAGGAGATGGCCAACAGGGCCCGGATCGACGGCGACACTGCGGGCAAGGCGAAACGGCGATAGGCGTTGAGCAGACCGACCAAAATGGAGCTATTGACGATCAGGATGGCCAGAGGGGCGATCTCAAAGAGCAGTGCGCGGACCAATCCGAGCTGGGAGGTTCCATCGGCTGACTGGGGAAAACTGGTGATAAACGGCAGGAGCAGGCAGAGGAGAGTGAAGAAACCCCCGGCAATCAGGAAAAGGCCCAGGTTGCCCCAGAGCATTAACCGGCCGACGAAACCTCCTACGTTACCACCATCGGAACGGATCTGGGCGACATAGGGGACGATCACGCCCTCAATAGCCACCGAGAAGACCACCGAGAAACAACTGATCCAGACGAAACTGAAGAAAAAAGCGTCGGTGACCAGGGTGGAACCGAACCAGGCGGCGATAAAAAAGGGGACCAGCAACCCCGAAGCTTTACCCAGGCCACTCCACAAAGTGGTAAAAATGGTGTCTCGAAGCAAGGATTGAGGGCGAAAAGTATTCATTTTTCCATTATGCGAAAGAATCCGGGGATAGAGCAATTGATATTTTTCCAGACCAGACAATCAGGCACCGGTCTTTCGGGCGAACGACCTCTCCCCAACGCTGATCAACATTGTTATTTACTTACCGGGCGGATCTCCTCTAAACTCCAGTCTCCGATCAGGCCGGCCGAATTCGGGGATCAGCGGATTTTGGTGATCTCTACCCATCGAAAGTTTGGATTACGCTGGGCGGTGACGATCGAGAAACATTTCCATCGCGGGGGAAAAACATACGCCAGGTTTTGGTCAAGGCTCCCCCTGACCACCGGAACTTTCCGGAGAAATTGTTACCGGATACCGGCTGGAGGGGGTAAACCAGAGCGAGAACTCGACAATTAAATTATTCGTTACTCTTCGGCAAGTTTATTCTTCTCGGTAACCTTCTTATCCAATGTACCACATCCTCCAAAAACAGGAATTATCAAAAACCAACCTGGTCCGGCCCGGCCCAGGGCAGTACCCCAACCCCGGCGAAAATTTTCGGGGAGGCCGAGATGATTAAGGTCCGCCCGCTGACCAGGGGCGAAACGGCGGTATATTTCCTGATCCCGCTGATCGTCTGGACAGTTTACTGGCTATCATTCTATCCGGCGATTATGACCCCCGACTCCGTCTGGCAATGGGAACAGATAAAGACTCTGAAATTCAATGATGCCCACCCGGTTTTCCATACCCTGACCCTCTGGATGGCCACCCGGCCCTGGACAAACCCGGCCGCCACAGCTCTTCTCCAGCTCCTCCTCTTCTCTCTGACCGCCGCCTGGGGGTTAACCGTCCTGAGGCGGGAAGGCTTGCCTCGAACGGCGGCCGGACTGGTCTTAATTCTTCTCTGTCTCCATCCGGCCAACGGCTTCATTGCGGTAACTCTCTGGAAACAATTTTATTATGCGCTGGCTTGTCTGGCCCTGACCATCTATCTTCTCCAGACTTATCGGAACCCTTCTTCCCTCCAAAAACGCCGAAGCTGGACGGTTCTGGGACTGCTTTTGGCCGGGCTGGCCCTCTATACGCATAACGGAATTCTGGTGACCGTGATGCTCTGTCCCTGGCTGGTGCTCGTCTTCCGGAAAAATTCCGCCTCCGTGATCAAGGCAGCCGGACTTGCCTTGACCTGTCTGATCGCCGTGAAAGCGTTACTCTTCCCCCTGCTCGGAGTCGAGCGCAACCCCAGAGCGTTTCTGCCCTTGGTCCACCAGATGGCGGCCTTCATCGATCAGGGCGTCGAGTTCACTGATCAGGAAAAGGTCTTCCTCGATTCACTCTGCTCCCTGGAAGACAACTGGCACTACAACCCTCATACTGTACAGAGAACAATGTTTCGGGGCCGGGGGTTCAATTTCGAGCAGCTTAACCGAAACCGAAAAGAGTTTCTCGGGATCTGGTGGAAAGCCGCTCGGCGCAACCCCGGAATCCTTCTCCGGCATCAGCTGACGGTCACCGGATTTCTCTGGCGGCCAATCCCTCCCCCACAAAGAAGCCTGGCCACGGTCGAGGTAGGAATATCCCCAAACCCCTTCGGCTGGGAACCCTCCCCTATCCTCCCCGGCTGGAGAGAGAAGCTGATTGATTTCAAAAATCTGACCCACCGGGCCCCCTACTTCGGATTTATCTGGCGTCTGCCCCCCTACCTTTACCTCACGGGGGCGATAATTATTGTGATCTGTCTGCAGCAAAGATCTCTGGCCCCGACAATCCTGGGAGGCCCGGTCTTTCTCAATACCGTCAGTCTGCTGCTAAGCGCCCCCAGCCGTAATTTTCGCTACCAATACCCGCTGGTAATGGTTTTCCCGTTTATCCTCTCTTTGCTCTTCCTGAAATGGAAACCGGATAGACCCTTCTCGAGCCAGGCATCAACCGGAACCAACGAATGAAAAAAGCCATCGGTCCAACCGCTCTGCTCCTCATTGTTTTTCTGCTCGGAGGACTCCTGCTTTCCCGTGATAGTTCCCCGCTACTGGAAACGGGAAGGCGCCACCCCTTCTCAAGCTTTTATGATCGCCTGGCTTTTGCCTGGCACTTCACTCGGGCCAACTTCCTGGGGAAGAGTACAGACGGGGGAAAATCTCTGATCGATCTGGCCCGGGCGGTCTGGCATCGCCCCTCCTTCAGCCGGGAGGTCTTCAACCTCGCTCCCACCAATTACCTCGGCCTGGCCCGCCAATTCGAAAGCCTGGGGCTGACAGAGGAGGCGGGGGAACTCTTCCTCGCCGCCTACCGCGAACACCCCGATCAAGAACAAACGCTGATTAGTCTCCTCGGCTGTGCCGGCTTAGAAGATTGGGAGAAGATCACCCTGATCGCCGACGAGAGCACCCGGGACCAGCCGGACTTCGCAGCCGCCTATTACTGGTGGGGGCGAGCGCTCTGGGAACAGGGTCGCCCGAAAGAAGCCGAGGAAAAGTTCCTGACAACACGGCTCCTCAATCCGGAGGCCGGAGATATCGATTACTGGCTGGGGAGATCTTATCAGGCCCAGGGTCAGGGGGAAGAGGCGATCATCTCCTACCGGAAAATGACTGCCGATGCTCCCGGCCACCGTGAAGCCTGGAAGGCTCTGGCTGAAATGGAGGGGGAAGCCGGGGACCAGTCTGCGGCCGCTGAGGCGGAGGATAGAGTTTCTTCCCTGACCGCCGACTTTGCGGCAGCTGCCCGCTTCGGGGATAGATTACTCTTTCTTGGGTGGGCGGATTTGCCTTCAGCCGGACAAGGAGAAAAAGCCTTCCCTTTTACACTTTACTGCCGTTTTCTGCCCGGGACGGAAGGCGGGTTAACTCCCTACCTGCGATTCCAAGCCGGACATTTCCAGAAAAAAGTTATCCTCGACCCGATTTCTTCCTCCCAAACCTCACCGGGAGAGATTCTGATAAAGCCGAGCCGCCCGATTCTGCCCTGGGATATTGTTCCTCTCCGGATGGAAGTGTCGATCGGTTTTCTCGACGAATCCGAAAAACCGCTCCGGATCTTCAAAAGCCGGGATTTTGAATTAAAATTGGCGGAAGTTGAGATCAAGCCCGCTCTCTTCTCTTATCCGGCTTCCGGCCCGATTATCTCCCGGCTCCCCTGGAAAAACCTGAAAGACCTTCAGGTACGGACAGTCTTAGCCGGAGAAGAGATGATAGAAGTAGAAACAACCGGACTCGGTCCGGCGGCGGCGGTCGGGATCATATCCTACACCGTGGGGACAATCCCCTTCCCCCAGGGGACAGAGATTGCCACTCTGGGCGGGAGGGGGCCGGGGGGGATGGAATTCAATTACCCGATCCGGCTCGGCCAGGAGACTGCCGACCGCTGGCTGGAATCCCGGTCTTTGCCCGTCCGGCGCCATCAGACCGGAGAGATCGTCTATTCCCGGCGAGTGGAAGGAGAAAGGGATTTCCAATGGCACTTTTATCTGGCATTGTTACCTCTGCCGGAATCGGGACCGGTGGAGAAAATAATAATGAAATATACCAGCCCCGAGGGCGGTTGCTGGGTGGTAAATAATATCTTCCTCTTGCCAGAGCAGAACCCGAGCCTGGTATTGGAATGAACAAGGCCCGATTGACCTTCCCCGGAGGCGATGCCGCTGGCCCACCGGAGAATTGCTTCTCCCCCTAACCGCGAAGCATCACCGGGAAATAACTGTTGAGATGTAACTGTCCCGGCAATCAGGTCAACGACCGAAGGTTGTAATACCTGCTCTTCTCCCGGAAAACCCCGCGGCCACCGGATAAACCAATACTGTTACTTCGCCAGCCGGCTCAAATGCTCTAAGCTTCATCTGATAGCGCTTATTTTGTCCCTAAAAGTCTTCCACCGTCAGTCTATTCGTCTGTGTAGCTACGTTGAGATTGAAGTGGCGAAAACCCGGTTGTGGTTTATTATCTTAAACTTCTCGGTTATACTGGTAATCTCTTGACTCTAAAAATTACTTCGCCTCAATCCCTATCTCCCGCCGGCGGCGTTATTCCGACCGGGCGGAAAAGGTTAATTTCAATTGAAATCCAAGATTGGCATTTTATACCTCTGCGTCGATATCGTCCTGATCGCGGCCTGTCTCTTTCTCCCCTACATCTTCCGGCATAATCCAGACGCGATCCGCCAGGTCTATATCCGGGGAACTCTTTCCGCGCTCTGGCTTCCCAGCCTGAGCCAACATTGCCTGATCTTCCTCTTCTGGGGGACGGTGATTGTTCTCTTCTTCTTCCTCTACGGCCTCTATGAGACCAAACGTGAACTTTCTTACCTGGACGAAACACTGTTGGTTTTAAAGTCGCTCTTCTTCTCCAGCCTCCCCACCGCGGCCGCGGTTTTCTTTCTCCAGATCAAGATATTCTCCCGGATAGTATTTTTCTCGAACCTGATCGCTCTGGCACTCTGCCTCACCCTCTGGAGAGTGTGGAAACGTTTTCTGGTCCGACGGCGCGTCGCCCGGGGGTTCAATAACCAACACGTATTGATCATCGGAGCGGGCCAGGTGGGGCAGACCCTGGCCCGGGAGATCGCCCGCAACCGCTACCTCGGTCTGGAAGTGGTGGGGTTTCTTGACGACTATCCTGAACGGATCTCTTCGAATCTGCGAATTCTCGGAGGCACCGATGATTTTGCCGAAGTGGCGCGGCGGGAATTTGTTGACGAGGTCCTGATCTCCATCCCCTCGGAACGGGAACTGGTCTCGGGGCTGATCACCCAGGCCCGGAAACTGGGGAAGACTGTCCGAGTAGTGCCGGACTTCTTGAGTTTGGGGATGGAAAGTATCAAGACCGGATATCTGGGGCAGATCCCGCTTCTGGAATACTACGGCAAGGGACTGCACGGGGCCGATCTGTTCCTGAAGCGGAGCTTCGATATCATCGTCTCCTTTTTCACCCTCCTTTTCCTCTCCCCCCTGCTGTTGCTGATCGCGGTCGCGATCAAGATTGATTCTTCGGGCCCGGCGGTTTACACCTCCCAGAGAAATGGGAAGAAAGGCAAGCTATTTAATTTCTACAAGTTCCGGACAATGATCCCGGATGCTGAAGGGATGCTGGAATCCCTCCGCCACCTTAACGAAACCGACGGACCGATCTTCAAGATCCGCGACGATCCCCGACTCACCCGGTTGGGAAGATTTCTGCGGCGCTACAGCCTCGACGAACTGCCCCAGTTTTGGAACGTGCTTAAAGGCGATATGAGCCTGGTCGGCCCGCGCCCCCCTACTCCAAACGAGGTGGAACAATACGCCGACTGGCAACTCAAACGCCTGGAGATCCGCCCCGGACTGACCTGCCTCTGGCAGATCAAGGGACGAAGCAACCTCTCTTTTCGGGAATGGATGAAGTTCGATCTCTTCTATATCGAGAACTGGTCCTTCGGGCTCGACATCAAGATTATCCTCAGGACCATCCTGGTCGTCTTCAAAGGTCAGGGAGCCTATTGAGAGAAGCTTGAAGTGCCTGAAGTCTGCAGTGCCTAAAATCGCCGGGGCCTTGCCCGCCCTCAGACAAATACGCAGCGGGGAACTAATCCGTAAAATCAGCGAATATCAGAGGTCCGAACAAATGAAGAAATGCTTTTCCTTGCCGGTTTTGATTATATTGGCGGCGGCACTGCTCGCCGGATGCGGGCAACCGGTCCTTGAGACCGATGAGCGGATGCTCAAAGTCGGTTTGCTCTACATCTCCCCGGTCGGTGATGCCGGTTGGAGCTACTCTCACGATCTGGGCCGGCAAGAGCTGGAGAAACTTCCCTTCGTCAAGACCACCCGGGGGGTGGAGTCGGTAGCCGAGACCGCCGATGCCACCCGGGTGATGGCCCAGCTGGCCTCCCAGGGCTTCAACCTGATCTTCGCCACCAGTTACGGCTATATGGAGCAGACGGCAGAAGTGGCAAAACAGTTCCCCGAAGTGATCTTTATGCACTGCTCCGGCCGCCGGACCGGACCCAACCTGGGAAATTACTTCGGCAAGATGTACCAGGCCCGTTACCTCGCCGGCCTGGTTGCCGGGAAGATGACCGATTCCAATCTGATCGGCTACGTCGCCGCCCACCCGATCCCGGAGGTGATCCGGGGCATCAACGCCTTCACCCTCGGAGCGCGAAAGGCCAACCCCGAGGCCACGGTCCGGGTGGTCTGGACCTACACCTGGTTCGACCCCCCAAAGGAACGTCAAGCGGCGAGTAGCCTGATCGAGGTCGGAGCCGATGTGATCGCCCAGCACCAGGATACCCCCGGCCCCCAGCAGGCGGCCGAGGAGGCGGGGAAATACTCGATCGGCTATAACGTGGATATGTCCCGTTTCGCCCCCGGGGCCCACCTGACCGGCGTAATTTGGAACTGGTCCGTGGTCTATACCGCAGTAGCCGATGCGATCCACAATGGGACCTGGACCAACCAACCGATCTGGTGGGGGATCGAGACCGGCCTGGTCGGACTCGCCCCCTTCGGTCCAATGGTCCCCGACGAGGTCCGAGAACTGGTCAAGGCCAAAGAAGATAGTATCGCCGCCGGAGAGTACAAGATCTTCTCCGGACCAATCCGGGGCCAGCAGGGGGAGATCGTCATCCCGGCCGGAAAAACTCTCTCCAATGAAGAACTCTTCTCGATGACCTACTTCGTTGAAGGGGTGGAAGGGGAGATTCCTCGATAATCGGGATCGGTAATCGGTAAGCAGTAAACGGTGATCGGTGAGCAGTAATCGGTGATCGGTAATCGGTAAGCAGTAAACGATGATCGGTAAGCGGTACGAAATAATTAGTGTAATTAGTGGATAAAAAAGGGGCCGAGGCGGGGAGAGCAACCCGCAGAGAAAAATGAACTTCGCCGTTGAGATGACCGGGATCGTCAAGCGCTTCCCCGGTGTTGTCGCCAACGATCGTATCGATTTTCGGCTCCTCTCCGGGGAGATCCACACTCTGCTGGGAGAAAACGGGGCCGGGAAATCCAGCCTGATGCAGATTCTCGCCGGCCTCTACCAGCCGGACGCCGGCGAGATCCTCCTCAATGGCCAACGTATGGTATTCAACTCCCCCCGGGAAGCTCTCCAGGCGGGGATCGGGATGGTCTATCAGCATTTTATGTTGGTCAGACGCCATACCGTTCTGGAAAACATCATCCTCGGCCTGCGCCGTTACGGATTCATCCTCGATTATCGCCGGGCCGGACAAGAAATTGAGCGAATCTCCAGGGAGTATGGTCTGGAGATCGATCCCGGGGCCACGGTTTGGGACCTCTCGGTCGGAGAACAGCAACGGGTGGAGATCGTAAAGCTGCTCCTGCGGCGGGTGAAAGTCCTGATCCTCGACGAACCGACCGCTGTCCTCACCCCGCAAGAGACCGAAGGACTCTTCGCCACCCTCCGGACCCTGGCCGGCCAGGGGACGACGATCGTCTTTATCTCCCACAAACTTAAAGAGGTGATGGCCGTTTCCGACCGGATCACCATCCTCCGCCGGGGAAGAAACGTCGGAACCATCCGCCGGGAAGAGACCGAAGAACGGGACCTGGTCCGACGGATGATGGGCCGGGAGATCCGAGGAAAAATCAATAGAAAAAAGTTCGGTGCCGGCGAGCCGATCCTCTCAATTCGAAACCTTCAGGCCGTCGATAACCGTCAGGTCCCGGCCCTGCGAGGGGTCACCCTCGATGTCTGCCGGGGGGAGATCGTCGGAATGGCCGGGATCTCAGGCAACGGACAGAAGGAACTGGAAGAAGTACTGACCGGCTTGAGGAGACCATCCGGGGGGATGGTCTGCTTGGGAAAAGAGGAGATCTCCGGCCGGAACCCGGCCCGGATCATCGAAGCCGGTCTGGCCTGCGTCCCGGAAGACCGGCACGGGACAGGGACCGCCCCCGGCTTGAATTACCGTGACAACGTCATCCTGAAAAGCTACCGACAGTCCCCGATCCGCCGGGGCATCCGCCTCGATTACCGTAAAGCAGAAGAAGAAGCCAGACGAATCCACCAGGAGTACGCTATCAATATCCCCAACCTCTCCGGACCGGTCCGTCTCCTCTCCGGAGGGAACCTCCAGAAAGTAATACTGGCCCGGGAACTCTCCGCCCGCCCCCGCTTTCTCCTCGCCGTCCACCCCACCCGTGGGCTGGATATCGGATCCTCCCGCTTTGTCAGAGAGAAGCTGGAAGACTTAAAACAACAGGGAGCGGCGATCCTCCTCATCTCCGAAGACCTTGACGAACTGGCGGTCCTGAGCGACCGGATCGCCGTCATCTACGAGGGAGAAATAACCGGAGTTCTCTTAGCCCACAAAGCCGACCGGAAGCTCTTGAGCCTCCTGATGACCGGACAGAAAGCAGAGACAGGAAATATTGGAGTATAGG